>CAZEDK010000023.1:0-19653 GCA_964511025.1 uncultured Candidatus Peribacteria bacterium | reverse complement strand
TGGTGGACCCTGAGAGAGTCGAACTCTCGACCTCCTCGGTGCAAACGAGGCGCTCCCCGCCCGTACCGAACAGTCCTCTTACATGTTTTTCATTCCTTAACTCGGTACGTTCGGGCGGGTAGCCAATAGCTTTTTTTAAAATATAATTTGGTGGACCCTGAGAGAGTCGAACTCTCGACCTCCTCGGTGCAAACGAGGCGCTCTAGCCAACTGAGCTAAGGGCCCTAATAAACTCAAGATATATTATCTAAAATGGCAAATCTTCAATGGCAATCTCATCATTATTTTGATAACTCAGATCTCCATCTTCAAAAGTTTCCACCTTGTGCTCTTGCTTAGTATTTTGTGCAGGACTAGCTGGATGATGTGCAAATGGCTCATGTCCGCCCATAGCTGAAGAAAGCATCATTACACTTTCTGCAACTACTTCTGTCGTATATCTTTTGACACCATCTTGCCCTTCCCAACTTCTTGTTCGGAGACGTCCTTCAACATATATTTTTTTGCCTTTTGTAAAATATTTTGAAGCAATTTCAGCAAGTTTGCCCCAAAGAACAATATTATGAAATTCAGCTTCTTCTTGTTGGCTACTATTTTGATCCTTCCATCCACGATTTGTAGCGACCCTTATATTTGCAACCATTTGACCGCTTGTTGTCTGTCTCATCTCCACGTCAGCAGTAAGATTACCTATAATCTGTACTTTGTTCATAGTGCCTTTGTAAATCGACATAATATATAAGTTAAAAATTTAAAGTTAAGTATTTTCAAAAATATTAAGCTTAAGATTTATAGCAAATCCATTGAATTTTACAATGGGAAATAACAAAATCACTCAAAAATCGTTGTCGTAATCATTGGCTGACTTTTCTTTAATTCATATACATAACCAAGCCTTCCAATCAAAAATACAGAATAAAAAAATAAAATAGCTATTATAAACTTGAATATAAATTTATACTTTCTTTGTGGCATAATGGAAAATTAAGAATTCAAAATTTAAAATTGGAAAAATATATATTTCATCTTGGCAGGCTTAGTACATTATCTTTGGCTGAATTAGTACATATTTTTGGTGAAAATAATATAGAAGATAGTAATCCAAAATATGCACTGCTAAACATAAAAGATTCATTTTCCATGAATGACGCACAAATTTGCCTAGATAAAATAGGAGGTACTTTGAAAATTTCACAAATTATATCCGAACTTCGAGATACCAATGACATTATAATTAATTCCATAAATTTTTTGATGAAAAAGTACAAAAAAGATGAAAAAGTAATTTTTGGTATTAATAAACTATTATTTCGCACAAATCTTGGAATTTCTGTTGTGAAATTGTTAAATGACATTAAAAAAGCTTTACAAAAAGAAGGTTTGATTGCGAGATTTATAAATAAAAATGGTCAAAACATTCCTGCCGCTGTGTTTTTTAAAGAAAAAATATATTTAGAAAAAGCTTACGAACTCAACATAGTCGAAGTTAATAATAAAATATATTTAACCCAAACATTAGCTGTACAAGATATAGATGCTTATTCAATAAGAGATTACGACAAGCCATTTCGCGACGCAAAAACAGGCATGCTCCCACCCAAGTTAGCTCAAATAATGATAAACATAGCTCTCAGTTCTAATAACTCAATAATTGATCCATTTTGTGGAAGCGGCACTGTATTAATGGAAGCATTACTGATGGGGAAAAATGTCATTGGTTCGGATATAAGTGAAAAACAAGCAGAAGGCGCAGAATTGAATTTAAGGTGGCTTTGTGAAAAATTCAAAATTTTCAATCAAAAATGGGAAATTTATCTTGAGGATTCGCGTAATTTTTATGTTGACAAAGAAACAGCAAAACAAAGCACAGTAGTAACAGAGGGCTATCTAGGACCTCCACAGAGTAAATTGCCAACACCAAATGAAATCAATCAAATAGAAAACATCATTCTCAATATTCATTCGGAATTTTTGCTCAACGCAAACAACTGCGAAATAACCAAAATCATCCTTTGTTTGCCTGCATTCAAAGACAGAACACATACAGTATTACTTACAAATTTCGATAAAATGCTAGGTCAGACCGGATATAAAATCATTCCAACATTTTCCAAAAATTTTATTCAAAAATATCCATTCGTATATCTCAGCAAAAGAAACACATTAATTTATAATAGAGATGATCAAATTGTTGGCAGAGAAATTTTAATTTTGGAAAAATGCGCCTAGATAAACACATTTCAGAAAAACATCCGGACAGAAGTCGAACATATATTCAAAAATTAATCATTGATGGAAATATCACAGTAAATAATAAAATTGAATTAAAATCCGGCTATAACATAAAAGACACAGATAAAATAAGCGTAAATTTTCCAGAAATTAAAAAACTAAATATAGACGCGGAGAACATAGCATTAAATATCGTTTATGAAGACGAAAACCTCATTGTCATCAACAAAGCACCAAATATGGTCGTACATCCATCAGAAAGTGGCGACAATACAAAACATAGCCTCGTAAATGCGCTGCTTTTTCATTGCAAAGATTTAAGTGAAATAGGTGGCACACAAAGGCCTGGAATTGTACACAGACTTGACAAAGACACATCAGGCTTAATCATGGTAGCGAAAAATGACAAAACTCATAGATATTTAGCAAAATTAATCGAAGATAGAAAAATAGAAAAAATTTACATAGCAATTGCGCACGGAAAAATGGCAACAATAACTGGAACAATAGAGTCACCCATCGGAAGAAGTAATACAGATAGAAAAAAAATGTCCATTCAAAATCAACAAAAAGGTAAAAATGCAATTACTCATTTTATAGTAAAAAAATATTCTGAAAAATTAGATATTTCAGTCCTAGAAATCAAAATTGAAACAGGCAGAACTCATCAAATCAGAGTGCATTTAAGTTCAATAGGTCATCCGATTGTCTTTGACACAACGTACGGCAATCAAAACCTAGATAACTTATTCGCTAAAAAATTAAATACACCATACACCATACACCATACACTATACAAAAAAAGACAGCTTCTCCACGCCTACAAACTAAGTCTGATTTTACCGGGGAAAAATAAACAACAAACACTAAAGGCGGATTTACCAAAAGATATGGATGAAATAATTTCTATTAAATAAGATTATTCAGCTTTTTTTGCTTTAGGTTTAGATGTCGTCTTTTTTGAAACAGCTTTCTTTACAGTTTTTTCTTTCGTTTCCATTTTTTCTTCTAACTTTTTTTCTGATATTTCTTCTTTTTTCTCAATTTTAATCATTGTTTTTTTACCCGATTCTAAAATCTTGACCACTTCTACTTCAGTATATTTTTGTCTATGACCAAAATGTCTCTGAACTCTCTTTTTTGCTTTATATGTAAAACCTTTGATTTTGTCACCTTGTACATGATCAATCACCTTCAACTCAACACAAGCTCCTTCAATATATGGACGACCTATGATGACATCATTATCGCTTTTTGCTATCAATAAAACTTCGTCAACATTAAGCAAATCTCCAGAATTCAGATCTGAAAGTTTTTCTATTTCCAAAATATCTTTTTCAGCAACTTTGTATTGCTTGCCACCGGTTTGAATAATTGCAAACACCTTTTAAATTTTAAACCCCAACGGGGAGCCTTTGGCTTTCTAAACTTTAGATGCCAGCAGATTCTACAAAACTGACTGAGAAAAGGCAAGAGAAATTTCACCTTTTATAAAATTTTCTATCACAGAAGATGTTTCTTTTAAAATTTTCAGCAAAATATCTTTCTCTTCTTTCATCCAATTTGAAAGCACAAAACTATGTATATCTTGCTCTAATGGAGCTTTATCTCCCCTACTTTCTATTCCAATACGCAAACGTGGAAAATTTTCCGTTCCCAGCATTTGAAGAACTGATTTCATACCATTATGCGTACCGGCAGCACCATCAGGCCGAAATCGCATATTTCCCAATTTGAGATCAACATCATCATAAACAACAAGTAAATCTTTGCTAAGATCAATTTTGTAAAAATTTGCCAAAATAGCCACAGCTTCTCCTGAATTATTCATAAAAGTCTGCGGTTTAATCAACATATATTCACGCTCGTATAAAATATTTTTTGAAATATGAGATTTAAATTTTGGATTATCTGCAAAAGGCGAACAATTATTTTGTTCACTAAAGTCATCTAACGCCAACCATCCGACATTATGCCTTGTCATTGCGTATTTACTACCCGGGTTACCGAGACCTATTATTAGTTTCAAGTCATTAGTTGTTAGTTGTTAGTATTTTCTAAAAACTATAGCTCTCTAAACTTCAAAAACTTACCAGCAATAACAATTTTATCACCACTTACGGCAGCTTGTTTAATTAATGCCTTGTATATTCCAAGTTTGTTCATAACATCATGTATTCTATCAACTGCTTCAATATTATCAAAATTTGTCATGCGCGCCATCTGTTCAAGCCTTTCACAAGCAATGGAAAAAATTTTCCTCTTTTTGTGCTCGACTGGTAATTGTTCACTTAGATCAATTTCATCAAGCTCTTCATCCTTTTTAAATTCCATGCGTTCTTTTTTTGTTTTACGTTTTCTAACAGGCTGTACATATTCATCTACAATTTTTTCTTCACCAATCAAAGTAATTTCAAAATCATATTTCTGCCTATCCAAATGCGGAGTATAAACTTTGTGAGACTCCACTTGCTCAATCTCTGAACTTCTAACTTGCGCTGTACGACTAATTCGTTTCCAAAGCTTCCAAATTAAATCATTTAATCCAATACCTGTAACTGCTGATATGAGAAGAATTTTACCTTTGAGTTTTTTGTTTGCCTCTTCCAACTGTTTAAGTAAAAAATTAGCTAATTCCTCATCGAGTAAATCAATCTTATTAATAACTACTATTTGATCTTTTTTTGCCAAATCATCAGAATATTTTGCGAGTTCTCTATTTATAATTAAATAATTATCCACTATGTCATCAAGATTAGCATCGAGTAAATGAATTAGAAATTTGGCGCGCGTCACATGACGCAAAAATTCATCACCAAGCCCCTTGCCATCAGCCGCGCCTTCTATCAATCCGGGAATATCCACAACAACAAAACTTTGACCATCCTCTCCTCCAAAATTCTTCATATCAACAACTCCAAGATTGGGAATAAGAGTTGTAAAAGGATAATCAGCTATCTTAGGTTTGGCGGCTGAAATTCTAGAAATGAGAGTGGATTTACCGGCTGATGGCATACCGATAATACCAACGTCTGCAACCAATTTCAGTTCTAATAATAATTCCTTTTCTTCACCCGGTTCGCCATTTTCCGCAAAAGATGGAGCTTGACGAACACTGGAAACAAAACTGGCATTTCCTTTGCCACCTCTACCACCTTTTACCACCAAATACTCTTGCCCCAACTCCGACAAATCAGCAATCACGTTATATTCTATGTTTTCTTTATCCTTTATCCCTTTTCCTTTATCCTCAAATATAACCGTTCCAACAGGTAATTCCAAAATTAAATCTTCACCATTATAACCGGTACAATTATTTTTTTTTCCATTATCTCCACCTTCCCCTTTGAACATTTTTTTTGTTCGATAGTTGGAAAGAGTATTTAGATTGTCAACAGCTTTGAAAATTATATTGCCGCCTTTTCCGCCATTGCCTCCATCCGGCGGACCATGTGCAACAAATTTTTCTCTATGAAAACTCACAGCTCCATCTCCGCCGTTACCCGCTATCACCGTTATTTTTGTTTGATCACAGAACATTATTCAAAATTAATTTTAATATTTCAAAACATCCACAAGTCCGATTAAAACTTCTTCCAATTGTTGATCAGTTATTTCTCCAATCTTTTTGATAAATCTATCTTTTGAAACTGTACGCACATGAAAAGAAAGAACTTCTGAATCTTGATTTAAATTATTCAGTGTTGATTTGCGTAACAGCACGCAAGCTTCATAATTTTTAACTTTTGATGTAATTGGACAAATTATGCAAATATCAAAATCAGTATTCATGGTATCTCCTGAAATAATCACAACAGGTCTAATTCCTGCCTGTTCTTTACCAACTATTGGATCTAATTTCGCAAGATATATATCTTTTTGTTTCATGCTTCATATCTTTTTAACTGTTCAACAAAATCACCTAAACCAGCTTCAGCCAAAGCAAACATCTCTGGATCCTTTGAGGCTCTTTTGAAACTGGCAGATAACTTCCGTCTTTTTACTTCATCCTTATATTTCCGCAGAGCTTCTTCTATAACATCTCTCTTTGTAATTTTTTCATCTTTGGCAAAAGAATTAAGCCATGACATGAGATCACTTGAAAGGTTACTTGTGTACGTAATGGTAGACATAAATATAAATATTATTTTGCAAACATAAATATTGTATATAAATATAATAATTTATGCAATAAAAAGTCTTAGCTAGCATAATCAATTATGCCTTGAAATAAGAATGGATACCAGGTGAGATAAATAAATTCTATATATCTAATTTTTTCAAAAGCTCATCCTTTATTAAAGCTACTACCTGTCGACGTTTATCCTCTGGCAAAGCATTAAAAGCTTTATCAAAACCTCTTTTGTCAGGTGGATTCCCGGCCAGAGCTGTGACTAAACGAGGCCCAACAAATTCACCATCTACTTTCAAATCATCGCATAGATCTAAAATTTTACCTTTATCAAAACTTGATCCCGCTACTTCTTCTGTTGCCTGTTGACTTTGTTGACCTTTAAAAAGTGTTATTTTAGGTAGCTTAAGCCATGACAAATAACCTTTTTTTTCTTCAATCTGTTTAGCTTCCGCCTTAACATATTGTTCAACTGATGAAGTATCCACACCCAATCCTACAATCTCAGGCATTAATTTATTTAATTGATCAATTGCTATTTGATAACCATTATCTAAATTCGATTGAATTAACGTCTGTAAACGAGCGAGTTTGGCATCTAATTTCAATTCTGCATCAGAACCTGAATCCAAAATAGTCGATCTTAATGTTGTTAAACTATCAAGAAAACCAGATTTAAAATCAATATCATTAAGCAAATCAGAAAGGTCATCTAATGCTTGTTTTGCCCTTACAACTTTTGCACAATTATCATCTCTCATAACTTCTTCTCCAAAATCAGCATACATATCTTGCGCTTCATCATTCATTTGTTTCACAAAATCTTTTTTTTCATCTTGACTAAGATAATTCAATGTTTTTTCAACTGCTTCTGCAATTTTAGTTTTTTTATTATTAATCTCTTCATCTATACCTGTCATAACAGTTAAAAAATCAGCATCAGATAATTCATGTTTTTCAGTACATTGGTTATTGGCATCAATAACTCTTTTATCAATTTCGGAATTTTGTAAAGTTTCAGGCATATTAATTAATACTTTGCAATTGAGAATCTAATAAAGTTATCTCTATATTTTCACTTTGAGAATTTATTTTTTCTGAAATATTTCTAGCTTTTTTAGAAGCTTTTTGATAAAAGTGACCAATCGCCACTTTGTAAAGAGCTACACCTTCTTCAAGTTCTACTGAATTAAGAGTATTCAAATTTTCTTCGGCAATTTTCAGATTTTCTAAATTTTTAAGTAAAATTTTCTTCTGCCCTTCTGTCATTTTCGCTAAAAAACTCAAAAACTGCTCTTTTTTTTGAGAGGAAAGGAGTTTGGAGGACTGAATGAGAATTTGGATTTGAGAATTTAACACGTTAAAAATCTTGATTAATCTATACTATTTCATTTTTGAGCTACACGAATCTCTACGTTTTCAACTCGTGGTCGATTCGAGTAACTTGCTGCATTAGCTTTCCTAGCTTCTTCAGTCACTTTTGGAGCTTGAAGTCTAACGTATTCAGCGTATATGTCATTTTGACTATCAGACCATGCAGCTCTAACAGGTGCATTTTTACCCATTAAATGTTGATTCACATAATCAACAAATTGCTCATCAGGCCAATTTTCTGTATCAATTGTTTCTGTAAAACGAACAACTTCATTTTGTTTTTCAGGTTGTATTCCTAAAGCTTGCTCTAAACGCGACTGTTCAAGCCTAAGCTGACCCAATTCACGCTGTTGAGCCATACTTGTTGCGACCCTAATATCAGCTTTCATATCATCCCTCTTTGCTGCTATTTGTGCTTTGACATCTTCTAATTTGCTATATGTTGCCTCTCTAACTTTTCCCTGTTTACCTTGTGGAGTCAAATCATGTAATTTTTGCACCAATTTTAGTAAGAAACTTTCTTGTCTCCCTGCTTTGTTTTCACCATTAGCAATATCTTGATTTGTTTGTGTTTCTTGTGTTTTTAGTTTTTCACCTTTAGCTTCAAGCAAATCAGGCATACTAGCAACATCAGGCACATCGAAATCATATATCAACCTATTTGTAAACAATTTGAATTTTTTCATGTTTTTATTTATTAAAAAATCTATATATTATAGCATAAAAAGAACTGAGAACCGAGAATTGAGAGCTGAGAAATAAAAAGTTTAGATGGATTTTTTTTAGAAATGTGGCGTTGTAACTTTGAATAAGAGCTTCTTAGTAACTGCTCACCGCTATTTGCATTCTTGATTGTCATTCCAGACCTGATCTGGAATCCAGTAGGGTAAACGTAATTGCTCACCGCTTTTGTAACTTTACCGCGTATCATCCTCGCGCCTGCCTGAATCAAATAATTTTGATTTACAATGTTAATAATGTATACTATAGGTGTGATATTTTCTTACATCTAGACTAAATATTTATGAATAATTTAGCTAAAGTTTATAAATCTGATAAAACAATATTTACTTCAAAGGATTTAGCTTTGATTTGGAGCGAAGGAAATATGAATAATTTGAAATCAAAAATAAACTATTATATTCAAAGAAGCGACTTAATACATTTAAGAAAAGGCATATTTGCAAAAAATGAAAATTATAACCGCAATGAGCTTGCTGTAAGTATTTATACACCATCCTATATTAGTTTTGAAACTGCTTTAAGATATCATGGTATGATTTTTCAATATTATGAAGAGATTTTTGTGGCAAGTTATCTAAAACGTGAAATTGAATGTGGCTCTCAAAGAATAACTTATAGGAAACTGAAAGATAATGTACTTTATTGCAAAGACAATTTAATAGAAAAAGATGGATATATGATTGCAAGCATGGAAAGGGCATTTCTAGATATGATTTATTTGTTTAACAATTATTATTTTGATAATTTAAAGAATATAGATTGGAAAAAATGCTTTGATTTGGTCAAAATATATGACAATAAAAGTCTTATTAAAAGATTAAATAAATATTATAAAAACAATAAATAATTTTTATGCTCAATCAAAAAAAACACAAATTGATTCTGATACAGATATTAAAAGATATTTATACAAATATTAAGATAGCGCCTTTTTTGGGATTCAAGGGAGGAACCGCAGCTTATCTTTTTTATGATCTGCCTAGATTTTCAGTTGATCTCGATTTTGACTTGCTTGACATAAGTACAGAGAAAAAAAACTTAGTCATGAAGGAAATTGAAGAAATTTTGTGTACATATGGCGAAATTAAGAATAAATTTCAAAAAAGATTCACTTTATTTTTCCTTTTATCATATGGTAACGGCGAACATAATATAAAAATTGAAATTTCCACTAGAAATTTAAAAAGCAAATATGTTTTAAAAGAATATTTGGGTATTTCTATGCTTGTAATTAATAAAACAGAGCTTTTTACCTATAAATTAATAGCGCTTGCGAATCGTACAAATCTTGCAATGCGTGATGTTTTTGATGTTTGGTTTTTCTTAAAAAATAACTATGACTTTGATAAAAATATAATTTGTAAGTGGACAACTAAATCTTTAAAAGATTATTTAGAAATTTGCATTGCAATTATCGAAAAACTAAAAGATCGTCAAATGCTCGAAGGTTTAGGAGAGCTATTGGATGAAAAGATGAAGATTTTTGTGAAAAATAAATTAAAAGCAGAACTAATATTTCTTTTGAAGGCTAGGATTTAAGAATCCATTAATAATTTAGATTAAAACAATTCAGCTATTCAGCATTCCCAGCCACATGTACAATCGCATGCACAATAACTTCCAGAAAAAACTCGTCTACTTCATATACAATCAAATAATTTTTATCAACAATCTTTGTTCGTAAGTTAAAAATTGAAAATTTTGATGAATTAAATTCTGGAAAAGCATTTGGAAAAATTTCTAACGCATTGATTTCATTTTCTAAATGATTAGTAAATTTTTCAGCATTATTAACTGAGTCTTGAGAAATATAGTCATATATACTTGCAAGATTTGATTTTGCAGTTGATGAGATTATTACTTTATAAATTTTCATTTAATATTTCTTTCTTTTTTAAATCTTTTAAAAAATGTTCTAGCATCTTCAAACCTACCCTCCCTAATATCTATTTTACTCTTCTTCACTTTTTCAAGTATTTTTATCTCTAATGATGAAAGCTCTATAAAAGCAAATTCTGATTGCGGTTTTTTTGGACTTAATGTTGGCATATAACTTATTTATGTAATTAAATTCTCCTAAAGTTTCACGTTAATCACCTTTACATTTGCCTCATTAATCTGAATATCAGGCAATGTACTTGGAGCACCGGTCATAAGATCTTTTGCTTTTTGATCTTTTGGAAAAGCTATTACTTCTCTAATATTTGGCTCTTTGCACAAAATCATTATTAAACGATCTATTCCCCATGCTATACCTCCATGCGGTGGCGGACCATATTCAAAGGCTTCAAGCATATGACCAAATCTATGTCTTGCATCTTCAATAGAAATTCCAAGAGCTTTGAAAACTGTAGATTGAACGTGACTATCATGTATACGAATACTGCCTCCTCCAATTTCATTGCCATTGAGAACAAAATCGTAAGCTCGAGATAAAACTTTGTCATATTCACCTTTTTCAAGCATGTCTACATGATCTAATCTCGGACTTGTAAATGGATGATGTGACGCATTGTATTTTTTTTCATCCTTGTCATACTCAAACATAGGAAAATCAGTTACCCAACATAACGCAAAAATATTCTCATCTCTAAGCCCCATCCTTTCAGCGCAAGAAAGACGAACATTGCCCAAACTTGCACAAACAACATCAAAACTGTCAGCCTCAAAGAATACAATATCACCTTTTTGAGCTCCTGTTTTATCTGTAATCATCTTTTGTTCATTTTCAGATAAAAATTTCAAAATAGGAGACCTGATTTCGCCACTTGTATCATAAATAATGTAAGCAAGACCTTTTGCTCCGTAAATTTTTGCCACTTCTGTAAGTTCATCTATTTCTTTTCGGCTGAATTTCGCTCCACCTTCAACTTTTAAAGCTCTTACAGCTCCGCCTTCCTTGACAGCATTTGCAAATACACTGAACTGACTATCTTTCAATTCAGAACTTAAATCTACAATTTCCATAGAAAATCTCAAATCCGGCTTGTCTACACCATATTTATCCATAGCTTCCTGCCATGTCAAACGAGGAATTTTTTCGCCGAACAAAAGTTTTCTATCAGACGCAAATTTATTAAGTATAGTAAGCATAAGCCTGCTATTAACATCTATAATATCTTCTTCGTCAACAAATGACATCTCAACATCAAGCTGTGTAAATTCAGGTTGCCTATCCCCTCTTTGATCTTCATCACGAAAGCATCTGGCAATTTGGAAATATCTATCCATTGAAGCAACCATAAGCAATTGCTTGAGCTGTTGTGGTGATTGTGGCAGAACATAGAACTGACCGGCATATAATCTGGAAGGCACAACATATTCACGAGAACCTTCAGGCGTACCCTTGATCAAAATAGGAGTTTCCACTTCAATAAATTTTTCACTGTCCATAAAATCTCTAATATGCTTCACAACATCATGCCTCAATATAATATTCTTTCGCATCCTATCTCTTCTCAAATCGAGATATCTGTATTTCAACCTCACTTCTTCATTTACATCCTTATCCTGATCAATTTCAAAAGGCGGAGTTTTTGATTTTGTCAAAATCTTCGCTTCCTTAACAAGCAATTCAACTTTTCCTGTCGCCAAATTTGGATTTGCCATTCCTTCAGGTCTCATTCGCACTAGACCCTTGACCTGCACTACAAATTCCGGCCTCATAGTTTGTGCAATGTTGTGAGCATCAACATACTGCGGATCAAATACAATTTGTGTTAAGCCGTACCTATCTCTCAAATCAATGAATATAAGTCCTCCATGATCTCGTCTTCTATGAACCCAAGCAGCCAAAGTAACTTGCTGATCTATATTTTGTTCGGAAATATCATTACAAGTATGTGTTCGATACATAAATTAAAATTTTAAAATTATTGTTTATTTAAATCCAGCAAAGGAACTACACCATCAGGCAATATACCCCATTTGATATCTTGCGCCATTTTATTTACAAATTCCAACTGAATAACTTCCGGATATTGTTTTAAAGCAGCACCCTTCAAACTAATAGCTTGCGCTTCACCTTCCGCTTCAATGATTTTTTGTTCTTTCTCTTGTTTTGACTGCTCTTTACGGAATTCTGCGGTTTTAACTTTTTCTTGTGCAATTTGTTTTTCTTCTATAGCGGCTGCAAATTGTTCAGAAAAAGATATATTTCTAATAGCAGCTTCTTCAAGCGTAATACTATGCTGACTTAAAGATTTTTCCAGTCTTGTATTGATTTCTTGTATAAATTCATCTCTTTTTTCGGAAACCAAATCTAATGCATTATAAAGGGCAACTGCGCTTCTAATATCTTTTCTCGCCTGTGGTCTGACTATTTTCACCTCAGCATCATTCAAAGTTCCCAAATTTTGATATACATAAGGAATATCAACAGAATTAATATGAAAAAGTATTGTAGCATCGACATTTACCAGCTGTCCATCTTTTGTTCTCGCTTCAACACTATCATCACCAGGCAAGCTACCCTCTTCTTCGGCCATACTCATAGTATATTGCTGCGTTCTCACATCAAAAAGGACTGTTTTTTGCCAAATTGGTATCTTCAAATGAAGTCCTGGAGACAACGGACGCTCCAAAACGCCTCTACCCAGATCAAATATAACCGCAGTATAGCCAGCAGGCACTCTCACTAAGCCATCATAAACAATTGATAAAGCAACTAAAACAATAATGAATGTAATAATAGTTTTTAACTTCAACTCTTGATAATTAGGAAAATTTTGAAACATATATACAATTTAAAAATAAAAATTTTGACAGTCATGGCTCTTTAATATATATTGGCAGAGCTTTTTATCGACGCGGGGTAGAGCAGTGGCAGCTCGTCGGGCTCATAACCCGGAGGCCGGAGGTTCGAATCCTCCCCCCGCAACCATATTTTGATTTACTTTCTAAGTTTGCTTTCTGTCTGTTTGATGCTAGCTAAAATCATTTCAGCAAGCTCTTTTGCTTTATGTATTGGCATAAAAACTCTTGATGTCACATTAATAGTTTCTCTTTTAGGATCAAAAGGTTCACGCACAAAAAAAGTAAAACAGCCATCATAGAGAGTCATATTAAAATGAGCATCATGAGCATATACTCCTTTTGCAATCTCTGCCGACATACCTGTTTTGATTTGCCTTGCGCTACTTGAAGGGTCTTCTTTTGCCATATTTTAAAAGTTATTTTTTAGTTTTTGAAACAATAAAACCCTTAGCTGCTTTAGCCTTTTTTTTAGGTTTAGTTTTTTCAACAACTTTCTTAGTCGTTTTTACAGTTTTCATTCCATTATCTGTAGCAATTTCAATTTCATTAACAATATTTTCCAAAACTTCTTTTCCTTTTGTCTTAGCTTGATCTATCGCCTTTTTACCTTTTTTAATAACATCCGTAACATCTTCAGTTTTTAACCACCTCTCAAAACTTTTTTTCATATCACCGTACATATCTTTCAATTCGGTTGACATGGTGTGTAAACCAATACCACCTTTATCAACTTCATTTTTGATTTTTTTTCTCATTTCAGTACCTTTCACCGGAGCAAAAAACAAAGCAGCTAAACCACCTATAATCGCACCGAACAAAAGAGATAATCCACCTTTTTTTGACATATTTTTATTTTAGAAATTATTCAAAACTAATTTAGCAATTTTTTGAAAATTATTCAACAAAATCAAAAAGATTTTAACATTTGATTAAGTCTATGAAGAGGCAAACCAACTATGTTAAAGAAATCCCCCTTTATTTCTTTTACAAACAAAGCTCCTTTTCCTTGAATTGCATAAGCAGCTGCCTTATCTTGCCACTCATTTTGATCCAAATACCACTCAATATCACTATCTTTCATTTCTCCAAATGTGATTTCAGTTTTTTCATATTGAACAATTTTTTTATTCGATTTTAGATCTATCACACACATTCCTGAAAAAACTACGTGTGGTTCGCTTGCAAGCATTTTTATCATTTCCTGTGCATGAGCTCTATCTACTGGCTTCTCCAAAATTTTCCCCATGCAGTAACCAACCGTATCAATTCCAAGTATAAAAGTATTTTGTATTTTGTATATTGTATTTAGCGTCTTGGATTTTCCATTTTTCATTTTTAATTTTTCATTTATATAATCCGCTTTCCCTTCTGCATGCTTCATAACTAACAGCTCTGGTGGCAAATTTTCATGAAATAACTCTTCATAATCACTTGGCATAACTTCGAAATCAAAGCCTGTTTCTTTGAGTAATTGTATTCGTCTAGGTGATTTGGAAGCGAGTATTATTTTCATAAAGAACCAGAAAACTTAACTAAATCCTGTAATTTCTTATAAGTTTTTTCTTTCATAACTTGTGCAAAGGCAGCCAGTTCATTTTCACAAATTCCTTTCGTTTGCAAAGCACTTAAAAAAGCTGCAATTTCAATATCATTTAACTCACCTTCAATTATTGATTCTGCTAAATTGACAGCTTCTTCAAAAACAAGATTTTGTTTGTTTATAATTTTTTGGAGTTTTTCTGAAATCATTTTTCAAACAAAGAAAACAAAAAAAGTTTATATCAAAAATATTAATTTGCCTAAAAAATTTTATAAATGTAAATTTGTAATAATATCAGTCATACGACTGAATAAACCATTTTATGATTACACAAAGTAAACTTTCTACAAAAGCATTACAAATTGTCAAAAAATCACAACAAAGTGAAATTACAGAACATTATTTGTACTTAAAATTGGCAAAAAGTATAAAAAACAAAAAAAATCAGGAAATTTTGGAAAATATAGCTATAGATGAATTAAAACATTATCATTTCTGGAAAGAATTTACACAACAAGATCTAAAACCCAACAAAAGAGAACTTTTTTTCTATTACTATATCACAAGAATATTTGGTCTAACGTTTGGACTGCGTTTAATGGAAAAAGGAGAATCAAATGCCCAAAATAATTATTCGAAATTATTAACAGAGATCCCTGAAGCAAAAATAATAATAGATGATGAAAACGAACACGAGCAAAAATTAATTGGAATACTGCAAGAAAAAAAATTAGATTATATTGGATCGATAGTTCTTGGACTGAATGATGCGCTAGTTGAATTAACAGGCACATTAGCTGGGCTGACTTTTGCTTTTCAAAACAACAAATTGATTGGGCTTGCAGGATTAATCACAGGCATTGCCGCATCACTTTCTATGGCAGCTTCAGAATATCTTTCACAAAAAACAGAATTAACAACTCCGCATCCACTTACATCGGCTATTTACACAGGTATAACATATTTAGTAACAGTATCCTTACTTATTACACCTTACCTCATATTAGAAAACCCATTCATCTCGCTTGCTATAATGCTTATCTGCGCAATAATAATTATATTGCTATTTAATTTTTACGTTTCAATAGCAAAAAATTTGAACTTCAAGCACAGATTTGTAGAAATGACTTTGATTAGCCTTGGCGTTTCTACAATATCTTTTGGGATAGGATATTTAGTAAGAATGTATTTTGGAATAAATATATAGATACTTTCCTACACTCTAATCATTGCTGTTACACCGGTTCTCGCAATTTCTTTGATTCCAAATCCACGCACAAGGTCTAGGAAAGAATCTATTTTCAAATGATCTCCTGTGATTTCAACCATTATAGAATCATGTCCGACATCAACAATTCGTGCTCGGAAAATATCAACTATTTGCATAATTTCGCTTCTATTTGATTTTGTCGCATATAGTTTTATCAATGCAAGCTCTCTTATAACTTTTTTATCAGAAGTCAAATCACTTACTTTGACAATTTCAATAACTTTATAAAGCTGTTTAATCAATTGCTCGGTATTAGTCTTTGTCCCGTCAACTAAAAAAGTCATCCTAGATATACCCGGCTCTTCTGTAGTCCCTGCCGTTAAACTATTGATATTAAATCCCCTCCTTCTAAGCATACCTGTAACCTTGCTCAGGACACCGGGTTTATTTTCAGCCAGTGCAACTACAATATGCTCAGTCTTACGCTCAAGACTTTTTTTCTGTGTATATAAACTTCGTTGTTGTTCTCCTTGTTGTGACATAAATTATATGGTATTTATATAGATGATTTCATTTTTCAAAATACTCTATACCCCATACACTATACTATATACCAGTTATGGTATCTGACAAACTTTTCCCAGCAGGAACCATTGGAAAAACATTCTCCTCGCATTCTACCACAAATTCACACAAAACAGGACCTTTTTCTGTTCTCATTTTTTGAATAGTATCAACCATCTCATCGTGATTAGATGCTTTGTATGCGCGAAGTCCGCAAGCCTGCGCTAATTTCACAAAATCAGGATTAAGAAGAGGTGTGGCTGAATAATTTTTGTCAAAAAATAATTCCTGCCATTGCCTCACCATACCAAGATAACCATTATTCAAAACCGCAATTTTGATTGCTATATTGTCTTGAATCAGCGTCATTAATTCTTGCACATTCATCATAAAACCTCCATCTCCAATAATTGCCCAAACTTCACTATGAGGACTTGCAACTTTTGCACCCATTGCTGCAGGAAGCGCATAACCCATTGTGCCACTACCTCCGGAAGTCAAATGCTGATGAGGATGTTTAAACTGAAATTGCTGTGCAGTAATCATCTGATGCTGTCCTACATCTGACGCAATAACAATATCTCCATCTGTTTGTTTTTGTAATTCGTTTATAACAGCTCTCATAGAAATAGAATCCTTATCATCTCTACCTTTTGAACCTTTTTTTAATCTATGCTGATCCGGCAATGGATATTTTTTCTTCCAATCAAACAAAACAGTATGCCAAGCTTCATGCTTACAATGCTGCATTATCTCATTCATATCCTTCAAAACATTTCTTGCGTCTCCAACTATCGGCAAATCGCAATCTACAGTTTTTCCTATTTCAGCAGGATCTATATCAACGTGTATAATTTTTGCATTTGGAGCGAAATCTGACGCAGCTCCAATAATTCTATCGTCAAATCTCAACCCAATACCAAGTATCACATCTGCTTCTTGAACCGCATAATTACACCAAGCATACCCATGCATTCCAAGCCACCCCAAAGACAATTTGTGATTTTCAGGGAAGCAACCAAGTCCATGCAAAGTAGTAATCACTGGAATTTGCGTTTTTTCTACAAATTCTTTTAATTCCGACGTAGCATTGGAAATAAGTATGCCATGACCAGCCAAAATAAGTGGTTTTTTAGCATCTTTTAACCAAGATATTGCTTCTTTTATCATTTTTTTATTTCCTGCAAATGTTGGTTTATAGCCCGGTATATTCACTTTCTCTGGATATTCAAATTTATCCACAATGGCATTTTGAACATCTTTTGGAAAATCGATAAGCACAGGACCCGGCCTGCCAGTTCTCGCCAAATAATATGCTTCTTTCACTATTCTTGGTATATCTTCAGCGTCAGTAATAAAATAATTTTGCTTAGTAATAGGTTGAGTAATACCGATAACATCTGCCTCCTGAAATGCATCCGTACCAACCATAAAACTTGGAACTTGACCTGTAATTGCTACAATTGGCATAGAATCCATATATGCGTCAAAAATACCGGTGATTAAATTCGTAGCACCAGGACCGGACGTTGCCAAACAAGTTCCTATTTTTTTATGTCCTGTAACTCGACTATAGCCTATTGCAGCCAATGCAGCCGCTTGCTCATGTCTAACCAAAATATGTTTAAGCTCCGGAAATTGTGTCAAAACATCATAAAAAGGCATGATAGCGCCTCCCGGATAGCCAAATATATGTTCAACTCCTTCTTCGATCAGACTAAGGGCGAGCAAATGCGAACCTGTTAATGTTTTATATTTTTTCATAATAAAAATCCGTCTTAAGCTTCTTGAGACGGATTATTTTGTTTAATTAAAATCCCGCCTCATCTATATGAGTACAATCAAAACTAAGACAATTAGCAGAATTTTTTTCATTTTAGAATTATTTTGTTTGCGAAAAATATTATAACGCAAACATTTCCTTAAATACAAATTTATTTTTATGAACATTTTTTTGAACATTTAAACTATACTAAGCATTTATTTCTTTTTCTAGAACCTCTAACTTAGTAAATAGATGAGCATTTTTGGCTTTTGTTATTACCTCATTAAAAGCTCGAATTGCTTCTTCTAGTTTTTCAATTTGCGCATTTGCTACGGTTTTATTTTCCAATCTCCTTAACTCCAATATTTTGGCTTGCGCAATTTCAACTTGAATAGTAAAAAATTGTACAAAATTCTCAGGTGTAAAACTTTCGTCATCTGCAAACAATTCTGCTTGAAAAAAATCCGCAGTTTGCTCAAAAAAATCAAAAAATCTTTTTACTCCTTGAGGCACTAAGTCACCTTCAGTATAACCTCTCCATTGTACACCCAATAATTGATCGTGAGCCTTATCTTTTTCAGTAGCAAGGACTCCAAATGCTTTTTCAGTAAGACCAAGATCCATTGCATTAGAAAACAAAAGAAATTTAAGCATTGATTCTTCTTTGTCTTTTGGCAGGACGAGAGCTGGTAAGATTCTTAATTGCGGAGTGTGATTAAACAAAAAATATTTCTTCACGTTGATTAGCCAACTGCAGCGTTTTTGCTGACTCAGACCCACTTGCTTGTGGTGCTTGTTCATAACTCATATAAAAATTGATTAAAAATTTAAATCTTATAATTTTATCATATTTTTCGGTTCAACGCAAAAAAAACGGATCAACTCGAAAATAGTTTGAAATAAGAAGAATAGGAATCCCCCCGCCCCCCTTTCACCTAAAGGGGGCTTTATTCTTAAATAATCGCTAATTTTTTTACATACTTTATCAAATTCTTTAGATATTTCTTCGTTTTTAAATCTTATTACAGTTAAAAAATAATTATTTAAAATAGATGTTCTTTCTTTATCGTATTCTAAATTATTAACTTCAGAGTGTTGATCTCCATCTACTTCAATAACTAATTTTAATTTAGGACAATAAAAATCAACAATATAGTTATTTATTATCTTTTGACGATAAAATTGATAATCTAATTTTTTAAAATACTCATTCCATAATTTCTTTTCAGCTTCTGTTGAATTATTCC
This sequence comes from uncultured Candidatus Peribacteria bacterium, assembly GCA_964511025.1. GTDB lineage: Bacteria > Patescibacteriota > Gracilibacteria > UBA1369 > GWF2-33-10 > CAZEDK01. Next base: position 90 of record CAZEDK010000023.1, on the reverse strand, counting down.
TCATCTCACAAGCTCTTTCTTTTAATTTAGGATTGTAAGCTAAATATCTACTATTACTGATAAGATTCTTAGTCATATATTTTTATGTGT
>CAZEDK010000022.1:0-31582 GCA_964511025.1 uncultured Candidatus Peribacteria bacterium | reverse complement strand
CAAAATATCATTCAATTTTTACTTCATTACGCCCCATTTTGACTACGCTACCAAAAGTAAAACCTTTACCTAACTCCAAAAGAAACATCTGTAAATTATCGATAATTTTTTGTTCAAGTTCTTTTTCAGAATATCTGTAATTTTCAGCAATTCCCAAAAACTCTAGAACATAAGGTTCTCTTATAATATCTCTTGAACTCTCAACAATTTCTCCTTGCTCAGAAAGTTTTAGCACTCCTTTTTTATCTTTGCTCAAAGCAATTCTTTCAAAAAGCATAGAATTTTTCTGTCTTTTAAGTTCACGAATTGACCATTTTTCTTTTATAGATTGTTTCTCGTAAAAACTACGAGCTAAATCATCATCAACCTTTAAAAGTTCAAAATAATGACTCCAAGTCAATTGGTGAGACACTGTCTCACTTTTTGGATATTTGATATAAAATAGACGCATATATGTAAGATTGCTTCTACTAAAACCCTTTCCGTAAGGTGATAATTCCTTTGATAGATTAATAAGAAGTTTACTGCCATATTCCGAATTGATTTTTCCTTTTTGTTCAAATTCCACAATTCGTTTTCCAATTTCTCGATAAGTTTGAACTAAGATATTGTTTACAGCTTTGTATGCTTGTTTTTTACCTTCTTCAAAAATTGATCCGATATCTTGAATCAAGCTTTTATAATCTTTTTGTGAATATAGTTTTGTCATTACTTATAATGTGAGCTTTCTAGAAATAACTATACTAAATAATAATGAGGAATAAAATATTTTTTTATTCTGCAATTCTATCGACGGTTATAACTCTAAGAACCTGTCTAAGATCTCTAATTTAGATAATTTTTGATGGATTTTTATATATGACAAGGCGTGAAGAGTGCAGTTTAGCTTCGCTAAATAAATGATGAACAACGAAGTCAGATATAAAAAGACACAAAAAGTGCTAATATTACGAGATCTTAGACAGGTTCTAAAAGTATTTGAATTTATCGTTATTTTAATATTGTTTTCTGTGTTTGATATATAGAAATTTTTTCCGATTTTAATAAAAAACTTTTCTTCAGTTTTTTTAAAATTTTAAATATAAATTTTTCAATTTGTTCTTTTGAAAACTTAATATTAAGTTTCTTATTTATTCTTCCGTAAACAAGCTCTGTATAACAAATATTTCTTAAAATCTCTATTTTATTTATGCTCATAATATTTTTTAAAAGTTAAAATTTATAAAATTACGTATTCATTTTCATTTATAATTTCTGTAAATAAACCGTTTTCGCAGTGCTAACGGAGAAAACACCATATTCCCCCTCCTGCCTTTTAAAAAACAAATTTATCCTCTTGTCTTAAAAAAAGCCTATCAAAATTCCTTATTAAAAGAAAAATATTTTTAGAATTGCGTATAATGTTTCAGCGTATGCGAAGTTAGGGGAATGATACAATTTATGATCATTTTCTAAGTTGGGAGAGCGTTCTGAGGTTTTTGCTTTACTTGAATTTTGAATCTGCTGATTTTTATGCTGGCTTTGAGTTTAGAAGAGCGAACCGCATGTACAGTGTTATACGTAGTTCTAAAAATATTTTTCAATCAATTTCTTTTTGATAGGCTTTTTTTTGATTCTTAAATTTGTTTTTTGTTTTGGGCAGAGGGGATCAAGGGGTGAATGCCCAAAGTCTAAAACTTCTTAATAAACTTCATTTAAATAACAATTCTCACAATAAATAATTTCAGTTCTTTCTGGCGAGTAGGTAGTTTTGATTTCATTTCCACATTTACTACAATTCCTTTTCCAAAGTTTGCGAGGATTTATAAGTGCCATTCTGTTTTTGTGCCTTTCATCTGGAGAGAGGTGAGGAATTGGTAAATTCATTTTACGATAAAAATCCAATTCTTGTTTCAAAATTCTAAACGGTTTTTTAGTATTCTCACATTCTATCGCCCAATTCAGAATATCATCGGGAATTTCGTTAATTGTTTCTGGTAGTAAATTTGCTGGAATGATTTTTTCAACTTTTGGTATTTCTATAACTTCTTCTTTCCATTTCCAGTCTTTAGCTAAAATGTCGGCTTTATTTAGTGGAAAATATTCTGATGCTATTGTTTCATTGTATGCAAATGGAGAGGTTGCCATTTCAAAATACTCTCCCCATTCACCTGTTTTTTGCATATGTTCTATAATTTTACTCACCAAAACTTCATATTCTTCTTTCGTATACTGCTTATTTAGAATGCAATAATTTTTGTGTTTTAAACCAACACAGCCAAAAATATTATTAGAATGGTGGCATTCGATGCAGTAATAAATATCGCTACCATACCAGGTGTAAAATGTCACCATTGATGATTTGAGTGCTACGGTTGAACAAATGTTGTAACAAAACTGTACGCCATCAGGAGCACAAAATGCACAGTCCATTGTTTCAATTGTTTTTGGTGCAAAATAAATATAATTGCAGTTCTCAGAGTCTTTTACGTCAAAGCTATTTTTACAATTTTTTGAATTAAAGATATTGTCTCCGCTGCACTCTTCACTGGCATAAATATGTGAACCTATATGTGGAAGCTTAGATTGCAGTTCATTTAATTTCTCTCTCAATAAATTAATTTTAGTCTGTGTCAAAACTGCATATTCTTTTTTGATTGCATCAAATTTTTCTTTGCCAATATATTCATTCATAAAATAGTACTCTTTCTGTCTTAATCCAAAACAGCAAATACAATTTTTACAAGATTGGCAATCCTCGAGCATCAGAGACTCTGAACAATGTCTGCAGTTAACGAAAAATTTACAATCATAACAATCCTCAGATCCCACTCCTTCATAGCAAAACTCTGATGAATAAACTGCCAGACAATCAATTACATTATTTGAATATACTATAAACTTTCCATACATACAGTCTTCATTATTACCAGCACCAAAAATTAAATAACAATTTTTTTGATTTAATGCATAGTTGGTATAATAACTATTTTCTACATTTATATTGTTCAGTGACACATGTGGTACATCTTTATATAAATCTCTTATTTGTTCATTTAAAGTTTTTGAAAAATCAAAATTCCTTCCATATTCAAGAGGATCCCAGGAGTCACTCCACCATTCCTCTTGATCATATACTTTGTATGGACTATTTTCATCATAATAAGAAATAATTTCCTTGCCACTCAAAGTACTTTTTCTTTTATAAAGTTTGCGTTCATTTCGAAAAGCCATCCTATTTTGTAATCTGCAATTAGGACACATCGTCTGAGGGGGAATTAAATATTTTTTACCAGCAAAGATAGGGGCGATTTTCTCAAGAAACTTCAAATCTTCATCTGTGATTTCGAAGTTTTGTTTACAATTTTTGCAAGTTTGAATCATAATTTTATTTCAACAATTTTTTAGATTTTTTCTTTGGTAAATAATTTTCTTTTGAAATTACCGATTTGCCAAGCTCTTTTTCTAATTCTCTTCTAGCAATTCCTGCTATTTTTCCGCCTCTATTTGCATCATGTTTCAATTTTACTATTCCTTTTGAATCTTCTGTCTTGTGAATTTCTGTTGTTGATCTTTCTCCAAGCATTGTAAAAATGAGTTCAAAATCATCCATATGATCACGTAAGTTTTCTCGTTTTAGATTTTTAAGTTTTTTATATTGGCTTGGTGTTATCCCAAAAGTGGCTTTGGAAATTTCAGCAGTGAGAATCTCATAATCTTTGTTTTCTTTTGCACCTCTTTTTTGCCATTCATCAGTTAATTCTTCACGAATTGCAATCCCTCGCATTCTTTTCTCAATCCAATCATCAGAATATCCTTTTAGTTTATATAACATTCTAGTTCGCTTTGTTGCGAGTTCTGGATTCTCAATCTCTTGAACTCTTTCATGGCCAACTTTTGCAAGCCATCTCTTAAAAGGTTCAGCTTTTTTCGAAGGAATTGATTGAATAATACGGAAAATTCCCTCTGTATTTGCACAGTTCATCTTTTGTTTACCTCCTGCGGTATCAATTAAAAGGGGGTATTCAATTTGAACCCACCCTTTTGCTAACTCTTCATCTCTATTCAACATATTCTTTAGATATTGTTTCGGATTTTCTGAATCAGTAAGCGCCTCTATTATATCAACGATTACAAACCACCATTCTTTATTATGAATAGTTTTCCTTATCTTTTGACCTTTAAACAAAGCAATTTTTGTAGTTTCCATAATTTACATCAAATTTAAACAAACTTATTGTATTCCAATTCCCCTAAAAATAAAACCGTTTTCGCAGTGCTAACGGAGAAAACGCCATATTCCCCCTCCTGCATTTTAAAAAACAAATTTATCCCCTTTGTCTTAAAAAAAGCCTATCAAAATTCCTTATTAAAAGAAAAATATTTTTAGAATTGCGTATAATGTTTGAGAATATGCGAACTTGACATGTGGTATAATTGCCGGAGGCTTACCACTTGTCAAGTTGGGAGAGCTGATGATTTTTTGATTTATTGAGAATTTGAATTGGTTGATTTTAGGCTTTGTTGAATTTCATGAAGCGAACCGCATATTCTCTGTTATACGCTGTTTATTTTTTATTTTTTAGACTCCAAAGCAGTAAATTTAATTGATCCGTATATTATATTATGCTAAAATATATAGATTTATTTAATAAATTTTATTTATGGGAGCAGAATTATCTATAGAAAATGTAAAAGAAATACCTAAAACGCGAGAACAAATTAGAGATCAATTGTTGAAAGATGTTCATGCAATAGCTGAAAAAACAGAATATCCATTACCTGAGGGGCTTGATGCTGCTGTTAAAAAAACTGGAACTGTTGAACAGCAAATAAGATTTTTGAAAGACTTAAAAGATCAAATTGAATTAACTAATTACGTTCTTAGATTCCCAAATAAATTTCCAGATATCAAATTTGTTAAAGAGTTTACAAAAATGCAACCATCTGAAGCAGCACCAAAATTAAGATTATTAACAGAAAGAGAAGGTTATATTGATGATTTAAATAATAAAGCAGCATTTGGTGAAATAGGTAAAGTTATAATCAATGAAAAAACCCTTCCATGGAATGACGAAACAGTAAATCTATTAAGATTACTACCTCCCCAGCAAGCTATTATAAATTTAGAAGAAATTAAATTAACTATAAAAATAAATAATGCAGCAGAAAAGGATCCACCAAAAGTAATTAATAAAAAATTAACGATTGAACAAATACCGATAAGAAACAATAAAAAGGATCTAGAATAGAAAAAATAAAAAATAAATGGCATATAACGTTTTCGTCTATGCGAACTTGAGCAATGGTATAATGCCGCTAGGCAAACCATTGGTCAAGTTGGGAGAGCAGCTAGATTTTTAGAAATGGATGAGAAGTAAGAGAGGAGCTGAATTTAGGGAAATCTTTGAGACAAAAGATGCGAACCGCATAGATGATGTTATATGCTGTGCGGATGCTAAATAATATAATATTTTCAAATTTTTTTAGATTGAAAACAGAATAGAACATTTACAAACCCGCATGGCATATAATTGGTTATTATCCGAAGTGTTTTCTACTTAATAACCAATTTTTGCATGTTATGCGAAGTATAGCTTTTCTTTAATTGAATATTAAAATTCTTCAGAAGTCAAAAATAATCTTTCATATTTATTCACCATTTTCTCTACATTAAATAATTCATGACATTTCTTGTGTGCATTCTCGGTTATTTTTTCTTTCTCTTCTGGATTTTTTATATACCAATTTATTGCATCTTCAAGAACTTGTGAATTTTTTGCTGAAATTATTCTTGTATCCTCAAAATCTTTTAAATAATCAGTAATTCCGCAAACATTTGTTACAATAGTTGCGACTTTTGTAGCCATTGCTTCGGCTACCACAAGACCAAAAGGGTCATGTTCGATTGATGGTAAAATAAATATATCTATGTTGTTGTAAAAATTTATTATTTCTAGTCTGCTAAGTGTGCTGAGAAATTTGACCACCCCTCGCCCCTCCTTCGTCAGTAGGAAATGCTTTGCTAACTTTTGCAGATTAGCTTTTTCTGGACCCTCTCCTACAATGAGAAGTTCTGCATTTTGAATTTGAGCAACCGCTTTGATCAAAATATCGAGACCTTTGTCCTTTGAAAGTCTTGCTATGGTGCCTATTTTCACAATTTTGTTCTCAAGTCTCTCAGTCCCTAAGGGACACCTTCGGGGTTCTCTATTCTCAGCTCTCAGTTCTAATAAATCAATTCCATTTGCTATATCCACAACATTATTAGCCCAAGATAAATGTTGTGCTGACATTTTTGAAACGCAAATTATAGTTACAAATCTTGACCATAATTTATAGAAAATCTTCCATGGATTTGAGCTAAGCCATTTGCCTATTCGTGCATGTTCTATCCAGATTATGTTAGAACTGACCTGCCCGAATTGGTACAGGCGGGGAACTGACCTGCCCGAATTGGTACAGGCGGGGAGTTGAGAAAAATTATAGGACTTAGAAGCAGTTTTTCTGTTAAGCTCATCATATATATAGTTTTTAGTTCGTAGTTGTTAGTTTTTAGGATTTTTCTGTATTTAAAAATGAAATATAAGAATATGAATGGACTTAAAAATGTAAAACTAATTAATGATTTTTTTGAAACTGGAGGATTGGGGAAGTATTTAGTATATAGTATATGGTATTTAGCGGATGGAAATTTTTTAAATTCTTCTTTTAAAATTGGACACGAAGTCCAGAGAATTATTTTCCAGCCTCTTTCTATAAGTTTTTCTGCAAGTTTGACCGTGTGAAGCTCTTCTCCTCCAAGCTGTGAACTGTATGGAAAACGAGTTATTAGTAAAGTTTTCACCTTGTTTGCAAAATATGTTAATCTGTCTGTGATTTTACACTTAAGTAATGAACAAACCAAATATCAAAAAAATAGCTATTTTTTCTAAAAAAGATCTTAAAATTTCACAGAAATTTTTGCTAAATATTATCAAATTTCTTGAAATTAATTGTAAAGAAGTTTTTATTGATGAAAATACGACGATGCTGTGTGATTTTAGCAATCTTATTAGCAGAGAAAAAGCTTTAACAACAGTTGATATGATTATTTCTCTTGGTGGTGATGGTACATTGCTAAATGCTTCACACCATGTTGATGCACATAAAAAAGTTTTATTTCTTGGGGTGAATTTTGGAACGCTTGGTTTTCTTTCTGAAATAAAAGAACCTCATAAATTAATTGATGCTTTGGTTCAGATTTTTCAAGGCTATTATCATATTGATGAAAGGGTAATGCTTCGTGTCACCGTAAATAGGAATAAGAAAAAAGTTGCTACATTTCTTGCTCTCAACGATGCTGTAATCAATCAGGGTAATTTGGCTAGGCTGATGAAACTTCGAGTTGATATTGATAGAAGAAAAGTTGCACAGTTCAAAGCTGATGGGCTTGTAATTGCAACTCCTACAGGTTCTACAGCACATTCGATGTCAGCAGGTGGTCCAATTGTGCACCCATCATTAGCTACTTTTGTTATGACACCTATATGTCCGGTAACGCTGACTAATCGTCCGATCCTTCTTCCTAATCACCAACAAATCAAAGTGCATATTATTACAGAAAGAGAAGAGGGGGTTTCTGAACTTGGTCTTACGATTGATGGTCAAAATCATTTTACCTTGAAATATGGGGATCAGATAAATATAAGAAAATCTTCAAGGAGCCTATATCTTGTGAAAATTTTAAAAGAAAGTTATTACAAAAATCTTAGAACTAAGATTGGTTGGGCGATGTAATTGCAGCTTGTGCAGTAGCAAGCCTTGCAATGGGTATTCTGTATGGGCTACAGCTGACAAAATTCAGTCCCAGCCTTTGACAAATCCCTATTGAATTTGGTTCGCCTCCATGTTCTCCACATATTCCAATTTCTAATTTTGAATTGGTTTTCCTGCCGCCTGCAATTGCTATTTCCATAAGTTTTCCGACTCCTTTTTCATCTAATCTTTCTGTTGGATCAAATTCCAAAATTTTATTATCCAAATAAAAAGGCAAAAATCTTGCAGTATCATCTCTGCTCATACCATATGTAGTTTGAGTTAAGTCATTTGTTCCAAACGCAAAGAAATCTGCATATTTTGCAATTTCATCTGCCACTAAACAAGCTCTTGGAAGTTCGATCATTGTACCAATTTCATACGAAAATAATTTATATGCATCTTTATCATTTTTAAGCATTTCTTTGATTACCTTTTCTGTAAGTTTTCTTAACACTTTCAATTCTTCTGCATCTGCAACAAGAGGTATCTCAATGTGTGCTATCACTCTGATGCCATCTTTGCATGCAATTGCTGCCGCTTCTAGTATAGCTTTTACTTGCATGATGTAAATTTCTGGATAAGTCACTCCAAGTCTGCATCCTCTATGTCCAAGCATTGGATTGACTTCGTGCAATTTGTCTACTACATTTTTTAATTCTTCAAAACTCATTCCCATATCCTGAGCTAAACTTTGAATTTTTTTATCATACTGTGGTAAAAATTCGTGTAGCGGTGGGTCAAGCAATCTGATTGTTACTGGAAATCCATTCATTGCCTCAAAAATTCCTATAAGATCCTGTCTTTGCATAGGAAGAAGTTTTTCCAAAACTTTCTCTCTACCATCTTTGTTTTGAGCAAGTATCATCTGTCTTACTATAGGTATTCTATCTTCTTCAAAAAACATATGTTCTGTTCTACATAGTCCCACTCCTTCTGCGCCAAATTCTCTTGCTACAAAACAATCGTGAGGAGTGTCAGCATTAGCGTAAACTTTCATTTGTTTGTATTCATCAGTCCAATTCATGATAGTTTTGAAATCATCTGTTAATCCAGGTTTTACCATTGGCAATGCTCCTATCATTACTTCTCCTGTTGATCCATCTATTGTTATTACTTCAAATTCTCCTATTTCAGTAGTGCCTGCAATAATTTTTCTATGTTTTTTATCAATTACAACTTCTGATGCTCCTGCGATACAAGGCTTGCCCATTCCCCGAGCTACAACGGCAGCATGACTAGTCATACCACCTGTTGACGTCAGGATACCTTGTGCCGCATGCATACCGTGTATATCTTCTGGACTGGTTTCTTTTCTTACCAAAATTACATTTTCTCCTTTGTTTGTTAGTTCTTCAGCTTCATCTGCGGAAAAAACCACTTTGCCACAAGCAGCTCCTGATGAAGCAGGAAGTCCTTTTACAATAACATTTCTTTTGCATTTCGGATCGATTGACGGATGTAAAAGTTGATTGAGGGAATTGGCGTCTATTTTTAGCAAAGCCTCCTGTTTGCTTAGCAATCCTTCACTTACAAGATCTACGGCTATTTTCATTGCCGCAGGAGCTGTTCTTTTGCCATTTCTAGTTTGCAACATGTATAATTTATTTTTTTCTACAGTGAATTCAATATCCTGCATATCTCGATAATGTGTTTCAAGTGTGTTTTTGATATCTACAAGTTGACTATAAATTTCAGGCATTTTTTCGTTTAGCTTGCTAATTGGTTCTGGCGTTCTTATCCCAGCAACCACATCTTCTCCTTGCGCGTTTATAAGATATTCACCGAAAAATTCTTTTGTACCTGTTGAAGGGTTTCGTGTGAATGCAACCCCCGTTCCAGAGTCTTCTCCCATATTGCCAAAAACCATAGATTGTATATTAACAGCGGTACCGAGATTATATGGAATTTCGTGAATTCTACGATATGTCATAGCTCTATCGTTATCCCAAGATTTAAAAACTGCTTCTACAGCAAGCGCAAGTTGCTCAGCAGGGTCTTCTGGAAAATTATTTCCTGTAATTTTTTTCACTATTTCTTTGAACTGAATTACAAGTTCTTTTAACTCATCACTGCTAAGTTCAGTATCTAATTTAAGACCTCTTTCTTCTTTTTTCTCACGCAAAATCTCTTCAAAAAAATCGTGAGAAATACCCATCACTACATTCGCAAACATTGTGATAAATCTTCTATAAGCATCGTAAGCGAACCTTTCGTTTTGTGTTTGTTGAATTAAACCTTCTATCGTTTTATCATTGAGTCCAAGATTTAAAACCGTATCCATCATTCCTGGCATTGAAAATTTAGCGCCACTTCTTACAGATACAAGGAGTGGATTTGTATTGGATCCAAATTGTTTTTGTGTTGCATCCTCTAATTTGACTAAATATTCTTTTAAATCTTGTTCAAAATTTTCTGGAAACATTTTGTTTTCCAAATATTCCAAGCATGCCTTAGTTGAAATTGTAAATCCTGGAGGCACTGGAAGTTCTAAATTGGTCATTTCAGCAAGATTCGCTCCTTTGCCACCAAGTTCATCTTTCATTTTTGCATCACCTTCTGCTTGTTTATGTCCAAAGAAATAGAAATATTTCATTTGATCAAAATTAATTTGCTTACAATATAAACTATTCTAATACATTCCTCTAGCTTTCATTGCAGCTGCAATCTTTTCTATACTGCTTATGTATGCGGCCATTCTATAATTACATTTATATTTATGTGCGACTTGAGTTACTTTCACCCAAGCATTTTTCATGATAGGTTTTAATTTTTCTTTTACTTCATGCTCGCTCCAGTAAAAGTTCATTGTATTTTGCACCATTTCAAAATAACTTACTGTTACTCCTCCTGCATTAGCCAAAATGTCTGGAATAATTTCTATTCCTTTTGCTTCAAGCATTTTTTCAGCTTCAGGTGTTACCGGTCCATTAGCCATCTCAAGTACGACCTTTGCCTTGATACTATCTGCATTTTTCTTTGTTATTACGTTTTCGATGGCAGATGGTGCAAGTATGTCACATGGAAGTTCTAGCAGGGTTTTGTTGTCAACAGCTTTTGCATTTTTATATCCTTTAAGGTTTTTTTCTTTTTCGAAGTATTGAATTACTGCGGGAATATCAAGACCAGATTCATTATGAATTCCGCCATGTACATCTGATACTGCTATAACCTTATACCCCTCTTCAAATAATATTCTTGCCAAATTTAGACCAACATTTCCAAAACCTTGCACTACAAAAGTAGGGATTTCAGATAAATTGCTGCTTTTTATAACTTCTTCAATTATATATCTACCACCTCTTGAGGTTGCATCAAATCTTCCTTCAGATCCACCAAATTCTACAGGTTTGCCTGTAATAGCACTTTTTGCTTTTAGGTCATCGCCATATACATTCTCAAGTTCGTTAACCATATAGGACATACTTTGCCCATTTGTGTTCATATCCGGTCCTGGAGCGTCAATACCAACACCTATAAAAGGTGATAAAGCTCTTGCATATGCCCTCATTAAATTTTCTTTTTCTTTTTCTGATAGTTTAAAAGGATCAGCTTTGATACCTCCTTTTGCTCCACCTAATGGAATTCCAACTGTGCTGCATTTCATGGTCATCCAAGTTGCAAGTGCTCTAACTTCGCTCTCATCTACTTCTGCGGCAAGCCTTACACCTCCTTTATATGGTCCACATGCATTATTGTGTTGAATCCTGCATGCATCAAAAACCTCAATTTTGCCATTGTCCATTTTTATTGGAAGACTAAATTTGAGGGTTCGATTTGGATTTTCAAGAATTCTTGCTGCGTTAGGATCAAGTTCCATAATTTTAAAAGCTTCTCTCATCTGTGTAAGGGTATTTTCGAAAAGATTTGACATAAATTTTAAATTAATATGATTTTCTTTATTAATATGATTTTCTTTGTACCAATCTAAATAAAGCTGCCAACTTAATCAAGTGGAATTTCCAAATCTTTTTTAGATATTTTTAATTTTATTTTTGCCTCTCCTTGATATTGCAAGCTATCTGTAGCAAGAACTTTTAAAATTACTTCTTCGCCATCCGCAAAATCGGGTCTAACAAAAATTCTACCATGATATGGCGACTCAGTTACTTCACCTCTTAATATATCATTCATATAAAATTTTACATTATCGATAGAAAAGCCTCCGTTAATCAAAATCTCAATATCAATCCAAGTTCCTGCAGTTATTTCACCAAAGGAAACAGGGGAAATTATTTGTATTACGGGTTTTAATTTTGATGAAGTGGCGTCATGTAATTTGCATTCTTCATTTGTAAATTCCGTTTCAAGTCCTGCCGCCCAATTTTGAACAGCCTGTTCCCATCGCCAAAATTCAGGAAAAAGATCGTGATATTGTCGTACAACTTTTTCTTCTATGAGTGCTTCCGGACAAAATTCCGTAGCTATACTTTTGCTTAATGTATCGTATTTTATTTTTTTAAATAAGTCTGGACTTTCAGCTGTTTTTGGAATTGCAAAACTAGCAAATTTCTCAGTTTTGAGCATATCTTCAGGAGTATTTTCGCTTGGTAGCAATCCTGTTGCGCGAGAAACCGTAACTTGAGTAATGCCTGCTGGTATAGCAAAAGATTCTACAGGCGTGTCGGTTAATGCAAATTCCATAAATTGTTTCCAAATTGGCGCAGAAGTGTTGTAACCATCAGCAGCACCCTTGAGTGCTGAACCATCTGCATTACCTACCCAGACTCCTGTAACTATATTTGGAGTATAGCCAAATACTAGAAGATCTTTTGGTAATCGAATTTCGTCATTTTGAGGGTCCCTTTTTGTGCTTGTTCCTGTTTTTGCAGCATTCGCTCTGCCAGTTAAGCTTATCCCTGGACCAAGACGAACTGAGCTGTCTGACAAAATATCAGTAATAAGATAAGCTATTTGTGGATCTAAGACTTGTTTGCCTTTGTCTTCTTTGTGTTCTTCAAGTATGGTTCCATCAAAACTTTCGATTTTAATAATTGCATAAGGTTCCACGTGAATTCCAGCGTTTGCAAATACACTGTAAGCTTCTACTGCACTGATAAATTTGATACCTGTTGGTCCAAGAGCTAATGAAGATCCGTGTTCTATATTTGGCTCTTGGTACTCCATTCCAAGAGATTGCGTGAATGGTAATATTTCCGTTTGTTCTCCGCTGAGAAAATAAGCTTTGATGGCTGGAATATTTCTTGATTGCCCTAGAGCTTCTCTGATAGACATTGGTCCTCGAAATGTACCATCGTAATTTTTTGGATAATTGCCGTCACCAAAATCCGTAGCGACATCATAAAGTACTGTTGCCGGGCTAAGACCGTGATCCAAAAAACCTTTTGCATATACAAATGGCTTAAAAGATGACCCCATTGGTGTGTAGCTTAATGTCATATTTACTTTTCCTTGAATTTCATCATTTCCAAAATCTGTAGAGCCCACCATCGTAACTATTTCACCTGTTTTTGGATTCATACTCAAAAGAGCTGCATCAGTAGCTCCGTAATTTGTTATATTAAATTCCTGACGATCTTTTATAATTTGTTCTGCTTTTTCTTGTAGTAGTGGATCCAAAGTTGTATAAATTTTCAAACCGCCTCTTTCAACCAATTCTTTGCCATATTTAGCTTCCACCTGTTCTTTTATCCACAAAACAAAATGAGGAGCTTTTATGTCTTCATTAAGTCTTTCAAATTTGAGATTTTGTAATTCAGTTAAAGTAGTTTCTTTGGTTGCTTGATCTATATATCCAAGCTCTAACATTCTGTTTAAAACAATATCAGTACGTCCATTTAAATAAATTTTATATTTTCCTTCGCTATCCAGATTGACAGTTGTCCCAATCAAGCCATTCCAAAATTCATCTTCATTTAAATCCAAGTGCTTGTTTATATTTCTATTTTTAATTTCTTCTTCAGTAAATACATGATCAAGTTTCGGGTAAAGATGTTCTGCGTATGGCGAATAATAACTGGGTGCTTTTGGCAGTGCTGCTAGCATTATGCTTTGAGCAAGACTGAGATCTTTTGTTTTTTTAGCAAAATAAGTTTTCGATGCTTCTTCTACTCCATAAGCATTATTACCGTATGAAATACGATTAAAATAAAGTTTTAAAATTTCATCTTTTGTAAAAAACTGTTCCACTTTTAATGCCATCAAAATTTCTCGCAATTTTCTAGAATATTTCCTTTCAGAATTTAAAAAAGTGTTTTTGATATATTGCTGTGTAATTGTTGAACCTCCACGCTTTTTTTGTCCTGTCAGTTCGCTTACTATAGCCTTCATAATTGCTGGAATATCTATGCCATGATGTTCGTAAAATTGATCATCTTCTATTGCTAAAGTCGCGTTAATCAAAGAAGGAGGAATTTCTTCAAATTCTATACTTGTTCTTTTTTCCTCGCCATGTATTGTATACAAGCTTGAACCATCTTTTGCATATATGTGGCTAGCCTGTGATGCTGCAAATTTTTCCAAATCATTTACGTTCGGTAGCGTTATTGCAATTATCAAGACCCATACAAAGAGAAAAAACATCAAAGTTACAATTGTTGCAGCGATTAATAAAACGCTGTAAATAATTGTTCTTTTAAAAGAAGATTCATCCTTGTATTTTTCTAAAATCTTTTTTAGCTGTCTGATTTTTATTAAATCTTTTAGATCCATAAATTAAAATTTTTACTGGAAATAGCTTTTGTATTTATCTTCCTCTAATAAAGCCACCTATTGTTTCCAAATTTTCAAATATTTTATTTTGGATTTTTGTCATTTCTTCGTCAGTAAGTGTGCGATCAGTGGACTGTAATGCAATTTTAAATGCTAATGCCTTTTTATCTTTTCCAAGTTTAACATCGTCTTGGAAGATATCAAATAATTCTATTTCCGTAATCAATTGTGAATCAGCTTTGCGTATAGAAAAACTGATTTCTTCCACTGTGATTTTTTTGTCAATTACGACTGAAATATCCAAATTAATGCTTGGAAATTTGCTTAATGCTTTGTATTTTGGAATTTCTTTGCCAAGAGCAACTAATTTTGTGAAATTAAGTTCGAAGCCAGCAATCAATCCTTTTAAATCAAAATTTTTCTTAATAAGAGGATGTAATTCAAATATTTTTCCTATGATTTCATTTTTTAAAAAAATATCTGTGGATTTATTCGGATGAGCAAAATGGAAATTGTCTTCAGATTTTTTTGTTGTGAAAGATTTACAAGAAATTTGTTTCAAAAACGCTTCAACAGCACCTTTTGCATCATAAAAACCTTCTTCTTTTTTTGATGTATTTATGATAAAAGCGTTAATTTTTTTCTCTTCTACAGGCATGAACTGTCCGTTGTCTATATAAGTTCTACCAATTTCAAATATTTTAAAATTAGAGAAATTTTTCTGATTTTCATGTATTGATTTGAGTAAATTTGGTATTAAGCTTACTCTCAAATGCGTTTGATCTTCTGATAAATAATTTTCTATTTTGATATGTCCTTGTTCATTTAAGAGACTATTTTTTAAGTCTTCTTTGCTATAGAACGAATAGTTCATAACCTCACTGAATCCTAGACCTGCTAAA
Organism: uncultured Candidatus Peribacteria bacterium; assembly: GCA_964511025.1. Lineage (GTDB taxonomy): Bacteria > Patescibacteriota > Gracilibacteria > UBA1369 > GWF2-33-10 > CAZEDK01. Next base: position 16,232 of record CAZEDK010000022.1, on the reverse strand, counting down.
ATTTTTCTTGATATGTGTTTTTTAACTCTTTCTTTGTTAGAAATGGGTGATTTGATAGGTAAATTTGGTAGATTTGGCTGAATATTTTCATAGCCATATATTCTCGCGACCTCTTCTATAATATCATCTTCAATACTGACATCCTTTGTCGCCCTGAAATAAGGGACTTTTACTTTGATAAAATCTTTTTCTTTGTTAGCTTCGAATTCTAATTTTCTCAAAATCTTTATTATTTTTTCTTCAGAAATTTCAGCTCCTATTTTTGACACAACATTTTTTGAATTTACGTGAATTATAATTTCACCCGGATCCCAAAGATTATATTCTTTCAAAGGTCCTGCTATTTTAGCCGCAGGATAAATTTCTTTTAACAATTCACAAGCTCTTCTAATTGCAATACTGCAATTTTTTGGATGAAGGCTTTTTTCGTATCGTTGAGAACTGTCTGTCCGCAGTGAATGCCTTTGTGAACTTTTTCGAATAATGACTGGATCCCAGCATCCTGCTTCGAAGATGATATCATTCGTATCATTTTTAATTTCGCTATTTGCTCCACCCATGATACCAACCAAGGTACATTCACTCTTTGTTTCAATGACAAAATCTTCTTTTGATAATTTTCTTTTTTTGTGATCGATAGACTCAATTTCTTCATTATCTTTTGCTTTACGTAGTATCAAATGATCACCAGAAAATTTTCTATCATAAGCATGCATTGGTTGTCCAAGTTCTAGCATGACATAGTTTGTAATATCGACTATGTTATTTATTGGTCTAATGCCGACTGCTTGAAGTCTGGATTTGATCCATTGTGGTGATTCTTGAATTTTTAGATTTTCAACAATACAAAAACTTGCCCCTCTGCAAATTTCTTTATCTTTGATTTCAAAATTTACTTCAGGTCCGCTTTTTGGAAAATCTACTTTTGGACTAAAAGCTTTTAATTTTTTGCCAAGTATTACTGATAGCTCTCTGACAAATCCATAATGTCCCCAAAGATCTGGTCTATGAGTAATAGCTTTGTTGTCGACTTCGATCACAATTTGATTCTTCTCTAAAGCTTCCGCCAAAGGCATGCCGATTTTGCAGTTTAGGTATGACAAATCTGTAATTCCATTTTCAGGAGCTTTTTCCAAAGCTATTTCTTCGCCAGCACAAATCATTCCAAAACTAGATTCTCCGCGAAGATTTACTTCTTTTAGTTCTATTAAATCGCCTTCTCCATGCCATTTAACTTTTGCTCCAGGGATTGCTACGGCTACTAACATTTTTTCTTTTAAATTATTTCCTCCGCATACTATTTGTTTCATTCCAAATTTTTCGCCAAGATCCACTTCGCAAAGACTCAATTTATCTGCATTTGGATGCTTGGAAATTGAAATTATTTTAGCAACAAAGATATTTTTAAATTTTTCGGCTTCATTCTCAACTCCTTCTATCTCTGATGTATGTAAAGTTAATAAATCAGCAATTTTTTTAAAATTTGATAAATCAAAATCCACGAAGTCCTTTAGCCAATTTAGGGATATTTTCATTTGTTCAAATAAAAGCAGATAAAGGATAAAGGAAAAAGTTTTAAATTCCAAGAAATTTTGCAAAGCTCAAAAAATTTATTTTTTTACTTGTTTTTTTGTCAAAAGTTTTGTTAAGAACGAAAAGCTGATCAAATTTTAGTTTTGTAATTAAAATAGCAAGACCTTTCCCTAAATGATCCGATTTGAGATCAGAATATTTGGCTTCAAAAAAATGAATTTTCCCAAATTTATCTTTGCCAACAAAATCAATTTCATTATCCGATTGATTTCTAAAATAGAACAAATTCTTATCGTATTTTTCAATAAGTTCATTAAAAACAAAGTTTTCAAATAAAGCTCCGCTATCATCTCTATTTGCTATTTTTGTAAAATTAGACAAAATAGCATTTCTTACTCCAAAATCAAAAATATAAACTTTTTCATTTTTTCTTATTCTATGAATTTCATTTGTAATATATGGCTGTAAGAAATAATAAATATATGTGTATTTTAAAATATCCAAGTATCTTTCAAGTGTAATTTGGTTCAAGGATATAGTTTTTGATATTTCTGAAGAATTTTTTAAATTCGAAATTATTTTGCTAAGAAAAATATTTAAATTATTAAATTTGGTAATATTTTCTTCTTTTACAAGATGTCTTATATCTTTATTTACATAACCTTCAACATATTCAAATAAAAGTTTTGTTTTAATGTCTCGATTGACTGTAAGGACAACGTTTGGAAGTCCACCATAAAGCATATATTCCTCCAACAAAATTAATATTTCTTTTTGATGTGTTTTTTGATTGACAGGCTTTTTATAATTTTTTGCTTTTAAAAATTCTCGAAAATTAAATGGTTTTATCCAAAAACTAACTTTTCTGCCAACTAAGCTATCTTGTATTTTAGATTTAATGTCAAAATTAGCTGATCCTGAAACAAAAATCTTTATTTTTTCTTTATATTCGTCATAAATAAATTTAAGAAAATTCGACGGACCATTGTGTAATTGGATTTCATCTATAAATACATAAATTTTATTTTTTCTAATTTTCAAATCAAGATTAGCTATGAAACAGCTGTAATCATTCAAAAGAGCTAAATCGTCTGGTGATTCTAGGTTGAAATACATAGTTTCTTTTTTCTTATCTTCAAGTAATTTTTTGAAATATTTAAGAAGAGTTGTTTTACCTACTTGTCTAGCTCCGTTCAAAAAAATCATTTCGCTTCTTTTGACATAAGGAAGAATTTTTTGAGAAATTTCTCTTTCAATCATGTTAGTAATTTTTATAGTGAGCTATATAAATAACTAAGATAGTTATATAGTAAGCTATAGAAATTGTCAAGTTGGTGGTTTAACGGTAAGTCTATTTTTTTGTAAATTAATTTTAAAAAGTATAGAATAATTTACAGTTATGAATTTTTATAAAATTATGATAAAAGCTTTTCCAAAAATTTTCGCAATTGGACAGGATTATATTTCAGGAATTTTTGATGATGAGGTTGAAATTACTGAGAAGATTGATGGCAGCCAGTTTGACTTTGGTAAAATTAATGGGGAATTGCATTTAAGAAGCAAAGGTAAGCCGGTATATTTGGACAATCCTGAAAAAATGTTTATAACCGCGATTAGCTATGTAGCTTCTATTGAGAAAAAACTACCTGACAATGTGATTTTTTATACTGAATATCTAAGCAATCCAGGTCATAACGTCTTGAAATATGATAGAATTCCAAAAAATAATTTGATGATTTTTGCGGTTGGTGATTTATCAGATAAGTTTATTTCGGAGCATGATAAGTTAAAAGAATATGCTACTTTGCTGGATATCGAAGTCGTACCTCTACTTTTTAAGGGAAAAATAGACAATATTGAACAAATTCAGCATTTGCTTGAAATGAAATCAGCACTTGGCAATTGTGAAATAGAAGGTTTTGTTGTGAAAAATTATAAGAAACCTTTTTTACTTGGAGGGCAGCCAATACCTGTTATGGCAGGTAAATTTGTATCTGAAAAATTTAAAGAAACTCACAAAGAATCGTGGGGTAGAGATTTTACGGCAAAAGGCAAATTTGAAACTTTTTGTGAAAGTTTTGCTACGGAGGCTAGATGGCAAAAAGCGATTCAACATTTGAGAGAAAAAGAACTTTTGACGAATTCGCCAAAAGATATAGGTTCATTGATGAAAGAAATTCAAGAGGATGTTGAGCAAGAAGAAAAAGAAGACATTAAGAAATTTCTATGGCAAGAATTTGGCGAACAAGTTCTGAGGGCTTCAATCAAAGGTTTTCCAGAGTGGTACAAAGAAAAGCTTTTGAAAAAAGGAATAGGAGCTGTAAAAATTTGAGGCACTTTAAAACTGCTTTACAAAACGTAAATCTCCACCGTTTAGAACCCTAATATCATCAATTCCATATCTCATCATTACAAGTCTTGTCAGTCCAAACCCAAATGCCCAGCCTTGATAAATATTGGGGTCAAGTCCTCCTGCTTTTAACACGTGTGGATGCACCATGCCAGCTCCCATAAATTCTATCCAGCCACTATGTTTGCAAGTTTTGCAGCCACTGCCATTGCATATTGCACAAGACATATCAAGTTCCAAACCCGGCTCTACAAAAGGGAAATAACCAGGCCTGAACCTGACTTTTAATTCTCTTTCAAATAATTTACTCAAAAATTCAGTCATTACGCCTTTTAAATGTGATAATGAAATATTTTTATCTATCATTAGTCCTTCTACTTGATCAAAAGTATGTTCATGACTGGCATCAAGTGCTTCATTACGGAAAACTCTTCCAGGAACTATCATGCGTAATGGAGCACCATGTTTCAGCATTGTTCTTACCTGAACTGGAGAGGTGTGCGTTCTCAGTACCAGTCTGCCCATTTGTTCATCATATTTTTTATCAATAAAAAAAGTATCCTGCATATCTCTAGCAGGATGAGACAGTGGAATATTCAAATCATCAAAATTGTATTTTTCAGCCTCAACTTCTGGACCGTCTGCTATCATAAAGCCCATGCCGTGAAAAATATTTTCAACTTCATATTGTGTTTGAGTCAGCGGATGTAAATGCCCATATTCATATTTTTTGCCTGGTGCTGTTAAATCTATCCATTCTTCGTTAAGAACTTTAGTTATTTCTATTTTTTCTATTTCAATTAATTTTTCAGCGAAAGCTTTTTCTAATTCTTCTTTTATCTCATTTGATATCTTGCCTGCTGTTTTTTTTTCTTCCAATGAAAGGTCTTTTAATCCTCGAAGTATTTCAGTCAAAAATCCTTTTTTACCTAAAAATCTTACTTCAACCTCTTTTAATAATTTTCCATCATTTGCCGTGGATATTTCTTTTATTGCGTTTAATTTAAGCTCGCGTAATTTATTTTCCATATTATTTTATTGTTGCTGTGGACAAGATATCGAAAAATTTTGAGATAGTAAATAAAACAACCCGCCCGTAGAGATGAGATTAATCGCGTCTCTACATGAGCGGGTTAACGAAAATCTTTGACCAAAGTTAAATAAAAAATTATCTAACCATATCAGCAAGACCTTTTCCTGTTCTCCATCTAACGACTTTTCTAGCAGCGATTTTGATCTTCGCTCCTGTTCTTGGGTTTACACCTGTACGAGCTTTTCTAGCAGCTATTCTCCAGCTACCGAAGCCAGGCATAGTAAAAGTACCTCCTTTTTTCAAACAACCGGAAACGCCGTCAACAAATGCGTTGAGAGCTTTTGTAGCAGCAGCTTTTGACATGCCAGAAGCTTTTGCCATCTTTTCTATCATTTCACCTTTTGTCATGGTGATAAAAGTTAGGAAATATGAAACTACTGATTATATAAGGAAAATCTGTGACTTTTACAAGTCTTTTTGCATTATAGCTTGTTTTCAGCCATTGAATAAAAAACATGTTCAGTCTGCATTCACTCCTTATGCAGGATATCTCGTTTTTCTTTTGCATGGACATAAAACACAATAATCAATTTAGGCTAGTTATAAAAAAACAATTAAAATTTATTGTAAAGTGATTTAAGACTACGTATAAGGTTTTGAAAATCTTTCTTGATTTGACTATCAAGAAAAAATTCTATAGAAGTTGTTTGAGTGAAAAATTAAATACTAAAAATATTTATCTAATGTCAAAGAATCTTGTAATAGTTGAGTCTCCTGCAAAAGCTAAAACAATTGAAAAATTTTTGGGTAAAGATTTTGTAGTTAAATCGAGTTTTGGTCACATTAGAGATCTTGCTAAAAAAGGACTTTCTGTTGATACTGGGAATAATTTTCAGCCTAGCTATGAAATACCTGATGATAAAAGAAAAATAGTGTCAGAATTAAAAAAAATCAGTAAAGAATCGGAAATTGTATGGCTGGCAACTGATGAAGATCGCGAAGGAGAAGCTATATCTTGGCATCTTTCTGAAGTTTTAAATTTGAAACCAGAAAAAACAAAAAGGATAGTTTTTCACGAAATTACAGAATCAGCAATCAAAAATGCTGTAGCAAATCCAAGAACAATTGATATTAATTTGGTTAATGCACAGCAAGCTAGAAGAATACTTGATCGTTTAGTTGGGTTTGAACTTTCACCTGTCTTGTGGAGAAAAATTCGACCTTCTCTTTCTGCAGGTAGAGTTCAGTCAGTTGCTGTACGTCTTATTGTTGAGAGAGAAAGAGAAATTAATGAATTTAATTCGATTTCAAGTTATAAATTAACTGCAAATTTTGAACTTGATGGTTCTGTTTTTTTGAAAGCCGAATGTCCAAAAAGATTTGCTAATCTTGAAAATGCTAAGAATTTTCTTGAACTTTGTAAGGAAAGTATTTTTGAAATTGAAAATTTGGAAGTCAAGCCGGGTAAAAAATCTCCAGCTGCACCTTTTACTACCTCAACATTACAGCAAGAAGCAAGTCGTAAACTTGGATTTTCAGTTGCTCAAACAATGGTTGTTGCACAAAAATTATATGAAGCTGGAAAAATTACATATATGAGAACTGATTCTACGAATTTGTCACAGTCAGCAGTGGATGCTTGTGAAGCTGAAATTAAAAAAGAATACGGTAATAATTATCACTTTCCTCGACAGTACAAAACCAAGTCAAAAGGCGCTCAAGAAGCTCATGAAGCAATTCGTCCTGCATACATGAATGCACACACAGTCAGTGGTGAAAGTTCCGAACAAAGGTTGTATGAACTTATTTGGAAAAGAACGATTGCATCTCAGATGAGTGATGCAATTTTGGAACGAGCCATTGCTACAATTTCAATTTCAAAAAGTGAAGAGAAATTTGTTGCAAAAGGGGAGCTTTTGAAGTTTGATGGATTTTTGAAAGTTTATATGGAATCTAGTGATGATGAAAATCCTGATGAAAACAGTGGCATTTTACCTCCTTTGAAAGTTGGAGAAATTCTTGATTACAAACAAATTCAAGCTCAAGAACGATTTTCAAATCACCCTCCAAGATATACGGAAGCCAGTCTTGTAAAAAAACTTGAAGAACTTGGTATAGGTCGTCCTTCTACTTACGCTCCGACCATATCAACCATTCAAAAAAGGCAATATGTTATAAAAGAAGATAGAGTTGGAATTTCTCGAGAATATAGTGTGTTAACCCTTGAAGAGCAAAAAATAACTGAAGAAGTTAAAATTGAAAATACTGGAGCGGAAAAAGCTAAACTTTTTCCAACTGATATTGGAATGGTTGTCACGGATTTTCTTGTTGAGAATTTTCAGGAAATTTTGGAGTATAATTTTACAGCGAAAGTTGAAAAAGAATTTGATGAGATTGCTGATGGTGAAAAAATTTGGACCGACATGATTGCAGATTTTTATAAACCTTTTCACAGACATGTTGAAAGAACAATTGAGTATTCAGAGCGTGCTTCTGGAGAAAGGACTTTGGGTATTGATCCGATTTCAGGAAAAAATATTTATGCGAGAATAGGTCGTTTTGGTCCTCTTGTGCAAATTGGAGAGAGCGATCCTGAAAAAAAGGAAAAACCTAGATTTGCAAGTCTGCGCAAAGATCAAAGTATTGAGACTATAACAATTGAAGAAGCTTTGGAGCTTTTTAAATTACCAAAAATTATTGGGCAGTATGACGGTCAAGAAATGACTGTTAATATAGGTAGATTTGGTCCGTATATTAAGCATGATGGGAAATTTTATTCAATTCCAAAAGATATAGATCCAATGGCTCTTAAAGAAAACGAAGGAATTGCTATAATTTTGGCAAAGAGAAAAGCAGAATCTGAGAAACTAATAAAAGCTTTTGATAAGAATAGAGAAGTGCAGGTGCTCAATGGTAGATATGGACCATATATTTCTATTGCAAAAAACAATTACAAAATTCCAAAAGGAAAAGATCCAAAAAGTTTGACCTTGGAAGAATGTTTGGAAATTGCAGACAATGCGCCAGCAAAAACTGGAAAATTTAATAGGTTTGCGAAGAAAAAACCGGATACTGAACTTGCAAAATCTCCTATTAAACCAAAATCAAAGCCTATTAAAAAGGCTAAAGGAAAATTAAAGTAAGCAGAACCAGATCATGTTTCCAAAACGCAAAAAAACTCGTGAAATTAAGGTTGGGAATTTAAGAATAGGCAATAAAAATCCTATCATTCTGCAATCAATGACGGACACTAAGACTCATGACGTCAAAGCTACTGTAGAGCAAATCTTGAAACTTGAAAAAGAAGGTTGTGAACTTATAAGAGTTGCAGTGCCGGAAAAAAAAGATGCGGACGTACTAACAGAGATAAGAAATAGAATAAATATACCGCTTGTAGCTGACATACATTTTTTGCCAGAAATGGCTCTTTCTGCTCTTGATCATAAGATAGAGAAACTGAGAATTAATCCTGGAAATTTTCTTGATAAAGGAATGCTCAAAGAAGTTATTGCTAAATCAAAAACAAAAGGAGTTTCGATGAGGATTGGTGTAAATGCAGGATCTCTTGAACAGAAATTCTGGGATAAATATAAAGCTCCAATTCCAAGAGCGCTTGTTGAATCTGCGATGGACGCGATTGAATTTTTTGAAAAAGAAGGATTTGAGGATTTGATTATTTCAGTCAAAACTGAAAATGTGATGCGGAATATCGAAGCTTATAGGATGTTAAGCAAACGCACTAATTATCCTCTTCATCTTGGAGTCACTCATGCTGGAGATAGTTTTGACGGTTGCATCAAAAATGCCGCTGCTTTGGGAGCTTTGATTTATGACGGAATTGGAGATACTATTAGAATTTCGCTTGCCGCGGATCCATTAGAGGAAATAAAGGCGTGTAAAATGTTGCTTAAATCATTTGGTCTGTATACAAAAGAGCCTGATATAATTGCTTGTCCAACTTGTGGTAGAATTACTATAGATTTAAAAAAAATGTTAGAAGAAGTAAAAAAAAGAACAATGCATTTGCAAAATCTGAGAATTGCTGTGATGGGTTGTGAAGTCAATGGTCCTGGTGAAGCAAAAGAGTCTGACTGGGGAATTACCGGAGCCAATGGCAAGGGGATTATTTTTAAAAAAGGAAAAGTGGTGACCATCGTTCCTGAAAATCAAATTGTTGATAAACTTCTTGCATTAATTGAACAAAGTAATACTTAATTTATAAAATGAGCATAATTACTATATTATTGACGATAGGTGGACTGTGTTTATTTGAAGTAATCAGCAGTATTGATAATGCGATCATCAATTCTGAAGTTCTTTCAACGATGGGGACAAAAGCAAGAAAATGGTTTTTGACTTGGGGACTTTTTTCTGCCGTATTCTTGGTAAGAGGCTTATTGCCGTGGCTAATAGTGTGGGGTTCTTTGTCATCGCTGGGTCCAGTTGGAGCTTTTACAGCTAGTTTTAGCAGTGATCCTGTTGTTCTTGATGCCGTTGAAAGTGCCGCTCCGATATTGCTAAGCGGTGGTGGTGTATTTTTGATATTTTTATTTTTACATTGGCTTTTTCTTGAGCCAAAGAATTTTGGACTTTATGGTGAGAAATTTTTTCATTCAAAGGGCGCATGGTTTTATTCTGCTGTCTCTGTGATTTTGTGTGTAATTGTTTGGTATTGTTTAAAAATAAATCCTTCTATGGCTTTTGGCGCTGTAGTTGGATCAACTGCCTTTTTTATAACTCATGGGTTTAAGCAATATGCCGAGGAACAAGAAAAAACTTTAAAAAATTCAAACAGATCAGATTTAAGCAAAGTGCTTTTTTTGCAAATTATTGATGCGACATTTTCTATTGATGGTGTTTTGGGTGCTTTTGCTTTTACTCTTTCTGTTCCTTTGATTTTGGTTGGTAATGGTATTGGCGCTCTAGTGGTGAGACAAATGACTATAATGAATATTGATAATGTGAAAAAATATATATATCTGAAAAATGGTGCGATGTATTCAATATTTTTTCTTGGCATTGTGATGCTTTTAGAAAGTTTTAATGTGGAAATCCCAAGTTATGTATCGCCACTTGTAACATTATTTACTGTTTTGTATTTTTTCTGGAAATCGAAAGTGGAGTTTAAGAAGAATCTTGGATAATTGATTAATTTGTAATTAATTCAGTGAAACAGGAGGATATTTCATAAGAAGAATACAAGAAAGCGAAAGACAGCTCAAAATGATTTTAAAATTCCTTGAGACAGGCGATATGTCGGATTTTGAGGGTCAGTTATATGTAAGTGCAGCGTAAATTATTGCATAATCCATACCGATAGTATATACTCTTAGTAGATATATAATATATTTACTATTCATGTCTACTACGTCTACAAAATTCAGCCAAAGCCTTAATACAAAAGTTTTTAATTTTTTAAACGATCTTGCAAAAAAGGAGAATAAGACAAGAGCAGATTTGATTGAGGAAGCTATGTTGTTGTTGGAAAAACAAAGGAGGATGGAAAAGCTGCGTGATTTTCATAGTAAATTTTTGAAAAGTGGTAAACCTTTGCTTGGAAAAGATTTCAAGCCTAATAAGATGAAAAAAATCGATATCGATTTTTAACTATAATTTAAATTCATAGGATTTGGAATATTTACTAGATACATCATTTCTAATTGGCTATCTAAGAAGAGAAAAAAATGCTTTGAATATTTTTGATTACTTATCAAAAGAAAATACTTCAATATTTATATGTCCTATTTCAAATACACAAATTTTAGCTAATATTAAAAAATCTGAAAACTTTTATAAAATAAAAGATTTTATGATTTCATTTGAGACACTTGAAATAACTAAAGGAATCACTGTAAAAGCAGGAGAATTAGGCTATGACTTAGCTAGAAAAGGCATTAATGTTCCTGATACAGACGACTTAATAATAAATATTCTCTGCCAAGAAAATAATTTAACTTTGGTGACATCAAATGTTAAACATTTCCCAAATTTAAAGAAAAATATTTTGGAATATAAATATTAACTGTTGATTTTTTATTTCAAATCTTCATAATCCTCCCACTGTAGCTTGCGCTCTCCATCTCCTTTGACTACACGAAGTTCACTCATGTTCAGATTTGTTTGATCCCATTCATTTGTAAAAATTTCATCATAAGCAATGTGTGTGATTACACCATTTGCACTGTCGCCAAAATATATTCCACTTTCGTCAAATGAAAAAGCAACCGCATGATGTCCAACATTTGTTCCGTTTACATAGTAATTTCTATACAAAGTAACAGGCTCCCCATAAGCAAGTTTGTTTAGCACATAGCTTGGAGTCACGTAATAAGCAAAAATCACATCGGTATCATAATATTTCCCAAAATTATCAAAAACAGGATCGTCCCAGATGAAATTATAATCCCAATCTATATTTGGACCCAGTTCTTCTGCTTTTATCCCTGAACTGTATTTGTATTGCATCAAATTCATTACAGCAAAACCATAACAAGCATTTGGATATCCTCTTTGACTCTGTGATGGGAATTCATAATCCGCAGGTATTGCCGGTTTTATATCTGTTGCCAAAATTTCTTGATAACTATCATCTGAGGAGCCAAAAGTTTTCCAAATAATTTTCTCGCCTTTGCTGCTTAATAATGTTCTATAAATATATTCCGCAGCTTCTTTTCTGTTAAGTAAACGATGTGGAGAAATATATTTTGAAAGTTCCTGAATTATTAGTTTATCTTTTGCGTATTTAAAATAACTTATATACCAAGAATTAAGCTCAGTATCAAAAAAAGGTTCAGTTGTTATCTTGGTTGAGTCTTCTAAATCCCATTTAAAAGCTTTTGATAATATTGATAAAGCCTCACTCAAAGCAATATTTTCTTCCGGATGAAAATTGCCATCACTGAAACCATTTACAAAACCTTGTTCTTTTGCTTCGCAAATATATGGAGTAAACCAGTCGAGCCGATTAAGATCCGGGAAACAAGAGATGTAGGTTTTTGATGTCGTGTCAATTTTTTTGGCAGTGATAATCATTTTTGTCAATTCTGCTCGATTTACGAATGTCAATGGTCGGTAAGTCCCATCGTCATAACCTTTTACTATATTTAAATCAACAAGTTCTGCAAGTATTTCGTCTCTCTCAAGTGGATCGTTTGTGAAAACGTCTGGGAAGTCGATGCTATTTGTTGCAAAAGCTTGCGATACTAAAAATAGAACTGACAATATGAAAATGAGTATATTGTATAAAGTATATTGTATATGGCGAGGATTTATCACAATTTTATTTCTAAAAATTCTTATTCAAATATAACATAGCTTTGCATAAATTTAAATTAATTTGCGAATTTTTTTATATAAATATAGAATTTGACACTGAACTAGCTTATAAATAAGGACTTTAAATCCTTAAGCTTATGAAAAAGAAAGTTGCAATTTTTGGCTCAACTGGGTCTATTGGTACTCAAACTTTGGAAGTAATTAAATCTCAAAATGATAGATTTGAGCTGAGTTTTTTGGTGGCTGGGAAAAATAGTGAGCTTTTGGAAAAACAGATGAAGCAGTTTGGGTGTGAAGGGATTTTGGTGAATGATGAGATGGAAGAAAATCCCCCAACCCCCTTTATCAAGGGGGCTATTGAAAAAAGTGATATTGTTGTGATTGCTATTCCGTCAGAAGAAGCGGTTTATCCAACTGTTGAAGCTTTGAAGATGGGGAAAAAAGTTTTGCTAGCCTCAAAAGAGGCTTTGGTTGCTGATGGGGAACAAATTACGGCAATCAAAACAGGTCAGCTTCTACCGATTGATTCAGAACTTGCCGCCTTGTATCAATGTTTGCATGGAAGAAATGTAAAAGATCTTGAAAAAATTATTTTGACTGCATCAGGAGGTCCTTTTTTTGGAATGAAAAAAAAAGATTTGACAAAAGTAACATTAGAAGATGCTCTCAATCATCCAACATGGAAAATGGGAAAACATATTACTATTAATTCAGCAACGCTTATGAATAAAGGTTTCGAAGTTATTGAAGCGCATTTTTTATTTGGATTGCCTTATGAAAAGATTGATGTAGTTGTTCACCCACAAAGTCTTGTTCATGCGATGATAGTTTTTAAAGATGGCAATATAATTATGCATGCATCCAAAAATGATATGAAAATCCCAATTGCATGGGCACTTAATTATCCGAAAGTGCAAGAAAATGTTTTTGAAAAACTGGATTTTGTCGGTAAGAAGCTGGAATTTTTTGAAGTGGATCATGAAAATTTTCCTGTTTTGAAAAAATGTATTGATGTGGCTAAAAAAGCTAAAGAATTGAGAAAACAATTACTGAAAAAAAATCAAAAAAATATTAAAGCATTTTTGGAAAACAAAATACAGTTTGCTGATTTATTATAAATAGACTTAAATCTAATCATTATTTCATGCTTTATATAATTTTACTTGCCGCAGGTTCATCAGAAAGATTTGGGGGAAAATCTAAAATTTTTGCTAATTTAGCAGATAAACCACTGTTTTTGCATAGCTTGGAAAAATTTTTAAAATTAAAAGAAGAAAAAAAGATTATTTTAGTTGTGAATAAGAATGAATATGGAATATGGAAAATAGAATACGGCAGCTTGTTGAAAGAGAATAATGTTGATTTGGTGATCGGTGGCAGGACGAGGCAGGAATCGGTGTTTAAAGGATTTGAACATGTAAAATCTGTAGAAACACGCCAATGGCATGTTTCTACAGATTTTATATTAATCCATAACTCCGCAAATCCTTTGGTTACGGAAAAGGAGATTAAAGATTGTTTGAAGATGGCAAAGAAATACGGAGTGGCTACAGTTGGTTCTGAAGTGGTGGATACAGTTAGAAGAAACCCCTCTGTCCCGAAAGCTTTCGGGACATTTCCCGTTGTCAGGGGAGTAAAAAGGAATGTAGTGAATGTGCGGAGTGAAATTGTTGATAGAGAAAATTTATATTTAATGCAAACGCCTCAAATTATTAGAATGGATATTTTTGAAAAAGCTTATGAATTTGCGAAAAAAACCGGATTTGAAGGTACAGATGACGTAAGTTTGGTGGAAAATTTGTTAAATAAAATTGAAAATGACATACAAATCAAAATAATTCCATCATCACGACAGAATTTTAAGATTACGACAAAGGAAGATTTGGAAATGGCAGAGAAGATAGTGGTTAGTAGTCAGAAAATAGGTTTTGGAGAAGATACTCATTTGTTTGAAAATTCCCCCTCTTTTTTTAAAGAGAGGGGGCAAGGGGGTGAGTTGACTCTCGGAGGAATAAAATTTACAAATTATCCAAAATTAAAAGCTAATTCCGATGGTGATGTGATGATTCATGCGCTTTGCAATGCTTTGTCATCAGTTTTGGGTGAAAAATCTTTAGGATCATTTGCAGATAAAATGTGTTTAAAAGAAGGAATTACTGATAGCAAAGAATTTTTGAAGCCACTTTTGGAACAATTAAAAAATAGAAATTTAAAAATCCAATCGGTTTCATTTTCTTTAGAATGTTTAGTGCCAAAAATTGATGAAATTTCTGATGATTGTAAAATTTCTTTAGCAAAAATATTGCAAATCTCAAAAGATAAAATTGGAATTACAGCTACAACTGGAAATAAAACTAGTGTTTTTGGAAAAGGGAAAGGAGTGAAGTGTAATTGTGCGATATTGGTTTTTCATAAATAATCCAAAAATTCTTCTTTGGCTTTATTGAGGAGAGATATGACTTCATTCATGCTTATTGATTCGCATTCAGATTTAAGATATATGCAAAGTGGCATAATGACGCCCTTAGATGTTTTAATGTAAATATAAACTCGAAATGTTCCTGATTTTCCTTTATTTATGTCGCTACTGTTTATTCTTATTTTAAAAATACCTTTTGTTATATGGATAGCATGCTCTAAATTAAAATTAGTTAAAGCAATAAAAACATCTTTTTTAATTGATCTAAATTTTTTTTCTAATTTTGATAGTTGAGATGAAAATGTTTTTGATAATAAAAAATCCATTTTTAAAGTCCAAGTTGTTTTTTAAGTGAAGGTATTTTTTTCTTATCTACTTTGTCAATAACTTTATCTAATTCATCAGCTGCTTTTTCAAGTTCATAATATTTGCGTTGATGATAACTTTTTACAAGAAAACTAAACGTAGAAGCTCTACTGCCAAATCCTTCTTCTTCTTGTATTTGATCAAATTCTGCGACTATTATAGGTGACACTTTAATTGGCATAATTTTTTTTTCTTGTGTAATCATATTTTAATCAATTTAAAAAAAAGTATATTTAGTATATATTAAATATATATTTTGGTCAAATTTTATTTATTGGCATTGAATTGTTATAATAAAATATATTTTAGATGAGATGATTTTTATGAAAACAATTTTAAAATCACCAGCAAAGATTAATTTAACTTTAGATATTTTGGGTCAAGACAGAATTTCCGGATACCATTTTATTCAAAGTATAATGCAAGAAATTCCATGGATTTATGATGAAATTGAAATTGAAATACAAGAAAATAGTACAGATGCAATTACAGAAATCTCCCCCTTGTTAAAGCATGTCCTCGACTGCGATAGGGGAGGGGTTGGCGGGATTAAAAACACCATCTGGCAGGCGGTTGAAATTATGAGGAGGGAAACCGGAAGATTGGAGAATGTTTATATAAAAGTGAAAAAAAATATTCCAATGCAAAGTGGTTTGGGTGGAGCATCAAGCAATGCTGCAACAATTTTGAAATTTTTAAATAAATTTTGGAAATTAAAAAAATCACGAAAAATTTTGTCGCAATTGGGGGCTGAAATTGGAATGGATGTATCATTTTTTATTTATGGAGGGACGTGTTTTGCTAGACATTTCGGTGAAGAAATTGAGCCTTTGCCAAATTTAAAAATTGAAAAAAAAGATATAGAAATTATTTTTACAGGAATCAATGTGTCTACGAAGGAGGCGTATGAAAAAATCCCCCCAGCCCCCTTTCCCGCCAGAATGGATTCATCGGGCTGGCATTTAAAGGGGGAGATTTGGGAAACAGAAAAAATAATCCAAGGCATCAAAAATAAAGAACCTTTGCAAAATCTAACACAATATTTTCACAATGATTTTGAAGAATTTGCTTTTCAAAAACCTGAATTTCAAGAATTTTTCAAAAAAAATAATTTAAATACAAAAAATACACGGCTTTGTGGCTCGGGAGGAGCTTTATTCACATATTAGTACAATTGGAACTTTGTATGAATTCTAGAAATTATGAAATCATAGATTTAAGCATTGAACAGAATTCAGCTTGCACAACAATGTTGA
>CAZEDK010000021.1:0-31856 GCA_964511025.1 uncultured Candidatus Peribacteria bacterium | reverse complement strand
AATGTGAAAAATTCCAACATTAATATTGCAACCGTTGGAAAGAGCTTGAAAGGTGGGGATTTGGTGGCATCAAATATTATTGATGATTTAAACAATCTTTTTAAAAAAACTGATGAAACTTTTGAAATTTTAAAAGATTCAAAAGATTCAATAATACCAAGTTGGGCTAGTTCTTCAGTTAATTGGGCGATAAATAATAAAATTATAGATTCAAAAGAAACTGCAACAGAAAAAGTTGATCAAGATTCATTGAAATATACTTTTGCAACAATGCTTTATAAATATAACACTCAAGTATTAGGTAAATCTGAATACAACGGAACAATAACTAAAGGGTACCACTTTAGTACCACTTTACTTATATAGATAATTATAATTAAGAACGCTCTGAAAAACCGAAGATAAATATGCTAATATTTGGATGTTAAAAATCTAAAGTTCCCGAAACTCAAAACTCAATCATAGCATGATTTCAAATTTTTCCATATACTAAAACAGTAAAAACAATAAAAATGTTTCAAACCTATGTCGTTATTAGTAAATATTTGGTATTTTTTCACAATTTTATTAATCATTGCAAATATTTTTGCATTTTTAGCTAGATTTCATTTCTTTTTCGATCTTTGGAGTCATTTTCGCGTGCAGTATTTTTTGTTAGGCTTTAGTTTAATTGTAAGTAGCTTTTTAATTCCCCCACCTTCTTTGTCGGGGGGGCTATTAGCCTTTATTATACTTGGCTCAATTGGTAATTTATATTTTATTTTGCCTTATTTGAAGTTTAGAAAAAAAAGACCAATTGCCCGCGCTTCCGAAATGAAATCTAGGTGCGATAAAAATGATTTATGTGATTTAAAAATTCTTTTCTCAAATATATATAGAGATAATTTTAAATTTGCTAATTTATTTAACCAGATTGATGAAAAAAAGCCTGATGTGATAGCTATCGTAGAATTTGCTGAACATCATAAAAAAGCTTTTGAAGCGCTTGATAAAGGGTATGATTATAAGTTTGAATTAGTTCGTCTAGATGGTTTTGGAATGGCGTTTTATAGTAAATATCCTTTTGAAGAAATTTATAGAAGTATTGAGATGGATATTCCTTTTTTAATTTTCAAAGTTTCAGATCCAACAAAATTTTTTCATATAGCAATTCTTCATCCGCCACCACCAATATTTAAAGACTGGTTTGAAATTTTTGATTTTCAGTTAAAAGAACTTACAGAACAAATTAGTATCCAAAATTTAAAAAATACAATAATTGCTGGAGATTTAAATGCTTCTGTGTTTGGACATTTTTATAAAAGATTTATTAAAGAAAATAATTTATTAGATCCAAGAAAATTCTTTGGTCTAAATCTTTCATGGGCAAAATCCACACCTTTTTTCTTGCCAATAGATCATATTTTAACTACAAAGAATTTTCAGTTTAAGCAATTTGAAATTTTGAACAATGTTGGATCTGATCATAGATCGATTTTTGTAGAAATTAATTTGAATTAATATTTACAAGATATAACTTATGTAATATATTGTAGGTGTATTTTGGATATTTATCACTTATATGCTATAATTACAAAGAATGAAAGAAATTAACTTCCATAATGATGTATATAAATATTTAGAAAATGTTCGCATAAGTAACCTCAAGGATTTTAAAAAATACTAATAATAAAGCTTGCGGAAAAAGGTAAAGAGTTAATAGACGGGAAAAGATATAAAATTCTAAAGTTATCAGGTAATGAAGTTGTGCAAATAAAGATTGCAACGAAAAAATATAGGATCCATGCGTTTTTAAAACAAAATTTTCTTTATTTATTAAATGCATTTGATAAAAAGAGAGATGGATACGCCACCTAATGAATTAAAAACAACATTCGAAAGAGCAAAAAATATTACTAAATTTTAATATATGAAAAGCTATCACAGATATATAAAAAATATAATCGAAAAAGATCCTTCAATAGAAAAAAATATTCAATTTGAATCATGGTTGTTTGAATTAGGATTTAATATAGCAAAATTAAGAAAAGAAAAAAACTACTCACAAAAAGAATTCGCTCAAAAACTTGGAATGAAGCAAAGTACAATTGCTCGTATAGAAAATGGTCAAAATATGAGATGTTCTACTTTATGGGATATTAGTGAGGAATTAGGCGAAGAACTTAAGATATTTAACGCTAGTAAGTTTGCAGAACAAAACAAATTAGTAGAATTTTGTGACTACTCAACCCAGTATACTAAAGCATATGATTCTAGCTCTAATAATAAATTTGAATATGAAGCTGAACACACGACAAACTCAATTATTGATAACTTTTTCAAAACTTTAACTACTAAACCTACATAATTATGGACACAGAAAACACATTTTCTGATTATTTTAATCAAACAAAATCAACCGCCTCTAAATATGCACAATTAGTATCTACAATAGTAAGTGATTATGATGTCACTTTGATTTTTCATCAAGTAAAGCCAGTACAGGCAAAAAAAGAGGATATTACTGATTTTAAAAGTACTACAGAAGAGGTTTCAAGAATTATAGTACCACATAAAACAATTAAAGAATTACAAGATCTATTAAACAGATTATTTCCAACTGACAATGTTACAAAAAAGAAATAATTATTTTCATGAAAATCTATACAAAACAAGGAGATCGTGGACAAACCTCACTTTTTGGCGGGAAAAGAATTTCAAAAGATGATTTGCGGGTTGAATGCTATGGAACCGTTGACGAATTAAATTCTTTTTTAGGTTTAGCGCGATCATTTTTGGATGGAAAAAATATTTGTCAAAAATCCTTGGAACGTTTGCAGAGTGACTTATTAAGACTAGGTTCAGATTTGGCAACACCTTTTGAAAGTGAAAGTTTAAACGTCAAAAGAATGGATGTTGATGATATTGAAAATTTGGAAAAATGGATTGATGAGATGAGTGAATGTTTGGAACCTTTAACTAAATTTATTTTACCTGGAGGCAATTCTGTACAAGCCGCAATACATTGCGCTAGGACAATTTGCAGAAGAGCTGAAAGACGTTTGTTTACATTGACGCGTACAGAAAAAGTCAATGAAAATGCTTTGAAGTATTTAAATCGACTATCTGATGCTCTATTTACTTTGGCGAGGTTTTTGGAGATTTTGGGAAAATAATATTGCTAAAGTGTATACGATGAGCGTAGTATATCTATATATTATATATACATTTTTATATGAAAACAGCAGTTATTAATATTAAAACAGAACCTCAGGTAAAAGCTTATGCGCAAAATATAGCAGAAATGTTAGGTCTATCTTTAAGCGATATTATTAATGGATATTTACATCAATTTATAAGAACTAGAAGTGTACACTTTGAATTAGGAGACGAAATTCCCTCTAAATATTTACAAAAGGTTCTAAAGGAATCAGAAGAAGAAAGAAAAAAAGGTGAAGTATACAAATTTGATAAACCTAAAAAAGCTTTAAATTTTATTGATAAATTAATTAAGAAACATTCATGAAAATTACATTTTCAAAAAGATTTACTAAAGAATTGGAAAAAGCCCCACAAAATATTCAAAAAATTTTTAGAGATAAACTTTTTTTGTTTATAGACAACAAACAACACATTTTGTTAAGAAATCATAAACTTCAAGGTGTCTTAACAGAATATCGTAGCATAAATATCAATGGTGATTGGCGAGTATTATTTAGAGAATTAGATGACAATGAAATCTTTTTTGATATTATAGGCACTCACAGCCAACTTTATTCTTAGACAGGTTCTTAGATAGGTTCTTAAAAATTAATCACAGTATTTTTCTATTTTTGAAGAACCATAATAATAGATATTTCTACCTATTTTTTTAGAAATTAAAAATTCTTTTTTTTCTAATTCTTTAAGATCTTTAATGGCAGTTTTATTAGATATTTGATTTATATTAATGTACGTTTTTAGAGTGGTATATTTATTTTCATCTTCATTTAAATACTTAAGCAACTGAATTTGTCTATCATTTAATTGAAAATTTATTTTTAAATTTTTACTAAGTTTCAAATTGTCTTTAAATTGTCTTTGTATATATTCTTCAAATTCCCTTATTGCTTGCTTAATTTTTCTCATATTATAGTCCAAAAAATATGTTAAATCATTATCATCCTGTTCTGTATACATGTAAGACATTGAATATTGTTTTGGTGATTTTTTAATAATTGCAGATATTGGTAAATAGGCAAAAGCCCAATAGTTATTTCGAAGTAAGTACCAATAAAATAAAATTCTAGCAAGCCTTCCGTTGCCATCAAAAAATGGGTGTAAATATCCAATCCAGAAATGTAACATTATAGCTTTTATTATTGGATGTATAAATTCAGTTTCTAATTCATCATTTGCAAATAAAATTAATTTTGACATCTCTTGTTTTACAAATTCAATAGGCGGAGTCTCAAAAGCAATTTCTCCAGTTAAGGCGTCTTGAACTACGATTTTATCCTCATTCTTTCTAAATTTACCAATTCGATCTTCTTCTATAGTATTTTTTGTTATCATATCGTGTAATTCAAACAAAATTTCCAAACTTAATTTTTTATCTTTATAGTCATTTTCTATAGCCTTCATTGTTTCGTATGTATTCAAAATCATATGTTCAGATTTATTTTTTGCTTTTCTACCGGTTCGCAAAAATTCCTTAGCGACTTTTGTAGTAGTATTTGCACCCTCAAGCTGTGATGTCGCAATGGCTTCCTCCATTAAACCCCTATGCATAAATTGATACTTTTTCTTTTCGTCAATTTTTTCATCCAAACCAAGAAATTTACCGCCCGTATTAAGATCTATTTGATGAAGTAATTTCTGAAAATAATTTAAATTATTTAATCTAAATTTTTTTTTATCTAACGTTTGTATGGGAGAATTTTTGGAACTAATTTTTCGCACCTCACTTAACCAATACCAAAATTCTTCTTTAGTAATACCTTTAGGTAAATTATTTATTTTATATTTAAGTTTATCCCAATATAAATATTCATCGTTTACGTATTTATCAATTAAGCTATTTAATTCCTTATTGTTTGTAAAAAGTTGAATTTTATTTCGAAAAAATATATTTCTTTCTAGGGTAGCTAGTTTTGGCTTTTCTATTTTTATATACATTTTCAAAAATAAGTGTAACTACATATAAACTACACTCATTTTACACCTATTGCAATAAGATAAGTGTCACTACAAACTAACAACTAAAATCTATCTATTCCCACTCAATAGTTCCTGGTGGCTTGTTTGTAATGTCATAGAATACTGCTGATATTTGCTCATCTTTCATAATTTTTGATGCCAAATTTTTAACTTCATGTATAGAAATTTCGGCGAAATTCGCTGTCATGGCTTCTTCGGATACAACTGGACGCAAGACAATGGATTCGTTGCCTTTTTTCAATTTTTTATTTTTTCTTATATCTAATAATTCATTAAAATCTGCTTTACTGTTTACGCTTAATGGTAAGAGCACAACTGGCATTTGCCACACTTGTCTAGACGTGTCTATTTTGTCTAACCACCGTCTAGATAAATAATCAGCTTTTTGTAGTGTACGAATTCTATCTTCAGTAATCCAACCTGATGTTAAATGGCATTTTTGTATATTTATTTCTTTTGGAGCAATTAAATAAACTACCCGATTGATATCTGAAAATTTATTAGTTATAGCGGGTGAGATTTTTGACAAATTTTCCCAATTTTTTACGTTTCCATAGAGGCAAACCGGGTATTTATATGTTCGAAAATCACCTTGTACACCGACTGATCGTATTTCTAAGGCAACGGCCTTTAATTGAGATTTAAATTCTTGCTTAATAAACTTATTAATATCTTGACTAAGTTGCTCAAAATCTATTCTCTTTTCTCCAAAAAATTGCCTTACAGGTGTTGTGCCTGCGGGAGCAGAAAAATTACTGTTACACAAAATTCTTACACCTAAACCTGGCCCTGGAAATGGTTGTCTTTGTATTAGATTTTTTGGCAAGCCCAATTCTAAACCAACCTTTCTTACTTCATCTTTGTATAACTCTTTAATTGGCTCTATAACTAAACCTTTCTCAACCATTCTTTGAATTCTTTCAATCCTGTTGTGGTGAGTTTTAATCACATTTGCATGCTTAGTGCCACCACTTTCAATAGTATCTGGATAAATAGTGCCCTGCCCTAGAAGCCAATGCTTTGGTTCAAGATTTTCTCTTTCGGAAATTTTCATTTGAATATCCAAAAAAGTTTCACCAATCCATTTCCTTTTTTCTTCTGGATCAACTACAGGTGAACTTCCTTTAGAATTGGCTGATGGATTTTGCAAATTAGACAAAAAATCATCTTTTGCATTTTCAATTTTTATGTTGATATTTGCTTTTTTTAACATTTTTTGCACATCACTGCATTCATTTTTTCTCATCAAACCGGTATCTATCAGATAACCTTTAACTCTACTTTGACCAAGAGCTTTTACAAGCAAACTATAGGCAACACTGCTATCAACGCCTCCGCTTACAAGCATAAAAACCTTTCTATTTCCAACCTGTTTTTGAATTTCTTTCGTTATCTGTTCTATAAAACTTTTAGTTGTCCAATCTTTTTTTGCTTCACAGATATCCAAAAAATTTCCATAAATTTGATTACCTTTTTCTGTGTGTACAACTTCTGGATGAAACTGAAGACCATAGATATTTTTGTTTAAATTTCCTACAACTGAATACATGTCATCCTTTGAACTTGCCATGATTTCAAAATCATTTGGCAGTTCTGTAACTTTGTCTCCATGACTCATCCACACCTGACTTGCCTCGTTGATTTTAAAATTTCTCAAAATTCCACAGTTGTTTCTGATGAGAATCTCTGCTTTGCCAAATTCCGCTCCAATTCCATGACCAATATCAACTTTGCCTCCTAAGATCTGAGTAATAAGCTGATGACCGTAACATATTCCAAGTATAGGAATATTGAGTTGAAAAATATCCGGATCAACTTTTGGTGAACTTTTTTCATATACCGAATTTGGGCCTCCTGACAAAATGATCCCCTTATAGTTCCTGAGTTCTGTTGCTTTTGTTTCGTTATCAAGAATTTCACTGTATACGCCTAGATTCCTAATTCTTCTTGCAATTAAGTGGGCATATTGGCTTCCGAGGTCTAGTATTGCTATTTTGTTCACTTTGGAAAAAAGAAAAAGTTTTGTAATTCAAATTTAGCAAGAAATTTAGATTTAATGAAGCTTTTATGATATAATTTATTGAATAAACTATATTTATGTTTGAAAGAAGATTTATATTTTTGAGTAATCCAGGAATGGAAACAATGGAGCCTTTACAGAAACTGGCGGAAGGGCAATTTGATACACTTCTTGATGATTTTGAAATCAATGGAAATTTGCAATACAAAGACAAAGGAGCTGGTAGAATTGAAATAGGAGCTGTTGGAGCAAAAGGGGCTGAAATTTTGCAAACCTTAACACCGACAAGGACTGATGATGTAGAAATTCAATCAAGTCAAATAAATGATTATGAGGGTTTTGCTTTGGGAATAGTGAATTTTTATGAAAAACAAGGCGAAAGTAGAGATGAGGCAATTTTAAAAGCAATTCAAATTGCAGCAATTTATTTAAAAGTTAACGAAAACAGGGGACTGCAAAGTATACCAACAAACAGTGTTTTTAAAATTCAAGTTCTTGATAATGGTGGTATAGAAATATGGTTTGAATCTTTGGACAATCCTGTTTATGCGAGTACAAGAGATAGTATGTCTGGGCTCGCTGATGATATTGAAAAACAAAAACTGGAAAATCAAAAACTTGATTATACTTCAATATTAGATGATTTGTTATCTAAATTATATGACCTAGAGGATAATTTGGATAATTCAACTGATGAACAGCAGCAACAATGTGCAGAGTTTTTATCCAGAATAGAAACACTTAGGGCGAATTTGATTAAAAATATTGGAAATAGATTGGGAGAAATTTCAATGACAGATTTGCGTCAGGGTTTAACAGAGAGTAAATTGCTTTGTGAGGAGGTAAATCAATATTTAAGTCTGTTTAATTAATGGATTTTTTGAAATTTACTATCGAGATTGCTTTGCAGGCTGGCGAGCTTGTGAAAAAATATTACGGATCGGATTTGCAGATAGAAACAAAAAGTTCTTATCGCGATATCGTCACGCAAGCCGATAAAGAAACTGAAAAATTACTTGTCTCTCTTATCAAAGCAAAATTTCCAAACCATGAAATTCTTGGAGAAGAAAACGTCATCTCAGCTCTCAGCTCTCTCAGTCCCAAAGGGACCCCCTTGGGGCTCTCAGTTCTCTCAGTCCCAAAGGGACCCCCTTGGGGCTCTCAGCTCTCTCAGTCCCAAAGGGACCCCCTTGGGGCTCTCAATTCTTACAGATGGATTATTGATCCAATAGATGGCACTACTAATTTTACAAAAAATCTACCAATTTTTGCGATTTCCATAGCTCTTGAAAAAAATGGAGAAATTTTCATTGGAGTGGTTTACAATCCTATTTTAAATCAATTATGGTTTGCAGAATTTGGGAAAGGAGCTTTTTTGGCTTGGGCTAGGGATGAGGCTTTGGGTGATTTAGAAAAAGTGCAAAAAATAGCACAAAAATTGCAGGTTTCAAATGTTTTGGAATTAAAAAATGCAGTTTTGGGAACTGGATTTATAGCATCTGACGAATCACATTATGATAGCAATATGGAACTTTTTAAAAATTTTGGCAAAAAAGCAAAAGCAATTAGAAGATGTGGAGCTGCTAGTTTGGATCTTTGTTTTGTTGCAACAGGCTGGCTCGATGGTCACTGGGAGTTTGATCTTTGTCCTTGGGACATTGCGGCTGGCTCTTTGATTATTCAAGAATCTGGAGGCATGCTAACTAATTTTGACGGGTCGAAATTAGATTTGAATAAAGGTAGAATTTTGGCAACAAATGGCGCTATTCATAACGAAATGAAAGATTTTTTAAGTTTTCTTTGATTTTTTGAGATTTTGGGGGTAGCATAGCTCGGCTAACAGTTTACAGATTAAATTTTTAGCTTTCATACTTTCATATTTAAGTTATGGCATCAAGAAGAGGCAGACACACTCACGGTATCAAAGCTCATATCGAATCTCCACACAGAAAAAGCCCAGTGAAGAGCGGCTGGAGACTTAGAAACAAAGAAAAAGCAAGAGCAAGAAGACTTGAAAGACAGGCTGTGGTTATTTAAATAACACAAATTTTTGAGTGAATTTGTCAATCACGGTCTTTTTACCGAAAATTAGGACTCCTAAATATTCAATATCTTTGAGATCCTTTTTTGCTGTAATTTCAATAACCTTTTTGTCATCTGTTGTTTCGATCATTTCTCTTGTAAATTCAGAAACCTCCAATTCTTCTTCTCTGGCTGCTTTTATTAATTCCAAAATTTGATCGTTTGAATTTGCCTCTTTGATTATTATTGCATGTTGAATATTCAAATTAATTCTTTCTTTATCTTTTGTTTCTATTTTATCTTGCATTATGAGTTTTTTACCTAGTCTTGCGCCAAAAGCAGCATTTAAATGTGCAATAGTATTCATCTCTTGCCAGCGTTCTAATCTTAAACTTTTATTGATGATAGCTACTGCTAATTTAGTTTCTTTTGCTTTCTGAGTACCTTCTTTGTCTTCATTCAAAGGTTTCATCAAAGGAAAAAGTACAGTATCTCTTAAATTATCTTGTTTTGTCAGCAGTGTTACCAGTCTATCAAAACCAAGCCCCCATCCTGATATTGGAGGCATGCCATGCTCCATGGCTACTATATACTCATCATCACCTTGCATAGCTTCTTCGTCACCTATTTCGGCTGCTTTTGCTTGCTCTACGAACCTCTCTTGTTGGTCTATCGGATCAACAAGTTCAGAATAAGCTTTGATAATTTCCCAACCGTTAACTACCAATTGAAACTGATCAACCATTTGAGAATTTTTGTCATTGCTGCGAGCAAGTGGCTGTAAAGACTTTGGATAATTATATAAGAAAACCGGACCGATGATTTTTGGTCTTGAAACTTTTTTATACAAATAATCAAGCAATGTTGGATATAGCATTTTGTCCATATCCGTAATTTCCAACCCTTTTTCTCTTATTGCTTTGCGTAAGCTTTCAGCATCTGTGGTTTTACCAATATTGATACCACTGTCTTTTGTTAAAAGCTCCGTAAAATCAATTCTTTTCCATGGTGTTGTAAAATCTACCTCATGTAGCTGTCCTTCTTTATTTTTAATTTCAATTTTTTTTGATAAACCAGTTTTTTCAAATAAAAAATCAAACATTTTTTCTGTAAACTTCATATTATCTTCAAAATTCCAATAGGCGCTGTAATGTTCAATATGTGTATGTTCAGGCAGGTGTGAAGGATCAATGCCTTCATTTCTAAATGCTTTACCTATTTCAAAAACTTTTTCAAAACCACCTGTAATTGCCATCTTGAGTGGAAGTTCGTGTGAAATTCTAAGCACCAAATCGGCATCCAAAGCATTGTTATGTGTAAAATAAGGCTTTGCGGCTGCACCTGTTGGATTTTGTTGAAGAGTTGGAGTTTCAATTTCATAAAACCCTTCTTGCCAATAAAATTCGCGTAAATATCGCAATAAATCACTCCTAAACTTAAACCTATCAAGAACTCCTTCATTCATAATCATATCAAGATATCTTTGTCTATATTGAGCTTCTTCATCACTTAGGCCATGAAATTTGTCAGGTAAAGGTAACAATGCTTTACCAAGAAAAGTCCATTCTTTCACGAGTAATGTTTTTTCTCCATGTTTTGTTGTAAAAATATTTCCTTTTACGCCTATATAATCACCCATGTCCAAATTTTTTTCTATCAAATTAAACTCTTCTTCCTTTAATTCTTGTTTTGCGAATGCAATTTGCATTTTGCCACTTTGATCTTTTATTACTGCAAAAGTTAATTTCCCAAAAGATCTAAGCAAAACAATTCTTCCAGCAATTGAAATTTCAGATTTTCCATCTTCTAATTTTTTTGCATCATGACAAAAATGTGTTTTTTTATAGCTGTCTGGGTATGGATGAACGCCTGAAACTTTAAGATTTTCTATTTTTTTAAGCCTTATCTGTCGCAACTCTTCAATAGACGCCATATTTTAGTTGAAAACTATTTAATGTATTTGAAAGATACTTTTTAAATAAAAAAATGGCAAGATTTGCTTTTCAAATTAAAGCATTTGTTTTTAGTCCCAAAACTTCTATCTCTAACTTTGTGATACGATCGTCAAACTTTAAAAGATCTGCAATTCTAGCAAAGCTTTGGTCAATGTAGCCTCTTAAATTATCAAATTCCTGTTCTGTATTTTCTTTGAAATCAATAAATTGTTGATAATGTTTATCAATTTTTGTTTCTAATCTGTCCAATCTGCCATCTACAGAGTCTAGCCTAAGATCTATACCGTCCAGCCTAACATCTATACCAGTTAATTTGTGATCAATCCCGACTAGGCTTTTCAAAACTACAGCTTTGAAATTTTCATCTGAAATCATATAAATTGAATTATGGGGTAACGCTATAATTATATTTTAAAATATATCAAAAATATAGAGGCTCATTCCTTAAAAGTTTCGATTTTTAACGAATTTTTAACAAATTCTCTTACCTAGAATCCATTTTAAACAAAAGCGCGATTTATGTTTTCTCTAAAAGCAGCTTCGTCGTATTGATGATCCATGTCATAAAATCTCATTTGTTCTTTTTTGAACATTAACTCTGCTTTGCCAATTGATCCATTTCTATGCTTTCTTATAAAAATATCTGTTATTCCTTTTCTTTCGGTGTCCTCTTCGTAATAATCTTCACGGTACATCATCAGTACTACGTCAGCATCTTGTTCGATCGCTCCCGATTCTCGCAAATCACTTAATTGAGGTCTTTTGTCAGGGCGATTTTCTACAGCTCTTGATAATTGTGATAATGCAATGATTGGTATATGGAGTTCACGAGCAAGTCCTTTTAGCGATCTTGATATTTCTGAAATTTCTTGCACTCTATTGCCTCCATAAGTACTTGCATTGTTAGACATTAGTTGCAGATAGTCTATTATCAAAATATCCAGTCCATGTTCCATTTGAAGCCTTCTTGCTTTTGCTCGTAGTTCCGGTATAGAACCGGTTATGGAATCATCTATAAATATTTTATACCTATTTAGCTCATCCATTATTTGACCAATTCTGCCGAAATCATCTTCGGTTAGTTGACCTGTTTTCATTTTCCACGAATCAACCTGAAGCAAACTACAAAACATTCTTTCAACTAATTGCTCTTTTGACATTTCGAGTGACATGATGCCAACATTCTTGTTATTTTTGGCGGCATTTTGTGCAACGTTTAACGCAAAAGCAGTTTTACCCATTGATGGTCGAGCTGCTACTATTACTAAATCTGAAGATTGAAAGCCGGAAAGTATATGATCCAAGGAATTGAAACCGCTGGCTATTCCACGATATTTTTTTGCACCTTCTTCATCATGCAGGTCAGATATTTTCTCAAATATATTTGCCAAAAGATCTTTGATATGAATGAATCGATCTTTTAAAAAAGTTTGAGAAACGTTAAATAATGCTTTTTCAGCCTCTTCCAAAAGCTCTTCCGTTTCTTCAGTTTCTTTGTGGCCTAATGATATTATAGAATTTCCTGCTTTGATTAATTTTCTAAGAGTCGATTTTTGTTTAACGATAGTAGCGTATTGAAATATATGATCAGTTGTTACAACGCTATCTGCTAATTCTGTCAAATAAAGATTTCCTCCTACATTATCCAGTTGTTTTTTATCTTTGAGAAGATTTGATACCGTTACAAGATCTATAGCGCTCCTTTTATTAAAAAGTTCATTGATAACCTCATAAAGAATGCTGTGTTTTGGTTCGTAAAAATCTTGTGGCTCTATAATATCTGCTATTTTGATAATAGAATCTTTTTCTATAAGTAGGCATCCTAATATATTTTGTTCAGCTTCCAGATTGTGTGGAGGAATCTCAGCCATTTTTTTGAAGACTAATTGCTTGAATCACTTTGGGCGATCATGATAGTCTCAAAATATGATAAATGCAAAGAAAAAATTAGGAAAATTGGGTGAGTTAATGGCGGCACATTTTTTGATAGCAAAAGGTTATAAAATTTTAGATCAAAATTTTTATATTCAAGGAGCAGAAATAGATTTGGTTTGTGAAGATAAAAATGAAATAGTTTTTGTAGAGGTAAAAACAAGAACTAATAAAAGATTTGGAGATATTATTGAAGCAATGACTCAATGGAAACTTAAAAAAATAGAATTTGCTGCTAATGTTTATTTAGCTAGGCGTAAGCTAGAAAAAAACGATTTTAGAATTGATTTTGTTGGAGTGGATTTAACTGCTAACCACCCTCAAATAGAACATATTGAAGCTATTTTTTAACTGCTTTGATTTTTATGCTAAATTCGCTTTATATTGGCCGTTTCCAACCTTTCCATAATGGACATTTATCTGTTTGCAAAAAAATTATTGAGAAAGGTGAATTTTTAATTATTGGAATTGGTAGCGCTGAAGAAAATTTCCTGCCAGAAAATCCTTTTACGGCTTCAGAAAGATGGCAAATGATAACAGAAGCATTGAATGAAGCAAAAATTTCAAAAGATAAATACACAATAATTCCGGTTCGAAATATTAATAATTATGCGCTTTGGGTGCAACACATTTCTTTAATTTTACCGCCATTTGAAAAAGTATATACAGGATCTGAAATTGTAAAAGAACTTTTTGAAAAAGATGGAAGATATGAAAGCTGTAACGTTGAATTTGTACATGACACATCTGGCACAAAAGTTCGAGAATTAATGAAAAAAAATGAAAAAAAATGGGAAAAATTCGTGCCGAAAGTTGTTAGTGAATTTTTGAAATGGATTGATGGGGCAGATAGATTACAAAAAATAAATTAAGACAACTATTCCTAAAATAATTCTATAATATCCAAAATCTTTAAAATCTTTTTTGCTTATAAAATTTAAAAATGCTTTGACTACAAGCCATGCAGTAAAAAAAGAAACTAAAAATCCGATGAAAAGTATTAAAGATTGATTTGTTGTCATTTGAAAGCCTATTTTGAGCAATGAAAAAGCTGTTGCCGCTATCATGGTAGGAATTGCAAGAAAAAAAGAAAATTCAACGGCAAGTTTGCGATTGCATCCAAGAAGCATTGCTCCAATTATTGTAGCTGCTGATCTCGACGTTCCCGGAATCAAAGCTAAACATTGAATTAATCCAATGAAAAAAGCTGTTTTATAAGTTAAATCTTGAAAAGATTGAATATGACTTTTTTGTTTTCTATTTTCTAAAATAATTAAAATGATCCCTCCGACTATTAACGCTATAGCTACAGTAAAAGGGTTAAATAAAAGTTTTTCAATTTTGTCATGTAACAACGCCCCAAAAAACAAAGCTGGAAAAACTGCAACAATTACTTTTTTCCATAAATCAAAACTTTCACTTTGAAATAAACCTTTAAAAGTTTTCTTGATAAATAGAGTCGAGAAGTTGAACTTAAAAAGTTTTTTGTAAAAAATTACAAGCACTGAAAATATCGCCCCGAGTTGAATTATAACATCAAATTTTTTTGTAAAATCTTCATCAAAAGAAATAAATTGATTAACTAAGATTAAATGTCCGGTAGACGATATTGGCAAAAATTCTGTAATTCCCTCAACTACACCAAGAATTATTGATTTTAAGATATCTAGCATCAAAAATTTTTGTTTTTAAAGAAACTTTGTTAAGATCTTAACAGATTTTTTCCAATATGACAAAAATTAACCCACAAATCTTTCGAGCTTATGATGTTAGAGGCATTGCTATGTCAAGTGCTGATTATCCGCTTGCCGATTTGGATGAAGAGGCGATGTACTTGCTTGGTAAAGGGATAGGCTCATATCTGATTGTTAATGAAGGACGGAAAGTAGCAATTGGGAGAGATGTTAGGCTGACTGGAGAGGTGTTTAGCAAAGCATTTATAAAAGGATTGCTTTCTGTAGGCTGTGACGTGATTGACTTTGGGATGGTTACGTCGCCTTTGATTTATTACGCGGTTTGTAAATATGATTTGGACGGAGGCGTTGTTATTACCGCTAGTCACAATCCAAAAGAATATAGTGGTCTGAAAATTGTTGGCAAAGCTGCACATAGTATTTGTGGTGAAAAATTACAAATTATTCGTAAACAAATTGAAAATTCTCAATTTCTGATTAGCAAAACTCAAGGTGAAATATTAGATACTCCAAATTTATTTGCTGATTATATTGAAGACTTGAAACAAAAATTTACATTCAAAAAACCTTTAAAAATAGCTATCGACAGTGGCAATGGTGCTGCAGGTCCTTATGCTGGTATTTTGTTGCGAGCGTTAGGAGCGGATGTGATTGAATTATATAATGAGCCGGATGGAAATTTTCCAAATCATGAAGCCAATCCTGAGTATGAGAAAAATGTTACAGAGCTTATGGATTTGTGTAAAAATAATGAAATAGATGTCGGTTTTGCCTTTGATGGTGACGGGGATAGACTGGGTGTCGTTGATGACAAAGGAAAATTACAGACTTCTGATAATATTTTGATATTTCTCAGTAGGGATTTGTTGTCAAAATATCCGAGAGCTAAGGTTGTTTTTGATGTGAAATGTTCACTTAATCTCAAAAATGAAATAAACAAACTTGGTGGACATTGTTGTGTCTCACCTACTGGACATTCTTTTATTGAAACTAGGATGAAAGAAGAAAAAGCTTTGCTTGGTGGAGAAGTTTCCGGGCATTTATTTTTTGGGGAGGATTATTATGGTTTTGATGACGCACTTTTTGGTGCGGCAAAGATTGCATATATACTTTCAACTCAGAATCAAAATTTGTCTTCATTGCTTTCTGATATTCCAAATACACACACAACTCCTGAAATCAAAGTTCCATGTAGCGATGAATCGAAATTTGAAGTTGTTGATAGATTAAAAGAATACTTTTTAAATACTTATGATGACTGTTTAACTTTAGATGGAGTTAGAGTAAATTTTAGTGAAACGGAATGGGGTATTGTCAGATGTTCAAATACTAGTCCTAATCTTACTTTAAGATTTGAAGCTTCTTCAAAAGAACAATTAAAAGAAATTCAAAAGATTTTTGCAAAAGCCATGTCCCCACATCAAGAAATAAGTGGGGACTGGCTCAAAGAATTTTTATTTGAATAGAGTACTGTTGACAGCTTTGTACAATATAAATACAGGATAATAAAACTCTTCGCTACTGTCACTGTATGAATTTTTTCCATTTGCAAATCCGCTGACAGTGTTTCCGCTTATTTCTATATCATTTATTGTTAAACCTGAAGGTATTAGCTTGCCAGCTTGTATGCCATCTTCACAGCTGTCCAAATCATTAGGATCACCATTTGGATTACCATTGTCATCAGGATCTGCGGGTTTGCAACCAAAATCACTTAAAGAACTTAAATCTTTATTTTTTTCGCTTTCATTAAGTGTAGAATAATCTTTTGAGCTTAATGTGTTGTCTTTGCTAATGAGTATGCCTTCAAGTAAGAACTGATCTGTAACCTCAAAATCTGCTATGTTTGGTATTCCGCCGACAGGATCAAGGCCTTCTTCATATCTATACACTCCGCCGGAAGCAATTAGTGCGCCCACTATATAATGTACATCATTTCTTATATAAATATTGTTATTTTCATCGCTGTTTTCTTTTGTAATTATAATAATATTTTTAGACGTAATATTGCTATCTATATAAACATTTCCATCGACTATAAAGGTTACTATATCAATGCTTGACTCATCATAACCATTTAAATAGTCGCTTAGTTTGCTTTCATCAATATGCAAATTTCCATCGACTAACTCGATCAATTCAACGCCCACCTGTGAACTATTTGACGACCCAGAAAATTTATTTATATTTTTATTTAGAGTCGCAAGCATGGTTTTGCTTGAAGAGCCAACTGTTATTGCATTTGTATTTTTACTTCCAGCTACAATGCCTGAAATATTTACTTTGTGCTTGCTCAATATGTTTTCACCTTCTTGGTCCCATGGCAATGACATTTGACAGGTTTGTACTGTTGTAGTGTCAACTGCGTATTTTGATTTTGTTGTGAGCAATTCGTTTGTTATTTCACCACTATCAGATGTGTTGTCAGCTTCTACGATTAAAGTTGTTTCGCCATCTTCATCGTAAGCATAATTTTTTGTATAAGGATTCGTGCCACTTGCAACGAATGTGTATATTATTGGTGTTCCTGTATTGTTATTAGCAGATAATTCGTATGTAATATCAGCATTGTTTATAGTATCATGAATTGAAATATTTGCTTGCACTTCTTGTTGGGTTTGATCTTCTGAAGCGAAATAAGGCAAATCATCTTCAAATGAAAGATTTGTTATCTCTACCGGATTATCATAACTTAACGAAATGCCATCTGTATGATTTTTATCATTTAAAATTGTAGTTTCAAATTCTTGACCATTCACTTCAACGTTTATTTTGGATATAACGTATTCGTAATTTGTATTAGATCCACAGAAATCATTACCCGTTATTCCGGTTGGTACTGCTGAGAAAATTTCCCATTCGTTGTCTGTATCATCAATTTTCTTTAATTCAGGCTCATAAGATCCAGTATTTGTTATCTGATCTGTTACTAAATTATTTGTAGCTATTATTGATGTGTTATCTATTGTTAAATCTGCTGTATTTGCACTGCCATACACTTCAAAAACTATTGTATAACCTTCATCTCCGGCAATTTTTGAACTGGAAGACGGATCTGGAAAAATTTGTGCTGTGATATAAAGATCAAGTTCGTAGCCATCAGGAGTACCATCTCCATCACTATCTCCTGTTTGATCTCCGTCAGTTATTCCGTCTTCATTGCTGTCGGGGTCTTGATAGTTTGGCTTGCTGTCACCGTCTATGTCGTCAGCTGGATAAATTGTGACAGTTCCACCTCCGTCATTATTGCTTGGTTCTTCTGGGTCTTGATAATCAGGCGTTCCATCACCTCCGGTGTCAATTGGTGGGTTATCTGGATCGTCGTCAGCAGGCATTTCCGGATCAACAGGGTTTTCTGGGTCATCTGGATTGCTAGGTTCTTCAGGATCATCATAGCTATTACATGTTGAATTACCTTCTTTTGCGTCATCAACCTCATCATTGTCGCTATCGCTATCTACGTAATCAGGTATGCCGTCACCATCAGTATCTACAGGCGTGTCGCCTAGATTGCTCGCTCCGCCTTCTATTTTGTCAGAAATACAGTCGTTATCGCTATCGGTATCTTGATAATCAGGAATTCCGTCACTATCGGTATCCCTATTATTCGCAGGGTTAGTTGAATTGTCTGTACAGTAAACTTCTTTTATTTGGCTATCAGAGCTACAACTATCTTCAATATCTACATTTTCTCCGGTTATATAATATATGCCTGTATTCGTACCTTTGTTATAAATATCGTAACCGTTATCACTTTCTGTACAAATCACGTAAACATCTTCTTCTGAAGGAACGCAGACTCCTTCTTGGCAAATTTCATTGTAGCCGCAATCTACTACCTGAAGATTGCCCTGTCCCGATTCATTGCAATACATTTCATAAACACTATATAAACCATTACAATAATCATTATGCTGACTGTCATCGTTATCGCTATACCAGTTTCCTTTTGTATATCCATAGACTTGAGCATTTAGACCTCCATCACTGTCAATACAACTACTTTCCAAAGCGTCTGCTTTTAAAAAGTTTGCTAATTTTGCCAAGAAAGAACTTGCAATCTGAGCATCTTCTTTTGCTTTTGTGAAAGTATTATTCTCTTCGTCAGATTCTTCAATTTTGTTTAATGGATCTACGGTGACATATACATCATATTCATTAGCTTTTTCAGCATCTATGCCATAATAACTAAAACCCCAAGAGTACAATCTAACAGTTGTGTTTGCAGTTACTGTGTCTGCATAAGAAAGAGTATTTTCTATACCATTTGCGCTCAAAGAAAATTCAATACCGTTTATATCTTCGTTCTTCGCTTCGATGTCTACATAATATCCGGTTTCATATACGTTATCAATGCCAACATCAATTATATCTAAATCTCGACCAAAACACACTTTTTTTGTAATTGTATTGTCTGTTTCGTTATCTTCTTCAAAGGCTTCTTTGGAATCTACTTTTGCTGATATGTCATAACATCCAAGCGAATTACTATCTACTCCATAATAACTAAAGCCCCATGTGTATAATCTTGTACAGCTGTCTGCATTGATCGATTGAGCGTATGTTAAAGTTTTTTCTTTTCCGTTGGCCGTTAAACTATAATCAACATTTGTGGCGCTATTTTTTTCAGCGCAAATATCTACATAAAAATGTGTGGCATCAGAGCTATCTACACCTGCATCTTTGATTGTCAGATTAAAATTCACAGGTTCTTCTTTTATAACACAGGCGCCATCGCTACAGAAATATCCATCTGGACAATCTTCATAATTTATATAAACATAATTTTTTTCTTCTGCCCGTCCTTCTTCTGTATCTGATATTAAATCGCCATCACTGTCTTGAGAGCCACTTTGCACAGTTGGCGTTTGTTCTTCTTCCTCAACTAGCTCTTCATCATCTATACATCCTTCTCCTACATTATCAGTTGTATCTTTTAAGCAAACTATATAAGTAGAATCATCAAAATATATATCACCGTAACTATCGACTGAACTATAACCTGTGAAAATTTTACTCTCATTATTCAGTTTTACGCCATTGCCATCATTTTTTTGAAAATATACATATTGTTCTAATCCGCTACTCCAAGCAGCTCCTGTAAGATAACCTTCTGAATCTATTGTTATTTCGTAATTAGCACCTTCTCCTTCGCCACAAACTGTGCCCATGTTATCACCATTATCACAATATAAACTTAGCCAGCCCAAATCTTCTTCGTCGTATAACCAGCCTCTTATTATTAAACTTTCTTCATCAGTGTCAAGATTGATTTTGTTTGTAATTCTTGCAATTGAACTGTTATCGATAATTGTACTATCTGCAAATAATTTGGAATCAGAAGCGTCCCAATATAGACTATCTTCAAAATCATATTCTACTTCATCACAAGCGTTTCCTATGCCATCACTGTCAGAATCTGCCTGATCTGTGTTGGATATATCTGGACAATTATCCGCACCTTTGTCTGAATAATTGCTAGGTGCCGAGTTGTAACATAATAATTCTGAATTGCCTGTTCCGTAGCCATCATCATCGCTGTCTAAATAGTATGCTTTTTCTTCTTGAATGTTCGCATCTGAATCATTACAGTCACCTCCAGATGTTGAAAAAAACTCAGGTTCTGAACTATAACACAGATATTCTGCGTCTCCTGTACCAACACCATCAACGTCGTAATCTACATAATATGGATTAGTTGTCCACCTTGTGGAGTCTGTAGAAGCGCAATCTGAACTATCAACAGTTCCATCACCATCATCGTCATCATCACACATGTCTCCTTTGCCATCTTTATCAGTATCTGTTTGACTTGAGTTGGAAATATCCGGACAATTATCTGTATTTTTTGTAGAATATCCTGAAGGTGTGGAGCTTCCATAGCATACATTTTCTGTTGAGGTTGAGCCATAGGTATCTTTATCAGTATCTTTATAAAACGTTGCAGTTTGCCATTTGCTTGAATTGCTTGTCGCGCAATCTGTACTATATTTTGAATAACCGCTTGGCGGTGTACTGGAACATTTGTATTCATAACTAGTTGATCCATAACCATCTTTATCAGAATCTACATAATATTTGACTGTTGAATGTATTGTTGAATCGCTATCATCACAGTCATCATAATATGTATATCCATCCTCATCTTCATCATAATCTTTATAATAATCATAATCATTATCATGGTCGTTATACTCGCAAGCTCCTGTAGACGGATCAATAGCGCACAAAGCTTGCGTCTGCTGTGGTGTGGTAAAAAAGAAACTCAAAAATAATAACGGAATAATAGTTGAAACAATTTTATTCATACAGCTTTATTTATTTTTAAAAAAATCTTATAATTATACCCTGAAGTAAGATTTTTAACAAGAATAATTAATACAAAAGTAATGGGAATTGATAATTTACAGTCACATATTTATCAAGCCGTTTTATCAAGTTTTCCTCCAGATGGTGGCAGTAATGAGAATACTTTGGAAAGAGTAGTAAAATCGCTTGTGGCAAGAGAGTTGCTAGCATTGCAAACTAACACACAGAATAGATTACGATTGGTTGAATTTGCTCAAGAAGAAGGAATACTTGGCGTTGACGCGACTATTGTTGATGGATTTGGTGCTTTAGACGCAGATAAACAAAAAAAATTAGCAAAACTGGCTTTTTTAAATGGAATCGCAGAACCTTGGTTTCGTGATCCAATGATTGCTTTTCAGAAAAGAATAGATGCCGATTTGGATTTGGAAGCTTGTTTTGATGTGCAGTATCAGTGGCCATACACAGTGAAAGTGGATCTTGGCGGATATACTCCGATTTCAAGAATTTTACGTCTTCTCAAGGCTAAATTTGATAAATTCTTTAAAAAACTTGTTTCGCAAATTGCTGCGAAATACAATTGTTATTTGGTACTCGAAGATGGAGGAGATGCTTTTACATTTTCTTTTCAAGATCCGGATCAAGCTTATTTGCTGATGATGGAGATGAAAAATTTGAATTTGATTCCATTTTTAGAGGAAGAATATAGCAAAACAGGTGGTGAAGATTACAAAGAAATGGCTCGATTGATAGGGCAATTACCAGAGACAACTTTTAGCTGTGCCATGCTGAAATTTGATCCGCAGCATTTAATAAAAAGACATATAGACTCTCCTGAGATTCGACAGGCAATGACTTGTAGCGGAGGAAGTGTTTTTGAAAAAGCTATTACAAGTATCTTGTCGTATGTTGAAAATGGAGAAGCCTTGATGCCCGGAAATGTTTATGATGCTATTCAAGCAGAAGATAAGTCGACATATTTTGAGCTTGCCGTTCTAGTAGACAAAGGTCAAGACAAAGTTGCATTTATGTCAGCAGAAGATTTTGCAAAAGAAAATCCACCACCTTCAAGAGCGCGAGTTTATGAACGTTTTGATGGCAATCAGTTGGTTGATGTTTTACTTGTCACAGAAGCCAGGGCAAAACATTTGGGAATTAATTGGCATCAGGATCAGGCAGCAGCTGAATCAGCTGTAGGCAACCAAGAATACAAAGAAAACACTGCAAAATACCGATATTATTTAGCCAAGAGACCTAAAGAGGGAGCATATTCAGTTGTAAAAAGTGATGAGCGTTCTAATAAACCGATACATGCTTTTAGTGGCAGAAATTTATTTGAAATGCCGAATGATAATTTGGATAAATTATTGATGGGAGTGGCAAAAATGCATCCAAGAGGGACTTTAAGCAGACTGGAACGGCACGAAGTAAGTAATTTCCCAACTCAGCTAGTCTGCTGTTTACAGTTTTGTTCGCTTGATCAATTACCAGGAGACAGTAATAGATTTGATGGCTTCATGATTGATCTCCAAAAAAAGTTGCAAGAATTAGGTGCTGACAATTTTGCTCCGATGTTTAAACAGGATGAAAATAAAATAGATATTACAATGCGTTTAGGTAATTCTAAGCTGGATGCTGTATTGCGAGTTATCAAAGAAGCCGTTGATCAATTGAAAATATTAGGCTTTGAAGCTGTAGCTGGTGTAGATGCTGGACCATGTGAAATTGGCAGTGTATCAGGTGGCGGAATTATAGGAGCCAATAGAGCTATGTCGGCGGCAAAAAAAGTAGGTTATGCGATGATGATTCTTAGTAGAGCCGTAGGTCTTGGTAGGCTGTCTGAATCGATCTTGGTTGATCTAGGAAATGCAGACTTAAAAGGATATGCAGAGAAACAGAGAGTCTTTGTGTTTGGAGAGGCCATGAAGAAGCCACTTTTTGTAGGCATGCAGGATCTTGTTGCGAGACTTGAGACTGTAATTGCTGACCTTGGGCAGGTAGATAAACCTGGAACAGCTTTTGTGCAAGGTAGCGGTAGTAATGCTTTATTAGATTACGCTGAAGGATTTTTACGGCACGCTGCAAATGTAGCAGTTATCTCTTATGATCCTTTGGCCGATCGTCAAAATGGAAAAGGATTTTTTGATAGAATTTTGTCAGGTATTGCTGATGTTAAAAGAGCTGATTTATCCGCTGGAGACGATCCAGGAAAAGTGATGCGACTAGAGGCAGCGACATGTGTTAATGAAGAATATAGTCTTTCTGCTGCAATTGGTAATTATACAGGAAAACCTATAGTGGTGGTTCTAAAGAATACAGATCATATTCCTCCAGAGATTTTGACGGTTTTTATAAAAATGACTCAATCATTTCCAGGTAGATTTAGTTTGCTTGGAAGTTTTGCAGAAGGCGCTTTGACAGATTTGGCTCCGGATCAAACATTATTTGCAGAAAATTTAACTTTAGACGATACGGTAGCTCGTATTCTTCATAGGCATTATCATGTTGATTGTGATGATGGCGCGCAACTTGTTGAGCTTTTACATAAAAAATATAAGGTAGATGCTGAAGAAATCAAAAAACAGATTATTGGTCATCCATTATATGCGCAATCTTCAAGTGAAGACCTGCCTTTTGATATCGTTGAACAATTTGTTGCCATGTCAAAAAAAACTCCAAGTGGTAAATGGGAGTTTAACATGTCAGAAACAAGAGAAGTAATTGGAGAAGCGGCAGATGTATTGGCTGTAGCCAGTTTGATGCATGGTGATTTTGCAATAACTGATCTAAGGGCAGTTGCTAATGGTTTTTTCGGACAAAATATGACAGATACTGTCCTTGAAGGACACCTTAATAGTTTTGTCGCTCAGGAAGGAAATGATGTACAACTTAGCCCTTTTCTTACAAGAAGTGATACCGGTTTTCGCTGTCTTGCTTCTACTTTGAGAAGAAGTGATCATTATATAGAGCCATATCCTCAAAATCGAGACAAGTTAATTGCTGCAGCATATACTAATCATTTACGAAGATTTAATTTGGCTGTAGAGGGACCTTTGCAAATTGACGATAATAACTTTGAAGCTTACAGGCAGGCTTTTAATTTGCTTGAGCGAATGCAGGTGAGAAATGGTCGCGAGGACGATTTAAAAAGACTTGCGATTGCTCTTGATTCTTATGCTGCGAGAACAGGCAGAACACTTCAAATGCGTGAAGAGTTGCATGTGATTGGAGTACTGTTGCAGCCAAGCGGAGGATCAACCGAACTTGATCAAGTAGCTTGGATCAATAATAGAATGCATTATGCGCAAGCAATGATTTTGTCTGACAATCTTGATGTCGCAGATAAAATCATCACAGAAGCTATCGATACTATAAATAATTTTTCTGAGCCGCAAAGTGAAGATTTAAAAGTTGCTATTACAAATGGGGCTTTTGAATTAGCAAACCTAAGACGGATGAAAAGAGAAAAAATAATTTTAACTCCGGGGAAAAAAGGTATAGAAGAAGCTACAGGATCTTATTTGCTAGCGCATAGAGTTTTTGATGATCAGAAAGCAAAGTTGCCACAACAATCTTATTTACCTCGCATTCAAGCTGCTATGCTGAGTGCTTATGATTTGTATACTGAGCTGCAAACAACACTACAATCAACAGAAAAATTAGAGGAATTATCGCAGATACAACAAAATCTTGCAATCTGTAAAACTAATATTGATCAAATAGAAAGAGACTTTCAAATGTTACATGTTACACCTCCTGAAGCAATTACGTTTGAATTTAGGAAAAGTCTGGCTTTGGCAAGAAGAATATGGCTTCTTGCTTTTAGAACTTATGTTTTACTAAAAAAATCTTTAAAACAAGATGTGGTAGCTGATGTTGAAGCATTTTATGATGGCGGATTAAGCTTAAGAGCTGTCTATGTAACTGAAGTTCGAAATCCTATTGAAGAAATGCTTCTTTTGGAGGTATTGATTAGTCCTTTCTTTCATCCTGTAGCTTGTTTTTCTGAAGTTGTACCTAGCAGATTTGCAAATATCAAAGAGTTTGCGGTCAGGTATAAATCTATTATTGATCAACAAGGCGATAATCTGGATCCAAGAATTCAAATACATGCATATACTGGCATTGGTGAAATTTTTAGATTTGAAGCGCAAAGTCAGGAAAAAGCAGGCAACAATGCAGTGGCAAAAATTGAATATGAAAAAGCTATAAAAGAATATAAAAAAATTATGCGGCTGACTGCTATTCCAGGTTTATTAAATCAACAGTATATTTTGTTTGCTACAATCAATATTCTTAATTGTTCTTATCATTTGGCTGAGTTGGGAAATGAAAGCTATGTACAAGAAGCAGAAGCTTACTTTACCCAGCAATTGTCGCATTTTAAAAAGGCTGTTCCTGTAGATCG
This sequence comes from uncultured Candidatus Peribacteria bacterium, assembly GCA_964511025.1. GTDB lineage: Bacteria > Patescibacteriota > Gracilibacteria > UBA1369 > GWF2-33-10 > CAZEDK01. Next base: position 6,338 of record CAZEDK010000021.1, on the reverse strand, counting down.
TATAAACACAGCTTTGGACTGGGTTAATGAAAATGTAATGGATATTTTTCAGACAGAAGGTTGTGATTTTGGTCGGCAGAATATTTCAAAGTTGCAAGAAATTGTAAATCAGCTAAAAATCTAAACAAGAAACCTCTCAATACATGGGAGGTTTCTTGTAAAGAATTTGGCAATGGAAATTATATTCCAGACATAAACATTGCAGCTTGGTAATTTGCTGCTTCTATTAATTTTGCAGCGAATATCAATGTTGCGATAAGTGCGCCTGTTAGAACACCCATCCATGCAATCAATACAGGATGTAGACCGAAAATGGCATTTTGTTTTTGCATATTTGTTTTGGTTAGGAAGTAATGTGATAAAATATGCTTATCGTGCTATATTAACATATTATTATTGTATTTGCAAGTGTGAGATTGTTTTTAGACGTGATAATATTTTTATACATCTCATAAGATCTTTAATGAAAGAAGTATTTATTCCAAAAAACGATGCTGGTAAAGCATTATTTACTTATTTAAAAAGACAATTTCCTTTAGGATTTGTACGTAAACTTTTTAGAAAAAATGGATTAAAAATAAATGGAAAGAAAGAAAAACAAGAATATATTTTGAAAGAAAGTGATAAACTTGTTTTTTATATTAAATTTGATGAAGATCTTTCAAGAAAAAGCCTTAAAAATCGGGGATTTGAACTTTTATATGAAAACGAGAATTTTGCAATAATCAATAAAGTTCCGGGTTTTTCTGTGCAGCAATGGACTGATATAAAATATGAAGATTCTTTGGAATATAAATTGAAAGAATATTTTAAAAAAAAGAATGAAAATGTATTTTTGGTACATAGATTAGACAAAGATACTTCAGGAGCTTTACTTCTAGTCAAAAAAGAAGCATTAGTTCCTGAATTTGAGAAAATGTTTAAAGAAAGTAAAATTAAAAAAATATATACAACGCTAGTAAAAGGAGTCATAAAGAAAAAAAAAGGAACCGTGAAAATACCCATTCCAGGCAGGCAAGGGTTTTTGGTGAACGCTTTAACATTTTATGAAGTTGTAAAAGTTTTTGAACAAAAATATAGTCTTGTGAAAATCAAATTAAAAACAGGACGCAAGCATCAAATAAGGCTGCACATGTCAAAAATTGGTCATCCGGTTGTTATGGATAAAAAATATGGTGATTTTAATTTTAACAAAACTTTTCGGCAAAAATATAAATTAGAGAGGCAATTTTTACATGCATCTAGTCTTTCTTTTGAGTGGAATGCAACTCCCTATGATTTCGAAGTACCCTTATCAAAAGATTTATTGAAGGTTTTAGAAATGCTCAAAACCTTATAAGCAATTTCATTCATTTCTTTTTCTGCTGTGTCAGTATTATGGTCAAAGCCAAATATATGCAAAAGTCCGTGAATGAACAGAAACTCTATTTCTTTTTTCAAACTTTGATTTCTTTCTTTTGCCTGTTTATTTGCAGTTTCTATGGAAATATATATTTCGCCAAGCAGTTTTTCGTTTGGAAAGCTTTCTGATTCCTCAAAAGCAAAAGAAATAACATCTGTTGCTTTATCCTTTTTTCTATAAACTTTGTTTATTTTTCTGATTTCTTTATCTGTGACAAAAGTTAATTCTATAGCTTTATTTTCTTTATAATTTAGAGTTTCTGCTGTTTTTTTTGTAAGAGCTTTTAAACTGTTCTTTATCTTTGGAACCTTTAACTCAGTGACATTGTTAATTGTTAATATAAGCATCGAAATATTATAATAGTAATCGCTGACCCCTTATCGCTTATCGCTCCTTAGTTTCGCTTCAATAAAATCTTGCACCAATTCTCCGTCAAGCATTTTGTCGATTTGTGATGTTTCAAAATTTGTTCTGTGGTCTTTGACCATTTGATATGGTTGCATGACATAAGATCGTATTTGATTTCCCCATGATCCCTGCTTGAAATCACCTTTGATATCATTGATAGAATTTAATTTTTCCTGTTCTTTGATTTGTATTAATTTCCCTTTTAACATTTTGAGCGCCTGCAATTTGTTTTGCTGTTGGCTTCTTTCATTTTGACATTGCGTTACTATACCGCTTGGTATATGAGTTATTCTTATTGCTGATTCTACCTTGTTTACATTTTGGCCGCCGGCTCCGCCTGACCGAAAAGTATCAACTCTAAGATCATTTGAATCTACATCTATTTCGTCACCATCTTCAACTTCAGGAATCACTTCAATTAATGCAAAAGATGTTTCTCTGGAATTTTTTGCGTTAAAAGGTGAAAGCCTTACAAGTCTATGTACACCGTGTTCGTTTTTGAGATAACCATAAGCAAAATCACCTTCAAATTTAATAATTGCAGTTTTGATCCCAGCTTCTTCAGCAACAGTTTTTTCTATTATTTCAGTTTTGAGATTTTGGATTTCGCCATATCGCAAATACATTCTAAGTAACATTTCAGCCCAATCTTGAGCATCTACGCCACCTGTCCCCGCATGTATCGTGAGAATTGCAGGATTTTTATCAAATTCTCCATTTAAATACAAATCCAAAGATGCTTTCTCATAATCTTTTTGGATTTTTTCAGTATTTTTCATTATTTCTTCAAAATCATTACCGTCTTCACCTACAATGTCCAAAATTTCCAAATTTACTTCGCAATCAGATTTTAATTTTGTCCAAGTGGAGATAGTATTCTCAATACAGGCTAGATCTTTTAGTGTTTGTTGAGCTTCACTTGAATTATTCCAGAAGTCAGGGGAAGCAACTTTATCCTTTATCCTTTTTCCTTTATCCTTTTTTTCATCTATGTCAAAGATAGTCCTCGCCTTCTTTTATGCTTTTTAGCAGTTGTCGTAGCTTGTCTTGAAGTTCTGCTTTTTGCATGGAAGTTGAGGAATTAATTACATGGTGTATAGTACACTGTATATGGTATACAGTATATAGTTTTTTGGTCGTTTTATTCTAAAATTTTACCTTGTCAAAATCACGAGCCATTATCAGTAATACTTTTATGCAGGTTTTTGGAAGGGGATCGCTTGCTCTTTTGAGTTTGGCGGTTCTTAAGTTGCTAACTCATTATTTAAGTGTTGATGGTTATGGTAATTATGGCGCTATATATGAATATTTGGCGATTTTCAGTATTTTTGCGGATTATGGACTTTTTACGATTGGGGTACGTGAAATGAGTGAGAATGATAGTAAAGAACATATACAAAAAGTTTATAACAATTTGCTTTCAATAAGATTTATTTTGGTGATTCTTTCGATGAGCTCTGCAATTTTGATCGCATATTTGATCCCACAATATCAAGATACACAATTACCTTTTGGTATAGTTTTGGCTTCAATGTTTGTAGTTTTAACGTTAATGCAGGGCGGTATTAGTACAATTTTGCAGTATCATCTCAAAATGTTTTGGGTAACGGTAGCACATATCTCAGGTAAAATATTGTCTTTGGCATTTATAGTGGCGACAATTTATTTTATTTATCCTGAAGATAAAGAAAAAGGTTTTTATTTGCTTATAATTGCAGGAACATTTGGAGCATTATTGACATTTTTAATTACTTTTTTGGCTGCTACAAAATATGCTACTGTTAAATTCGCTTTTGATTTTGATTATTGGAAACATTTGATAAAAAGAGCTGCACCTTATGGAATTGCAATAGCCCTGAGTACAATTTATTTCAAATTTAATATTACAATGTTGCGTGTCATGAAAGACGAGACAGAGGTTGGAATTTATCTTGTTCCTATGAGAATTTTGGAGGTCTTGAATGTTGTTCCTCTATATTTCATGAATTCGATGCTGCCAACAATGACAAAAATGTTCAAAAACAGCCAAGCTTCAGTAGATCGCGTTATGCAGTATTGTTTTGATTTTTTGACTATGATTTCTATGCCAATTTTTATAGGAGGTTTTTTGCTTGCCTATCCGTTAATTTCTATAGTTAGCTCACCAAAATTTTTGACTGATTTATCTAGAGGTTTTTTGGGCTCTGATATAGCTTTTAAATATCTTCTTTTCGCAATGGTTTTTGCTTATTTTACAGGCTGGCTAACCTTTACTTTGCTTGCCATGGAGAAACAGACGAAACTTCTTTATATTAATTTATTTTCTGTGATTGTTAATATAGGACTCAATTTAATCGTAATCCCAACTTATGGTTTTCGAGGTACAACTGTTGCAAGCATTGCTACTGAAGCTTTGGTCTTAATCTTAGTATATTTTACGATTCGCAAATACAAATCTTTTAACTTAAAATTTGCAAATTTTTCGAAAATCATATTTGCAGCAATCATTATGGGTGCTTTTGTTTATTTCGGAGAAGATATTTTCGGTAAACTTGGAAATATTGGAATTTTGCTTTTGATTGGCGTTAGTGGGGCTATCTACGGAGTGATTTTATATTTGTTAAAAGTTTTGAGGAGGGAGAATTTTGGGCTGAGTGTGGAGGGATAGTTTTAATAGAAATATACTTGCAGGGATATAATTGATATTAGAATCATTCTTTAGTTTATTTTTTGTAATGATGGTTAAAAGAGTATTTACTTTAACATGTGTTTTATATTCATCGAATTCTTTCTCATGTATCTGATTTCTATATTTTACTTCAAAAAAATGAAGTTTATTTAATTTTTTGGTAACGAAATCAATTTCATATTTTGCCGTAGCGTTGTAAAAAAAATTACCATAAATTCTTCTCAGATTTTCACCTACAATATTTTCAATAACTTTGCTTTTTAGTTCAGGATTCTCAAGAGATCGCTGCATTTGTAAGAATGGAGCATCATTTATGCCAATTTTTTTGGAAAAAAAACATTGAAAAATTAGCGGATCTGTGAAGTATATTTTCGTATTTTTTCTTGCAACCTCGCTCAATGAATTTGTGTCGATAAAATGACATAGTGACAATACATATAATTTTGAAAGTATATCCAGATATTCTGATATGCTTGTATGCGCCAAATTCCCGGATTCTTTTCCTAATTTGTTAAAACTAATAGGGGTTGTGTAGTAATCAAATATTTTATTTGTGATTGTATACATTGTTCGATCCGATCTACCAATTTTGCCTATATCTCCCTCTATCCAGTTTGTGTATATCTGATAGAGATATGACGGAATATAACCTTTTTCATAAAAAGCATTGATAGATGTAGGGAAACCTCCTGTAATCAAAAAATCATCCAGAAGCTTATTTAATTCTGGTAATTTGAAATAAAGTTCTTCTGTATTCATTTCCAAATATTCAGGTTTCAAAATTTTTACAAATTCTCTAAAACATATCGGTAAATATTCAAAATCAAGCTTTGCGAGCTTTCCTCTTCTGCCCGGCATCCTTTCTGAAGAACTTTTTATATCTATTAAATTCGAACCTGTAATAAGTATTGTTGCATTTTTGAATTTGCCAAAATCAGCTAAGCTTTTTATTGCTCTTTGCCATTCATGCACAAAAGATATTTCATCTAAGAAAATATAAATCCTATTTTTTGGGAATTTTGGTCTTATGAAATCAAGGTATACAGTTAATATTTCATGTAGTTCTTTATAATCACGGATTAGATCGCAGGCTAAAAAAAATATTTTTTTACTATCTATATTTTCTTCCAAAAGCAATTTTTTGATTATTAATTTAATTGCCGTGGATTTGCCAATCTGTCTTGGACCGCGCAGTGTTATTATGGCATCGGTATTCTTTGGATATTCTTCTAATATTTCATGTTCAATCTTATATTTTGCTCTGTAATAATCAGTTATTTTCTCGTCTTCATTTATAAATTCTTTTTTTAACCACCATGTATTTTGCAAGCTAAGATTTTCTATTTCCATATTGTGTTTTCAAAACTCAATAAACAGATACATCTTAGCATTTTAGAAACTCAAGAGTCAAGCGGATGGAAACAAAAAAATAGAATTTCAAAACGATTAATCAGGTTAAGTGCGAGTCGGTATCTAGCTTCTGTACTTCCGCTCTTTCCTTTTGCCTACCTGAAATCTCTTGAGCTACTAGCCGTTCAAGTGCTTCTTGCTTTTTTATTAAGTTTTCAATAGTTAAGCCACTGTCTTTTAAGACTCTGTCTCTTATTACAACAAAAACGTCTAACAAATCATCAGGATTCTCAGTATGCTGATCTAAGAAATCTTTTATCTCTTTTGGATCCGTAGATAGGATGCCTCGCAATAGCTCAATGTCATTTGTATGATAAGCCGTGATACCTTGAAATAGCCCAGTCTCATTGTCAATCGAATTTAGATCAGTAAGAAGATTCTCCAATTTATGATACAATATACTAAAAAGAAAGTGGTTTTCGGATAAAGCTAAGAAAGAAGATGCATTTT
>CAZEDK010000020.1:0-31923 GCA_964511025.1 uncultured Candidatus Peribacteria bacterium | reverse complement strand
TTACCAAATTCTTTGTTGTCTTTTTAGTTATTCAAACTGTTTTCCGTTTGATCCATAATTTCTCTTGCTAAGGCGACAGAAATTTATTAAAATGCATCGGTAAAATAATAAATTTAGAATTAACATAGCAATATGGCTCATAAAAAAGCTGCCGGATCGAGTAGAAATGGTCGAGATTCCTTTTCCAAAAGACGTGGTGTGAAGCTTTATGCAGGAGAATCAGCGCGAGCTGGTAATATTATTGTAAGACAAAAAGGTACTAATTATTTTCCCGGTGAAAATGTTGCTATGGGTACTGATTATACTCTATATGCTTTGAAAAATGGGTCTGTTTATTTCAAAGAAAAAAAACAATGTAAATTTGATGGTAGAATTTACAAAGATACTTTTGCTTGCATAAAAGAAGCCGCTTAACAATTAGCTGATGTCATTTGAATCGCTTGGTATAGAATCGGGTGCTGGTGCAAATATGAGTCCGGAAGAGATGGAAAAACTGTCTGAGCAGTTGAAAGAAAACACAGCAAAAGCAAAGGCAATAAAGGGTGATGAGAAGAAACATCGTGATAAAGACGATACACTGATTGATATACTGATGAAGTTTATCAAATCCAGTACTAAGACAGGCATTTCTGCATTGCTCGTTCGTTTATTAAATGAAAATGTGCCTGTGGCTTTTTTACTTGCCATACTTTTGCTTGGCAATACTGAGATGCAAAGAGAAACAGGTATACATTTAGTGTTATATAATGATCCGAAAATTACTTTGAAATTGTGGACTGAAAGTATTATTGTTGCAGGGCTTGAAAATCCTTATAAAGTAATTAGAAATATTAAAGATCAGGAAGGTAATATCAAATTGACATTATTGCAGCTTGTTTCTTTTGTTATGAGAGATTATTTTGCAGATACTTTGAACAAACCTATGGAATTTGAAGAGATTAGAAGCTTTACTGATTTTACGATAAATGGAGTTGTAGAGCAGCTGGAAAAAAGACTTGAACAAATGCAGTTGAGGACTGAGAATTGAGAGATAAAATACTCTTGATTTAGCTTTGATTATTAAATAGAATGGGTAAGCAATGGCTCAAAATTAAGAATTCAAAATTTAAAATTTATAAAAATGGCTCCAGCAGTATTTTTTGGAAAGCATTATGTCTATAGAAAAGTTGTAAGGCAAGAAGGTGAATCTTCAGAGCGTTTAATTAATAGATATAAAAGGGTTCACGGCATGAAGATAGTTCCATGGGTCAGAAATAGCAGGTTTAGAAAAAAACCTTTAACAAAAAGGCTTATTAGAATGCGAGCTATACACGGTATGAGACTCAAAAAGAATACGATAAAAAAATAACATATACTTATGACGCAGAATTACGATGCTTCCAATATTCAAGTACTTGAAGGTCTTTCGGCTGTCCGAAAAAGACCAGGAATGTACATCGGAACGACTGACATATCAGGTTTGCATCATTTAATTTGGGAAGTGGTTGATAATTCTATAGATGAAGCGATGGCAGGCTATTGTAAGAATATAGATGTGACTTTGCATGATGATGGCTCTGTTTCGGTAGAAGATGATGGACGCGGAATTCCGGTTGATAAGCACGAGAAAACAGGCAAATCAGCTCTTGAAACAGTGCTTACTGTTTTGCATGCCGGAGGTAAATTTGGAGGCGGCGGATACAAAGTTTCGGGAGGTTTGCATGGTGTTGGAGTGTCAGTTGTGAACGCACTTTCTGTAAAATTAATCGCTGAAGTAAAGAGGAATGGTAATTTGTATAGGCAAGTTTATTTGGACGGTGGCAATCCTGAGTCTGAAATTGCAATTGTTGGAAGTTCTGATCATACAGGTACGAAAATTACTTTTTATCCTGATCCTTCTATTTTCGAAATAATTGAATTTAATTGCCAAACAATTCTTACAAGACTCCGCCAGCAGGCTTATTTGACCAAAGGTATCAGTATCAAATTTATAGATAACAGAAATGCTGCGGATTTTAGATTTATGTTTTATTTTGAAGGAGGTGTGAAATCTTATATTCAACATTTAAATCATAATAAAGAAGGGATTGGTAAAATATTTTATGCAGAAAAAGAAACAGATGACGGTTATGTGGAAATAGCTTTGCAGTATACCGAAACTTTTAATGAAAATATTTTTACCTATGCAAATAATATTTATACTCCGGAGGGTGGTATGCATTTGACAGGATTCAGATCAGGACTTACGAGAATTTTGAATAATTACGCGAGATCTGCTAATTTTTTGAAGGAAAAAGATCAAAATTTTACAGCTGAAGATGTAAGAGAAGGTTTGACTGCTGTTATTTCGGTTAAACTTCCTGATCCTCAGTTTGAAGGACAAACCAAATCAAAACTTGGTAATGCGGAAATGAGAGCGGCTGTTGAAGGTGTGTTTGCTGAAACTTTTCAAACTTTTCTAGATGAAAATCCAAAAGATGCTCAATCTATTCTTGGTAAATGTTCTCTTGCTCAAAGGGCAAGGCTTGCAGCGAGGGCTGCTAGAGATACTGTCATTAGGAAAGGGGCACTTGAAGGTATGACGCTGCCAGGCAAGCTTGCTGATTGCTCTTCAAAAGATCCTGTAATTAGCGAACTTTTTATTGTTGAGGGTGATAGTGCCGGCGGCTCTGCAAAACAGGGTAGAAATAGAGAGACGCAAGCTATTTTACCACTTAGGGGTAAAATTTTGAATACTGAAGAAGTGAGACTTGATAAAATTTTAGAAAATAATGAAATTAAAAATCTTGTCATTGCTATGGGAACTTCCATAGGTGAGACTTTTGATATTGGAAAGGTTAGATATCATAAAATTGTCATAATGACAGATGCTGACGTTGATGGAGCGCATATTAGGACTCTGCTTCTTACGATTTTTTACAGGCATTTCCCACAGATAATTGAAAAAGGCTATCTATATATAGCTCAACCGCCTTTGTACAAACTCAGCAAAGGGAAAAAATCATGGTATGTATTGACAGAGGAAGAAAAAGAAGAAATTATGAAGACTGAGGAAATTACAAATCAAAATATACAACGTTATAAAGGTCTTGGAGAAATGAATGCTGAGCAATTGTGGGATACCACTATGAATCCGGATACAAGAACTTTGGTCAAAGTATTGGTTGCAGATGCTGAACTTGCGGATCAGATATTTACTACGCTGATGGGATCTGAAGTTGCGCCAAGAAAGAAATTTATTCAAACACACGCAAAACACGTGAGAAATTTGGATCTTTAGGGCAGGGTGCAGGGGTTAGTATTAAGTATTAAGCTTTTTTAATGGGAAAAATTTTAAAATTTACAGATTTAATTGCTTGGCAAGAGGCTCACAAATTAGCTTTAAATATTTATAAAATTACAAAAAATTTTCCTAAAGATGAAATATTTATTCTCGTTAGTCAAATAAAAAGAGCCGCAATATCTATAAGTTCTAATATAGCTGAAGGTTTTTCTAGACAGTGGAATAAAGAAAAAATACAATTTTACAAAATTGCACTTGGTTCGTTGACAGAGGTAGAAAATCAATTAATTTTGGCAAAAGACCTTGCATATATTGAAAAAAACGAATTTAATTTGTTGGTAGAGCATTTGACAACTATACAAAAATTAATTAATGGTTTAGTGAAAAGTATTAAAAGTAGAGAATCAATCTAGATGTTTGCTAATTCTTAATACGTAATACTTTTCCCAAAACCCTTTAACGTGACGGACTTAGCTCAGTTGGTTACCCGCCCGAACGTACAAGTATAAGATGTGAATAAGTAAATAAGTGTTCGGTACGGGCGGGGAGCATCAGGAAGTGGCAGAAAACATAATATGACGGACTTAGCTCAGTTGGTTACCCGCCCGAACGTACAAGTATAAGATGTGAATAAGTAAATAAGTGTTCGGTACGGGCGGGGAGCATCAGGAAGTGGCAGAAAACATAATATGACGGACTTAGCTCAGTTGGTTACCCGCCCGAACGTACAAGTATAAGATGTGAATAAGTAAATAAGTGTTCGGTACGGGCGGGGAGCATCAGGAAGTGGCAGAAAACATAATATGACGGACTTAGCTCAGTTGGTTAGAGCATCAGGTTGTGGTCCTGAGGGTCGTGGGTTCGAACCCCATAGTCCGTCCCATCAAAAATATGTTTATTAATCTCTTTTAATGTACTAAAATAGATTTAGTTTAATATTTCATATGCAAAAAATAGAAACATTATCAGTGATAAATATACCTTTAAGTGCTTTGAAATGTTTATATAAAAGTGAAAATGGTGAAGATATTGTTTGTGAAATAAAAATTGCAGAACTTAAAAAATTAAATAATCCTCAAACTATAGATGAATTTGCAACTGAAGCTTATATTGAATATTTTACTGGTAACACAAAGTCATTTAATGATACTAAAAAATTAATGGATTATTTAAATACTTAATTTGTGATCAATTTACATGTAAGTAGTAGATTTAAAAAATCTTTCAAAAAGCTACCAAATAAAATAAAAGAAGATTTTTCAATTAAAATAGATTTATTTAAAGAAAATCCATTTGAAGTGTGCTTATCAACACATAAATTAAATGGTAAACTTAAAAGTTACTATTCTTTTTATTTGAGAGATGGATTTCGTGTAATGTTGGATTTTATGCAAAATAATGAAGTTTTACTGATAAATATCGGATCCCACGATGATTATAAAAAATGGGAAAAAGCAAATTAATTCACTTTTTACTATAATGACACAAAAAATAGAACCACGTACGCTTCAAGGATTTGATGATAGGCATGGCGACGAAATGATTGTAAGAAATTATGTGAAATCAGTTTGGGAGAAAGTTTTCCAGAGTTTCGGATATAGTGCAATAGAAACTCCATCAATAGAATATTCAGAGATTCTTACTGGCAAATACGGTGAAGAAGAAAAGCTTATTTATCAATTTCATGATCACGGTGATAGGCATGTTGCACTTCGATATGATCAAACGGTACCTTTTGCAAGATATTTAACTCAACACAGAAATCTATTAACTTTACCATTTAAAAGATATGAAATTTCTAGAGTTTGGAGAGCTGATGCTGCCCGCAAAGGTAGAAGAAGAGAATTCTATCAATGTGATATAGATATTGCAGGTAGCAATTCTATGCTTGCAGACAGTGAGGTTTTGCAAGTTTTATCAACAGGTTTTCATCAACTTGGCTTCCCAGAACATAAAATACTGCTTAATCATAGAAAAATGGTTACAGGTTTTATCAAAAATTTAGAAATTCCAGAAGAGAAAGAAATAGAAATTTATCGAGCAATAGATAAACTAGATAAAGTAGGTGAAAATGGAGTAAAAGAAGAATTAAAAAACAGAGGAATTCTAGAAAATGTAATTCCACAAATTTTGGAATTTGTATCAATAGATGATGAAGATAATAATGTAGTTATTGAAAAAATATCAAAATTAATAGGGGATAACGAACTTGCACTTTTTGGCCTAAATCAAATCAAAGAAATTTTGAATCTTTGTGAATTTGTAGGTATGAGTGATCAAAATATCAAAATTTCACCAAGACTTGTTCGTGGACTTGATTATTACACTGGTGCAGTATTTGAACTAGTCATTGAAGGATTTCCAGGATCTCTTGCTGGCGGTGGAAGGTATGATGGGCTTTGTTCCAGATTTAGCAATGAAGAAATACCGGCTGTAGGCGTTGCTGTTGGATTTGAGCCTTTGTGTGCATTAATGGCTGAAAGGAATATGGGTCCTGCTAATACGGCACCGGCAGATTTGTTTGTAGTTTTGTTTAGCGAAGAAATGAAAGAGGATCTCTTGAAGCTTGCAAAAAATTTACGCGTAAAAGGGTCAAGAGTACAAATTGCTTATGAAGCATCGAAGCTTGGCAAGCAATTTCAATTTGCAGATAAGCTCGGCATACCAAAAGTAATAATCTACGGACCAGATGAAAAGGCTAGGGGAGTTTATATCGTTAAGGATATGAAGAGCGGGGAACAGATGGAAGAGGTGTATAGTATTTGAAAATCTGCTATTAGTTGCATATTTATTGAGTTTTTAGATCTAAACCGTTCACAAATTGTCAAAAATATCATTCAAAACATGTTGATATCCACTTTGTAAGGGCAGCATTCCTGTATGCTTGAGATAGAGAATCTTGGAAGACATGCCCCTCGGTATCTGCTATCAACACTTGTGCCTCAGTCCCTGTCCTTTGCATTACTGCTTGCATCTCTAGAGCTTGCCTGTAATCAATTCTCGTATCTAGTCTTCCAGCAATCATCAAAAAAGGTACACTCGGCGGATTATTAATTGGAGATAAATTTTTCAAAAATTGTTCAGTTGAAGGATCTTCAATATTTCCATATTCAGCACGTCTGAGCTCTTGAAAAGGTAATGGTGATTCTTCTATAAATTTTACCAAATCAGTTATCCCTATATACGAAACACCACATTTGATAGGAAATTGAGAGCCTAATGCTTGTGCGCTTGCGAAAGCCAGCCATCCTCCATACGACTCTCCAAACAGTAGTATTTTATCAAAATCACTTGCCGTACTTGCCAGTACAGCCTCTATGTCTCGAATAGTATTAGCTCTCAGCAAGCCATTATCCAAAGCCTCAAATGCCGTTCCATAGCCACTAGAGCCTCTTACGTTAGGTGCTATGACAGCATTTCCAGCCATTAAAGCCATCTGGACAAATTGTGAGAACTGGACATAATGCATTTCGTTAGGTCCTCCATGAATATAAAGCATTGCATTGGGTTTCTTCAGCATTTGATTCGGTGGCGGTGGCATATAAACCCAAGCAGAAATGACGGTTCCATCAAAACTAGTTACATGTATAAGTTTTGGCTCTACATCTAACAACAAGTTCTCTTCTTTTGTTGCCTTAGTTGTCCATCGTTCCAATATCGGCGATTGAGACGACAAATTTAAAACATAACTATGGTAAGGAGCTGAAGGAGTCGACACGGCAAGTGATAATTGATTTGAGTCTGGACTGAATGCTTTGGGGAAAACTAGACCAGTAGGCATATCACTTGGCATCGGAATTTCTTCGTGATCTTGAGTGTCATAAAGATGAAGCTTATACGCTCCTTCCTCAATGCTCGCCCATGCCAACTTAGTGCCGTCCGGAGAAGCTCGTAATTCTATTGCGTCAAAAGCACCATCAGTAATTGGATATGACTGACGTGTTTCAAAATCATATTTAAAAACATCTATAATACCGTCCTGATTATTAGCATTTGATAAGTAATAAGCAGTCTGCTTATTAATCATAACCCAATTGGTAGAAAATTGATCATTTTTACCAATAAGCTGGCATGTTTTTGCGGAAACATCACACTTATAATTGTCTCTTGCGCTTGCGGATAGATATTTTTGAACAAGTAACTGTTTACTATCTGGAGACCAGCCCATTGCCAGCCAGTGCCCATCGTTTCCTGTCAAAAATTCCGCTTTATATTGTCCGTCAGTAAGGCTCATAACAAATATAGATCTGGCCACAGCTCCCTCCTTCAAAAGTGAAAAAGCCAATTGAGTTCTATCCGGCGAGATTCTAAGACCCAAAACGTTATCTCCTGGTGAAGTTAACAGCGTATGCGTACCATCCTTTATTATTGCTAGTTGATAGCTTTTTTCTGTTCTAAAAATAATAAAAAGATTATTATTGAAATCAAATACGCCATCGACTACTGAGATTAAGTCTTTATTCTGAGTGATCCTTATAGAAGGAGAAGACTGAGAAGCTTGTAAAAATAATTGGTCATTTTCTCCGGGAACACGCTGAAACATGAGCATTTTGCCGTCCGGAGACCAGTCGTACGCAGGCCAAGTGGCTAAAACTGTTGATAAGTTAGCTGCTTGTTCTAACGTTTCTTGCGCTGGAAGCGGAACTCCATAAAAACTCATCCCATTTTGTTGAATATCGGGCATCGTCACTGCGTCAGTATTTTCTACCTCAAGCTGCAAAGCATTATTAATCAATGAGCGACAACTCACATACAGAGAGAGGACAGGTAACAACATGAGCAAATACCTTGACGTATTTGAACTATTAGACAGATATCTCTGTTGCTCCAAATATATTGATTTTTTTTCTTCTAAGGACGAATTTGACATATGTTATTTTTAAGTTGGCGTTCAAAGTTAGTTTGCTTCTATTTGTTTTGCCACGAACTCAAAGGTTTTTTTGGTTCTATAAGTTAATTCATACAAATGCGTGTTGTGACTATTGGCAAGTTTTTCAGTATAATTAGCAATTTCTTTTTCATTAGGATAACATTAGGATAATAAGATACTTCATAGTTAATTTTATGTAAAGTTTTAATATGGAGACTGTTTGTCTTATTTACCTCAAATACCGAAAACTACTTTCATTTTAGTATATATAGTATATGGTATATGGTATTTGATTTTCTATATTATATATAATATAATATTTTTAGTTATATAATTAAAGATATCTAATTTTATGTCCTATACTATTCCAAAAACAGCTTCATCCAAAGATATTCAGAAAAATTATAGAAGTCTTTTTGATGATGTAATATCAACAAAAGAACCTTTATTGGTTTTTAATAGAAACATACCCGAAGTAGTAGTAATTGATATAAAAACTTTCGAAATATTATCTCAAAAATCTGAAAAATATGAAGAAGAAATGGCGAAACAAGCTATAGAAATTGCTTGTAAAGAAAAAATGGAAGGTAAACTTAAAGAACTAAATTCTCTTGCTGATTTAATATGATGAAAATAAATAAAATATTTTATTCATCGCATTTCGAAAAACAATTCAAAAAATTGCCTAAATACATAAAATTAAAAGCAGTAGAAAAAGAAAAAATATTTAGGAATGATTGTTTTGATGTTCAATTAAGTACGCACAAATTAAATGGTGTTTTGGATGGATTTTGGTCGTTTTCTATAAATTATTCATACAGAATTATCTTTGAATTTATAGACAGTGAAAATATTTTATTTACTGATGTAGGGACACATTCGATATATAAATAGCATAAATTATGCCGCTTTTTTGATTCCCATTACCTCATCTACCCTGTCCATTCTTTCTTGAACTGGTGGGATAGTTTTTTGCCTTTCTGTAGCTGCTGCTTTCATTTCTGTTTCTAGAAGTGCTGCGTCTTCATAGCTGAACTCACAGCTTGGCTCTGTATCTCCGTCATGATCAAAAAGCGCAAGCTTGCTGCACTCTCCTGCAACCATTGTGTATCTCTCAAAGCCTTCTTCATTGTCTCTTCTGATATCAATAATAATTGTATCTTTTGAGTCATGAATTATGTCAAATAATCTTGCTTCATCTACTCTGCCAAGAAATTCATCTATAGATTCGTTTGGCAGTAATTCTTTCTCAAACTTTTTTTCAAATCTTTTTTTTGTTGTACTGTCAACCGTAGCAGATCTCATTTGCTTTGCTTGTCTTGATTTCATTTTGGTATTAAGTTCGATCATATTCCAAGTTGCAATTCCGAGTTGACCTAAATCATAAAGCGTCCATGCGGCAAATCCTGCGGCTACTATATCTGTTGCAAGACCTGCTGTTTGTCCCCACCCCGGAATGATATCATCTGCCGGACCTAGAATACCTGCTAAAGCGCCCTTCCATCCACCTTTTGTCATAATGACTTTGATGAAGTCTATTGTGAAGTATCTGTAAGCTTTTGCAAGAATTTGACCTGTTGCTTTCCTCTCTACAAATCTTGCTAATCTTGACGTTCCAAATCTTTTGACTTGTCCTGCTACTGTTTCTTCGACTACAGTTCCTACTAATTTTTTTGCCGCTCCTTCAATGAGAGTTCTGCCGATGACTGTTTTGAATCCGTATTTCATGGCAGTTTCTGTGGCTATGAATGCTGATCTTTTGTAGGCGATGTCTTTTAATTCTTCGCCTATAGCATGTGAACCGGGTGGCAATGTGGAAACCCACCATTTAAGCAAACTTTCAACAGGTTCGTTTAATCCATAAGCAGCTCCGATTCCGCCTGCTATTGTCAAAACCATTGTTAATATTGGATGACGTGTAAGTAAGTCTAATTTGCCACGTCCGGCAACTGTAGTGGCAACATTGAGAGCTGCATCTCCAATGCTTAATAAAGATTTGACTGCACCTGCTCCACCTGCAAATTCCAACATGGAAGCTGTTACTTTTGCCAGAGCAAGTCTTTTGTCGTCGGCATTTTCAATTTCATAAATAGTGTGTACGGCTCCGGCTAAACCTACAATTTCCATTAAATTGCGCATAACAGGAATCATCCACGCTTTTACTTTGAGATTTTTTCCTGCCTGTCTTGCAATTGTTTCTGCTTCTTGTACCAATTGTTCGTTTTTTAGTGCTCTTGCGGTTTTTAAATGACTTGTGACCATTTCTTCCCAGTCGTCTACTTCTTTGACAAAATCTTTTAGCATTTGCGTAGTATTACTCGGTGCTATATAGCGAGGGTTAATTTTTAATAATTTTGCTTGAGTATAATCTTCAAAAGTTTTGAAAAGTTTTAAACGTTCATTCAAATCATCTACAGGAACAGTTTTTACTCTGTTTCTAAATTCAAGTATTTGGGCGGAATCTAGTTGTGGTAATTCTGTACCCATTGGTGTTAAATTCTCTTCATGATTAAGCATTTCTAAAAAGGTATTTTTCATTTCTTGAGCTAATTCTCTTGTTTTTCCATTTATACAATCTTTTGACCATGGCAATGTTGTTATTTGAGCTGTATTTAATTTAGCATTTTTCACTTCACGTATTGCATCGTATTTGTGAAAAAGTTCATAATTAAGCAATGCGTTTTTTTGTGTTGCATAAATTGGACTTGCAGCAGAAGAAAATCGCATACCTTCTTTCGTAAATCTCATTGAATCAGATACTGTATGAGCAGTACGATAAACAAAACCTGCTGATGTAATTGGATATATTATTGCATTTCTGACAGATTGCATGACTAAATCTGGTCGTCCTTTAATGAGACCTGCTATTATTCCTATAGAACCATAAACAGCACCACCTACCAAAGCATATTCAAAATAACCTTTTGTACCTTCAACTACAGCGCTTTTATTGCTATCAGCCAATCCTACCAACACACCTTCTACAGCTTTTGCAAGAGGCATAAATTGGGATAGTAATAAAAACTTTCCTCCGTAATAAACAAGTACTTTTGCGCCAACTACTACTATATTAGCTCCATCTTTTTCTACAGCTGCATACAATTCACCAGCTGTGTCCAGAGGATGCCCGAATTTAACTCCCGGTTTTGCAACAAGATCATCTATCCATTTATTAATTGCGCTATTCGGTTGGTTAATTTCTCTTTTTGCATAAGCGGCTGCTTCTTTCCCTATACCTATTAAATCACTGCCAAACGCTACCGCTTCATCTTCTGTGCTTCTCAAAGCTTGCGGTCTTTCATAGCCATCGGATGTTTTTTCAGTTGCAGAAGCTATAGCGGCAGCTTCAAGCGTATGATGATTGTTGGCATCTTTTGGTAATGGAATTCCTACACTGATTGATAAAGCTTGTTCAATAGTCAATTTTGGTCGATCTTCCGGAACTTTGAATCCATTTTTTTGTTTAGCTTCAAAATATTGTTTCAAAGTAGCTAATTCTTTTTCAGTATCGTCACTTTTGAAATATGAAGAAGCTTTTCTGGCTATTTCGCTGTCAAATTGCCCAAAAAAATCAGATAAAAAGCCGTTTCTTGTTTGATGCAGGTTAAAATCTCCGGACATAAGTTCGGCAAAATTTTGATCGCGTACAACTCTTAAAGTAGTCATGGATACATCATTCCCGGTTGTTTTCTTGATATCTTCAGCCGCTTTTGTGTATAAAGTTAATCTTTCATCATTTGCATCACTTAAAATTTTATATGCCATAGCGAATTTTTCTATACTTGTTAATTTATTATCAGTATTCATAAAAAGATCTGCAATTTGATCCATCATTTGTGGAGTTGCTTTTACACCTAATTTTTGTGCGGTTTCCATGACCCATTTTTTTACGTCTTCTTTTGTGTTAAATAAAGCACCCAAAGCTTCAGTGCCACTAGAAATAGCTTGCGATATTGCTGCAATCCCAAGACCGCCAAGCAGTGCTTTCTTCACCCAGCTCAAAAAGCCTCCACTTTTGCCTTCTTCTTTTTCTTCTTTGCTGACTTTGAACAGTGAACTGATTAGCCTGTAAGCAATATAAGTTCCTGCAACAGCGCCAATAGTTCCCATTACGGCAATTTTTCCTTCTTTTGTGCCTAAGAAATCCGCGGTATTTCTTAATTGTGTTTTTGTCCAATCATATCCTCTTTCAAAAATACCTCTTGAATCTTCTTGTGTTTGTTTTTGTGCTTGTCCTGATGGATTCTGAACTTTAGCATTTTCAATAGATTGGTTGATTTGCGGTAAAAGATCAAGAGCTGTTTGATATTTTGTATTCCAAGTGTTGAAGTTAGTTTTTGTATCAGGAAGTACAATTAGTAGAGGATTTAATTTTTGTAATTGGGCTACATATTCTAAAACTTGTTTCTCTTGTTCCGTCTTCGCTATCGTCTGCGCCCCCAAAATATCTTTCGCTTTGATTTTTCCGGTTCTTAAATCTTCAACGCTTATAACAGTTGTTCGATTTGCAAGGATTGTTGTCAAAAAAGCAGTATATCGAATACTTAATTCTTCAAGCACCAGTTCTTGAATTTCAGGTTCTCCATTTATATCAAAAAGACTAAGAAGCTGTTCTTTGTCTTGAATTTCTTTTGCCAACGCGACTCTTTCTTGCAGAGTACCTTCTTTTTGCGCAATTTTTTCTCTTATTTCTTGATCTTTTAATTTCACTCTTTCAGCGGTTTTTGCTTTTTGACCTTCAAGATTGCCGTCTACATTGCCTATAACTGTTTGTCGAAGAGAAGCTATTTCAAGACGAGGATTTGCTGTTTCCTGCTTTTCCCAAGGGGACCCCTTTGGGGTTTTTTGTTGTTCGAGTTGTGAGGGCGGAGTTGTCATTTATTTTGATTTTGTTGGAAAAAATTTGCAGGTGAAGAACTCACCCCTGCCCCTCTCTTCTTGAAAAGAGGGGTTCTTTTTCACATAGTTTGATTTTTCCTTAAAAGCCTAACTGTATCTTTTTTTACTAATTTCATAAATTTATATTTCACCCCTCTTTTTTCCAAAGAGAGGGGCAGGGGGGTGAGTTGAATTCCTCAATTATTGTTAAGAATTTATTTAGTTGCCGGTTCTATTTTCCATCCTTTTAGCACTGCGCCTGCCGGAAGAGTCATGATTAACGAATCTGGAGGGTCAGTTTTTGTTCTGTCAGTTGGTATTGATTTTGTAGAAGTATCATTAATTCTGTTTTCCGCATCTGTATAAGTTGTATTATCACTTTTCCATTTAAGTGTAATTCTGTCTTTTATGACTTCTTTCTCTTTACCCGGCTCTCCAACCTTCTCCAGTGGACATTGTACTTGTCCTTTGAATTTTGGATTGTTATAAGGTGGCTGATTGAAATCAATTTCCACGGATTCAGTTAACCTTGCCAGTTTGATTTCTTTTGGAGGTGGAATAGCTGGATTGAGCCTTCTTTCGATACCTTTTCCGTCAATTCCATATAGTTGAGAAAGAGGGGAATTTTCTTTCGCGTGAGCAAGTCCCATGCCAGCAAAAAATCTCAAAATAAACGCGACTTCCACTATTGCGCTGATAATTCTTCCTTCTTTGGATTTCGCGAATTCAGGATTAGCCTTCATCATGGCATCAATAGCTGTTTTGTCTCCACTTACAAATGCATCTTTGAGCGTATCGCTTTCGGTTATCCATTGTTGCACATTAGATGCTATTTCACCAACATTTTGCAAAGTTACTCCTTCGCCTGAAACTCTTTGTATGGCTGTAAGAAAAGCTTGATCAGCAGGATTCATTTCTGCTTCTCTTTTTTCTTGAACGGCTTTTGTAATTGAATCAGCAAAAACTACTTTTCCGCCTTCTTTGTATAAGAAATATTGTTTTTCTGGATTCAGATTGCCATCTGCAATTCTCATACCAAGTCCTTTTGTTTGAGCTTCATTTTGCAAAGTATCCAATGATCTTGCGTATATTTTCTTTGAAAGAACAGTATAAATATCGAGACTTTTTGCTGTATTATTAAATTGATTAGCTACAAGTAGAGATTGAGTTATGCTATTAATGTATGTATCTAATGGCAAAATTCCATCTTTTGTAAATCCTTCGAAAATTTTCTTATCAAGTTTATCTGATAAAGTTCCATTATTTATATATCCAATAGCAATATCTTCAAAACTGCTATTATAAGTTGTTTGCATCATTTCATCAGTGAATCTAGCTAGAGAATCAGCAGAAAGATTTTTTAATTGTTCAATATCCAAGTCCGGATTATTTAAATAAGCAATAAACGCTTCTTTTGTAGTTATATCGTTTAATGTTTCAGTACCAGATGCTGGAACGTTAGTTGCGGTTTCTGGAGTTGGATTTGCGATAGCTCTTTCGGGAATCAAAATTCCAAAAGGCTGTCCTTTCGCAGCTTTAGATGTCTCAGAAGTGCTTTCTTCACCTACAGTTCTAGTTAATGTTTGCGAACCATCAGCTTTGTATTCATAGCTATAAACTGTATTTGCAGAAGCATCAATAAATGCAATTGTTACAGTTTGTTGATTGTCTGAAAGTGTAGGTTCTCCAGGAACTACAAAGCCTCTATTTGTTAAAAAAGTTTTTTGTTTATCTGTTTCAGTGATTTTTATGGTTTCTGGTGTTGCTATTGTTACTGTTTCCGGAGCTACTTGTGTCGTAATTACTGACAAGTCTATATCATTAACCAAATCAAAAAATGCTCCGGTGACAGATTCTGTTGCCGTTTTATTTGTATCAGCAAAAGTAGTTGTTAGTGTTTGTTGACTATCAGCACTATTGTAGCTATAAACGTAGTTATTACGAGCATCATCAGTAAAAGTTATAGTAACTATATCTTCATTTCCTGCAGATATCTCGGAGTTGACCATATGAAAACCAAGACTGCTTAAATATCCAGTTTGTAAAGATTCATCATAAATATCTATAACACTTGGATCAATGGCTGGTACTATTTCCGTACTTTTGCCTCGAGTTTCATAGATTATTTGATTTATTAGTTGTAGTCCGTCAGATATTTCTTGCGCTTCCGCTATGTAATTTTGAAGCCTGCGAATGTTATCTGCATTCAAAAATGTTCTTGATGGATTAAAATTTGAATATTTGATGATATCGGCAAAAGCGAGTGCCGGTTCTAATATTGGACTGTGAATAAGAGTTCTTTCTGGCGCTGTAGAGAACTGTTCTTTGTAATATGTAACATACCAATTGCCACTAACACAATAGAAGCCTGGCATGCGCACTGTCTTGTTGTAATACAAGTGTTCTTCAATCCATTGGCTGGTAATTTTTTGATTTACTGTTAAATCTGTAAATTTTCTCTTGAGATCGGGATTTGATCGAAAGGCTATCCATGCAAGCATTATATTGGACGGAGGTGGATCAATCGGATGATTGATTGTCAAAGTATGAAATTCGTAAAATTGATCTCTTAATTCTGTAATGTTGAGTAATTCTGTTTTGTCTGTTAGTTCTCCTTGATATTCAGTGCCTAGTTTCGGTTGAACTGTTCCCATTAGAGCAGAACGAAGGAATTTGAATTTTTCTTTTTCAGCGTCAGTTGCAACTGCAAATCTATCTTGAATAGACTGTTTTGCTGTCGCTTGTATCTCCATTGTTCGCCTATATTCAATGGCATAAGTCATGCCTTCTTGATATTGTTTGTAAGTCGAACAATGAGATTGAAATTCTCTATATAAATTCTGCCCATCTGTAATCAATTGAATGATTTGATCGAGTCTGGCTTGTTTCTGCTCAAATTCTTTATCAATTGATGGTGTGCCAATTGGATCTGTAAGCTTTATATTGTAATTTATAAAAGCCGTTGACTGATTATTTGTAACTAAATAGCTTTTTAAGGCTTCTAATTTGTAAAAGTCTAGACCAAAAGACTGGAACTCTAATCTATCTTGTTCTTTTTCATTTGGGTGCATTTTAATATCAAAACCAATGATAGACTCTTGTCCTATAACATCTTCGTTCCTTAATTTAGAGATTTGACTGATAAAAGAGCTTTTATTCAAAAGACCTGCATCTTTTGGCCAGCCTTTCAGTTGATTAAACAAATACCACATTACAAAATAGTCTTCAGATGGTGGAACGCCTTCTTTGTTATCGCTAAATTTTGGCAGTCCCGAGAGCTGATCTAAGTTTCTTATGAAAAAGTCTTTTTGACTAATTGACAGTTCTTTTGATTCTGCTGAAGTTGAAGCGTTTTCAGGAATTTGATCAAAAACCATCCTTCGTTCTTTAAAATTTAGCAATTCGACAGTGTATTTATTTTTATTCATATAATTTGAAATACAAACAAGTTTATCCTACTGGATCCCAGTTCAAGTCACAAAGTGACTACGTTGTGGCCTGGGATGACAAAGGATGGAAAAAAATTCAAAATTTAGTATTTAAAGTTATCTTATCATTATATCACGTTTAAAAACTAAAAACTAAAAACTAAAAACTAAAAACTAAAATAATCCTTGCCAAGAATATGGGATTGTTGCTTTTTATGGATCAAGCGGAAAATGGTTTGAATAAATTGGGGTGTTTTTAGTTACTTTCGTCGGGTACTATTCTATCAATAACAGCGTTAAATCGTTTTCTAGTATTTGATATCCATCGCCCAATACCAAGGGGTAATCTTTCCGGAATCCATGTTGTTATTGCTGTTGAGAGTTTAACACTTTCTCCAACAAATTTTGTTATTCTTTTAAGTGGATCAGGTATAGATCCTAGATTGAGTTGGTCTAGAATGAATCCTATAACACCTTTTCCTTCGCCATTGTTTGGTGTTTCAGCCATAGATGTTTCTATTAAGGTGTAGGATTGGTTCCTGTAATTCTAGCTCGATAGCCTCGATATAACAAGTAAGTAATGATTGGGCAAACTATGCTTACTACCCCCAGGTCTGCTTGCCAGGGTAAAGATATAATTTTTTCTTGAGTTTCTTCTCCTACATCTAATCCTGCAATTATCCATGTAGCTACAGGTCCTCCATAGTAGGCAATTCTTGTTAAATTGTCATTCATTCTTGTCCCTGGGGCTAATCTTCCAGATTTTAATAATATGGAATGAATTGTTGCAGCATAAGAACCAGCCGCCATTGGAACAAATGGTATAGTGAATAATGTACGTATACTATCAAACATTGCTGCTGTACCTATTGACATTCCGCTATTATAGAAATCTCTTTTATTAGCTCCAACAAATCTAGCAGCTACGAATAGATAAAGAGCATGCAATAATGCTTCAGGGACACCTTCTAAGGGACCCCAAGGTATCGAACTGCCTTTATCTTTTCCGAAATCTTGTTTTTCTAATAATTTTTCTAATTCTGCGTGCGGATCATAAGTAGAAGGTGGTTCTTCTATTTTATT
The DNA here is from genome assembly GCA_964511025.1 of uncultured Candidatus Peribacteria bacterium. Taxonomy (GTDB): domain Bacteria; phylum Patescibacteriota; class Gracilibacteria; order UBA1369; family GWF2-33-10; genus CAZEDK01. The sequence goes on along the minus strand of CAZEDK010000020.1, from coordinate 14,402 downwards.
ATCATTTTTTTCTGGCTTTTTTTCTTCACTCCTTTCTTCTCTTCTGTCTTCCTTTGCTGGTTCATTTGTAGTAGAATCTCTAACAGCTCTATCAAATTCAGAACCGCTTATTTGAGCTTGTGCCGTAGGGGCAAAGCTAGCTACAGCAGAAAGAACTTCTCTTGTATTATCTACTAAAGGTTTTATTTCAGCGGGGAGATTTGCTTGTTCCGGGCCTAATAAGCTTTTAGCAGTATTTGCTATTTCAGGAGCTGCTGTAAGAGCCATTACTCCTGCAAGTAATGCAAAACATTTGGTTTTTATAGAAGCTTGTATGTTTTCTAGGCTTGGTAGTTGAGAAGGTGAGTTTAATCTCATAATCTGCTAGTGTATTTAGTGTTATAATTAGTTTGTGTAGCTTTTACTTTTGTTACTATTGAGCTTGCGTATTCTTTTGGCGATGGGTCGACATTATTAGTTGGCTTTTCACTTGAGAAGGTATTCAAATCTAACATGTCTGTTGGGGTTTGTCCACCAGTTCCGTACCAATTAATTGAGATGTAGGCAGAAAATTCTTCAATTGTTGTAGCTCCTTTGGGCTGAAGGATTTTAGCTGCATTATATAAGTCTAACATTCTGCAAAAAGCTACTATATCTTGGTTTTTGGGGGTAGGTAGAATAACTCCATACGAGGAATCTTTATAAGTTTCTTTTAAATACCAGTCTGACCACTCTCTCCATTCAAAAGGCATAATTTGATATCTACCTATAGCTCTTTCGGGATAACCAATAGATGGTCTTATTAACTTTTGCCCCAATTGGCCATAACCTCCATAAGCACCTGATGGATTACTTTCTTGAGAAGTTATTGCTGCGAATATTACATATGCATCCAAAACTTCTTTTCTGTTTAATTTTAATGCCTTAGCTTTTTCACTTATAGCAGGTTCTTTTGTTAATTGTTCAAATTGATCTGACATAAACACTTCGTTTGTGTTCCTAAATTTGGGATCTGAATAGTTAATATTTATTCTATGAGAATCCATAGTAGTTCCTATATTCTCATATGCATAGTTTCTTCTTAAAAATTCGCTCCAATTATTATAACTATTTCCAGTCTGATATTCATTTAATTTATTAGATATTTCTATTATACTTGTGTTACTGAAGCTATTTTTTGTAGTCGTGCCATTTAGATTATCTAGTAATTCATCAATTGCTCTATATGTTTGTCCACCTATTTGTCCATCTATAATACCTACTGTTTTACCTTTTCCAAGTATATATAATGCTATTTGTACTGCTACTTGGTAATCATTATCTTCAATGTTTTTGGCAAAATCATTTACATCTATTAGACTAGTTAAATAATTATTTACATTTTTTATTACATTTCCTTCAAAGATTTTCTTAATGTCTGGTGATGCTTCCCTCATGCTGTTTAAATTCTTTTTTGCAGATTCAATTCTGTCTTTTGCTTCAGGGCTACTATATATACTATCTTCACTATATAGATTGTTTAAAATGTATTTATTAAAATCATTTCTATTATTTCCTTGTAGTATTTCAGGTTTTCGTTTCCCTGTTACAACTTCAGGAAGGTTGCTTAGCTCTCCTCTATAGCTTGCCCAATCTGACTCTTTCATACTCTCTTTTGGTTCACCGATATAATATTCAAATTCAGTAGTTAGATAATTTAACCTTATCATTCCTTTCAAAACGTTGTTTTCATATACAAATAATATGTAGCCATTATATTTCTTATTATATTTTATTCTTTCATTTTCATCATTAGCTACACCTACGCTAATATTGTCTGCTCTCTGACCAGCTAGTTGTTTAGCCATACTTATAATTGTTTCTCTATTTGGCTGGAGTTTTTCCAACTCTTTTAATAACTCATTTGTTTTGACTTCTTTATCTTGATTTGACTGTATTGTAGCAATTGTTGCTCCACTACTATTCAAAACATCCAATGCTGGATCTTCTTGGTTTCTAGCAAATCTAATAGAGCCTTTTAACGTTTCATCAATTGGGTCTACAAGGAATAATTTGGCTAATTGTAGATTGTCAGTAGGATATTGTCTGCTTACAGGATCCCAATTGCTAACCTCCATTCCAAATGCGCTGTCGCCAAGATTTTTTACTAATTCTGTATAAGCTTTGTTCTCAGGAAGATCAAAAAACATATTTACTATATTGTTAGCTTCTTCAGGGCTGTTAACTGTAAATATAGTGCCTACTGGCTCTAAGGTTGTTTGATCAATAGCTCGTAGCTTAATAGGTTTGCCTTCAGGAGAAATATAAATTCTTCCTACGGTTTTTGGTATTCCTCCTCTGTTAATCATTACCTCCATTATATCATATCTTCCTTTCCCTTCCTGGCTATAATCTACAAGATCTCTTATTATGTAGGTTTCGTTTGGGCCACTAACAGATAATTTCTTTTTAACTTCAACTGTTTGATCAGTTTCAGATATAGGTCTTCTATAAACTGTATCTCTAATTGTATCTACTATGTGTTTACTATTATCCTTGAATATGACTTCATACTTATCATCTAAATCTTTTTTATCAGTAAATCGTACTGTTTCGAGTACTCCATTACTGTTTATTACACCAGATTCACTATTACCATTAGTTGCTTGTTTATATTTAAGGCTTTTATATGCATTTGCTTTGTCTATCTTTGCAAGTTTTCCACCATTAGCATAATCAATTACAAAATAATATGAATCCTTGTCTTCTCTTAAGACTTCACATATATGCCTCTCCATGTTACCTGATTTTGCAGTTATTATATCTCCAGGGAAAATAAATCTTTGTTTTGGCAGTAAATCTTTTTCTGATAACAACTTTTCGTCAGTGAAGCCATTTATTGGCAGTTCAGGCTGTATTCTATGCTTAGATTCTTTTGCTTCAGCTCCGAGCATATTATCAGCTCTTTTTCTTATAAAAGTTTCTTTTTGTTGAGGTTCTAATAATTCATAGACTTTACGTTCTGGTTCACTAAGTTTGTCATAAACTGCATTTCTAATCTCTTCTGGCAATTTGGATCTGAATTCATAACCTTGTACTTCTTCTTCGCATATTTCATCACGGCACAGCAGTCCATTTAAAACTGCAGGAGTTAATCTATCATCTTCACAATTATCACAATCACCTTTTGCCTTTTTTAGTTCTTCTGCTCTCTTCTGTTGTTCTGCTTCTCTTCTATTTAATTCTGCAGTGCGAGCTTTATCTCTGTCAAGTTGTGCGGCTTCTCTTTTTAGTCTTTTGTATTTTTCAAATTCTACAGGGTCCATTTCGATTGCATAATAAACTTCTATACCAGCTTCTGCTAGTGCTCCTAATATTGATTTAATTAGGAAAGCACTGCTGCTAGCTACTGTTGTAACCACCCATCTTATGATGCTATCTATAGCATCTCCAGCACTTTGTCCTCCTTCAATAATAGCTTCTTTAAATTTACCATAATTGATATTGACTTCATTAAAGCCTGTAACCTTTGAAAATACTTGCCATAATGTTTGTGGTAATCGAGTTTTTAGTTCATCCAAATATTCACAAGGACTAGATGTCCTTTTACATCTATGTTCTATTCTTATTCTTAGTGCTGCTGCTCTCAAGACTTTTTTAACTGCATCAGGGCTGTTTTTGTAGAAAACATTATCTTTGAAAAATAGTCTTTCTACTGCCATTAATCTAAGTTCGTGTTTCAAGTCTTCAGTTTTGGTCTCAAAACTTTCTACACCTTTGATCCAAAGATTACCAATATCAAAGATTTCTTTATTCTGAGCGTAATCGTCGTAAGTCATGAAAGCCTTGTACTGATATATGGTGAAAGTATCTACATATTTTTGAGCAACATACGCATACCATTCTCTTTTTTTCTCAGTACTTAATTTACCATTTTTTGCTTCATAGTCTTTGATATGTTGTTGAGTTTCATTTATAAAGCGTAAATAAACTTGATTAGTGAGATCTTTTGTTTCAAGGCCAAGTAATTTAAGCTCTTTGTACAAGAAGTCTGCTGATGGTTTTAGGTCGTTCGGTACATTAACTTCTCTGAATTCTTTGAATAAATCAGCAAATTCTGATTTTGATACTTTTCTAGGGCTTCCGTCGAGATCAGTTTTCTTAAGTGCTCTTATATTTGCTAAAACTTTTTTACCATCTGTAACTAAACCATTTATAAGTTCAGCACTTTTCTTAGGATCATTTATTTGTTCAATCATCTTATATATATTGAAGAAGAAGCTACTGCCATATTGTTTGAATTCTGCTTCATTTATAGACCCGCTTACAAGGTATGACCAAGGAATATCTTCGAAAATTGGTAAGAAGTCTGTAATAAACTTCTCATATCCACCTTCTCCAAGCGAATTAAGCTCACGGCATATATCACTTAAGATTATATGTGCATATTTCTTTTGTACTTCTGCATCATTTTCTAAATTGTTTACATTTATTTCCCATTTATCATTTTTCCATTCAGCCAAGGCATCTAAAGAAATTAATTCTCCCGATGGATCTCTGCGCCAAGGTTTATTTTCAAATCCTATTTGTACATCTAGCGGTTTGCTTGTATCAAATATTGCTTTAGTTCCGTCTTCATCGTGTTTGCGTATATGCAAGCTACTAGGCAATACTGCCAACTCTTTCCCTAAATCTTTTTGTAGATCGTTTATGTATTTTTCTTCTATTGCTTCTTTTAAGCCAATTTGAGGAGTAGCTTCATCATCAATTTTTGAGCTATAGTTATTGGAGTATTCATAAGTGCCAGCTATGTTTTCGTGTAAGCTTGTACTCACTTTGAATTTAACTTTACCCAGTTTGGCGGAATAAAGCGGATTAAGGGGTATTTCAGCTATCCAGGATCCTCCTCCTTTTTCATTTGTTATAAAATCAAGTTTAGGTTCGCTTGCTGCTACATATGATTTAACGACGTTATCTTTATCTTCTAAATCTTTTTTTATTTGTTTCATAACAACTGTTTTTGCATTTCTTTCTAGTTGTTCTCTGTTTGGGTTCTTGTAAGCACCTTCATAGAATATTTCTTGACTTAATACATCGTTTCCATGCCCTTTTGGAGTTAGTCTCATACCTTTTACTTCATTATCTGAAAATGAAAAAGTTTCTTTGTCTCCCGGTTTGGAAATAAACTCTACATAATAAGGTACTCCAAATATTGTCATCTGGTTTTTTTCTGCATCAAAACTTGCAAATGCTTCAATACCTTCTGCATTTAAAATTCTTTTTATTTGGTTCTCAACACTCATTGGATTCCATTCTCTTCTACCTTTGTCTAATAGCTTTCCAGCTTCTGCCATTTCTTCTTTCCCCCAAGCTTTTGCTTTTTCAGCTATGAAAGCAAGAGCAGCTTGATGGCTATCTCCTAGATTTTTGAATGCCATTTTTTCAGTCATTGGTGCTACTACGCCAAATGGCATATTCCTTAATTGTTCTAGGAATACAGGATCTTTTAATAAAGGAGCAAATTTTTGTTCAAATACCCATATAGCTTCAAAAGCTATCTGCCAATTGTTTTTTGTAATTCCAGGTATATCTAAGTATGGTACATCTTCAGATTCAATATTTTTGCCTTTTTCTTGTAGTTTTTGTTGAAAAGTAGAGTTGTTTTTCAAAGTTAAATATTTATCATATATGCTTCCGAAGCTATCAAATCTAGCTGCGGTTTGGGTTGATATCGTTTCAAGTGTTGCAATAGCTTTGTTTCTTCTTCTCGGGATTAATGCATTGTTTTCATTGCCATATACTGAAGCAAAAGTGTCGGATGGAATTTCTTTGGGGTCTTTGTACTCCCAGTTATTAAGTAATGCTCCCGCACCACCTGCAACTAGAAATCCCATGCCAAGATTTCGGAATTTTTCAGTACACATAAGTACTGCACCTACTAAAGTTCCAATATAGTAATACTCTTCAGGAATGATATTTTTCAAATTTTTTTTGCCTTTAAGTAGAGTTAGTTCAACTATATTTTTACCTAAATTTGCTTTTTTATGAGCTTGCTCCGCTGTATTTATTGATATTAATTTTGTATCAATTCTTTGTCTGAATAATTCGAGTGTTCTCAAATTAGTTCGCATGTTTTCTGTAAATTCTTCTAAATTTATAATAGTATTTGTATCGCTTGTTGCATTAAAATTTTTCCAGATTTGCTTGAATTCTTCATCTTTATCTGGATTACTTGGTGGAACAGCCCACTTAGTAAGTAAAGCTATATGTGCTTTGTTTCCTAGATAATCATGTAAAGCTTTTTCTTTCGGACTTGTTCCAAATGGCACTCCGTCTAGTGCGTTTAACAAAGTTTTTACTGCTTCTAAATTATTTAGATCAGAGGATTTAGTTATATGTGAAGCTTCAAGAGCCTGCCATATAAGATTTTCTGATTTGTCATCTCTTATCTCATTTGCAGCTTCAATAAGTCTTTGCTGAGTTCTTTCAAGTAATTGTTCTCTTTGCTGTTCTTCACGGGTTTTAGACGGTTCCATGTCAGTTTCAAATCCTGCTGCTTCGACCTTCGGAATTGCAGAAATAGCCTCTTCAAAAATAATTCTGCTTTCTCTCAACAAATCCTTGTTTTTGTCTAATTTTGCATTCAATTCAGAGAATTTAATTATTCTAAATAATCTTTAGATTATACCATATATAGAGCTGAGAACCGAGAACTGAGAGCTGAGAAATTGCGAAATAGACTAGATTTATTGTGTAAAATATTGTTTTGCATGTTATGCGTAAGCTCCAAACCCATCTTCCGGTTTGTTTAATATTGTATCAAAAATTTCTCCAAGTCCTGAGAAAGATTCTCTAATGGCCATAATTGGCCAGGCAAGAGGACGAGATCTTTTTGTTTTTAGTATGCCAGCATGTATTAGTACATCAGTTTTTTTTGTTTCTTCTATTTTTAGTTTTTGTAGACGTTGTTCTAATTTTTGTGCTCTTAGTTCTAGGTTTACTTTTGCCTCAGCTGTGATTGTGCTATCTGCAAGCGCTGTAGTATTTGCTGTTATAGCATTTTGAATTAGCTCTATTTTTTTGGACAAAGGTCTGTACCAAATTCTTCTTTTTATTAAAGTTGTAGAAATTCTATTTATGAAGCCAATAGCGTCTGTATCTAGAGTTTTTCCAAGCATTGCTCGTTTCAATGTTTCCTCCATCCTATCCTCCCTTCTTCTCTCTCCTGTAAATATAGTTGGCATCCTTAGAGACCATATAATTCTTGGCTTATCATGTGCAATTACTTCATCAATATCTCGTCTTAATGTTGTCATTTCAAAATCTGTCCAGCCTTCGGTTTGGAAAAACATTTTCTCGCGAAGCTTCATAAGATCTGTGCGTGTTTTTGTATACATTGAGCCGTAATCCTGACCAAAGCTCCAGTTTTTTCTTAGGCCAGCATGCCAATAAGCATCTTTACTATTTTGGCCAGCATCTTTTAGATTTTTTATTAAATCATGTGCTATATGCATTGCTTGTTTACTCTGACTATTCATTTCAGTTTCAAGATTTTTTACAAGTTCAGCAGCTTTTGCCTTATCACCGTTGCATGATTTCAAAATTGCAGCATTTACTTCTGATCTTGCTGCTTGCAATTCAGTAAATAATTTATTAGCTTTTTTCATGTCTTTTCCTCTTAATGATCTTATTTGAGTCATTAGGCTCAAAACTGTTTTTTGTTTTGCAGTTACTTCTGATAAATTGCTTATATTTACTTTTTCGTGACTATCTTGAAGTCCTGACATCATAGTTATTTGAGTATCAATTTCTTTGCCTATTTCGTTTGCTTTTGTAATATCTGATTTCGCTTTTTGGGATCCTAATACTATATCGTTTTTTATAATTTCTGCTTCTTTAAGTGTGAAAAAAGTACCGTTGGCTGGTTGAATTTTACTGCATTCATATACACCTTCAGAAACTTCAACGATAAATAATTGTCCGTATGCTGTATTTGCTTTTTCTTCGATCTCTTTTTTCATTTGCTTTTCTAATAGATCTTTTTGGTTTTTTACACTAGCAGTATGAAATGCTGCTTCATTTCTAACTGCAGTTCCAATTATTTGATCTGTTTGAGCTTCAAGATTTGCTATTTGTAATTCTATTTGTTGTTTGTTTATAGCAGTACTACTGCTTTGAGCATTTGTTCCGATAATTAATGGACTTGTTTGAACAGCTTGGAGTTTTAGGGCTTGAATTTGTTGATTTCTGTCAGCAATTCTTTTGTCGATTTCTGCTTGCGTTCTAGTATTAAAGTCAATTATTTGTTGATCAAATGATTCAAGTCTTTCTCTATACAAGGCTTCTATTTCTTTTTTAGCTTCCGGTTCAATTACTGTTGTTCTGTAATCACCAGCTTCTTTTTTTACTGTATCTGAGAATTCAGCAATGTTATGAATTGTCACATTCCTTCCGTTGACAGAAATAGTTCTTGATTTGGCATTAGTTTTTAAACTTTCAATAAGTTTATCTTTTTCTCTTTTTAGATAGTCAGTTTTTGCTTTGCTGCTTGTGCATTTAAGATAACCTTCATTGAAACGTTGAATATAATCGTCACTAATTAATCCTGCTTTTTTTGCTTCATTTAATTTTTCTGATATTTTTGTATAAGCTGTATTAAAATTAGTTCTCATTTCTCCTTCCATTTCAGGAATTGATTCTTTCATTGTTTTCTCAGTTAATCCTGTAAGGCTATCAAGTCCTTCTTGTTGATATCTGAGTTTAATTACTTCAAATTTTCTTTGCAGTGTGATTAATAATTTTGCATCATCTACATTTTGTATGCCGTTTGCATGAAGTCTGTCAATTTGCGCAACTAATTCGCCAGCCTCTTGTCCCATATTTGCAAGAGCCGGTCTTAGCAAGTCTGCATTTTTTTTGAGATCACTTACTATTTCATCAAGTTCTTTGAGTCTATTTGCGATATATTGAAGCTCTTCTTTTGAGGTTTTTATAATAGATCTAAGATCTCCGCCTTCTCGTTTTGTATTATCAATTTTTGTTTGTAGTGATTTTATTCTTCTCTTTGTTCTTCCGCTATCTTTTCTTCTGCTAAAACGTACAGTTTGATCTACTTGACTAACGAAGGTGTCATAAGCTTCGTATGCTGTTGAGATTTGTGAAGAAAGCATGTCAAGTGATTCATTGCGAAGTTCTTTTACTTGATTTATTGCGTCTAAAGCTTCTGTAGCTGTAGTTACAGATTTTAAACTGCTTTGCAAAGCTTGCCATCTTTGGGGTAAGTCAGTTGATTGGAATGGCTCTGTGTCTATATGTCCTACATCCAAATCTCTTATTTCTTCTATAAGCAATAAATCCGTTTTGTTACATTCTTGCAAGGCTTCTTTTAATGTGATGCTGTTTGGCGGATTTAGATTTGAATTTGCAGTGTTTAATAATTTTAATTGTTTGGAAAGCTTTCTTATACTTGTATTACTACAAATACCACAATTCATTGTTTTTTGAATATTTGTAACTCGCCTTTCTATCATTTGATTTATGTGCAGAGCTAAATCTTTTTCTAATGCAGCTAATTGCTCAGTTGCTTTTTGTGAAGCAAAGTTAAGTGTTTGAGATAAAATTAATTCATTCGGTAATTCAGTTCTGGCATTGACTGTTATTTGAAATGAAGATCCTATTTGATCTAATCTATTTTTCATTAATCCCAAATCTACGCCAATATCTAGTTTCTCTATCGCTAAGAACATATCGTCCAAAGCGTTTATTCTGCCAAAAACCTCATGTTCATACTCATGTGCACCATCTAATGCAGCTACAGTTTCTTCTCTATCTATTTTTCTTTCTCCTAATCTTAATGCGTCTTCATCAACTAGTTCTTTTAAACCAGGGACTCTGCTCATTACTCCTCCTAGTCTTGTAGCTACTCCACCCCTGTCAAATGGTAAAATCTTAGCAAGAGCTCTATGTGCTCCTCCATTTTCTTTCACATCGCTTAATGCCCTAGTCTCTGTATCAGACAATATAATTGGCGCTAAAACTTCGTTACTTTGAGCGGGAGTATTATCTAAATCTTCATTATAATTTACTGCTGTATTTACTGCCATAATTTAGGATAAACAGGTATCCTAATATTTTAGCATAAATTTGTAAATTTTTAAATATACTTATTGAGTTCAGGGAATCGTCCTTTGAGTATTTCAATATTTATGCCTTTTTCCATGGCTGCTACACTAACTTGGGCGGCAAGTAGGGGATTGTCTTTTATGATTTTTTGTACAAAGCGGGAGATTAGAACTTCAGTGTTTTCTTTTATTTCTGAGTTTTCTTTATCAATTATCTCTTTTAATAACGGGTACTCTGTTTGTAATAGTCCCAAAAGTTCTTTTAGACTTTCTAAATTAAGGGAATGTTCTACTAAGTAGCTAATAACTCCTGCATCGTTTATTTCTATTGTTTTTGCATTCAAATGTTTTATTAACAATTTTACTATTTGTATTTCGTAGTCTTTTTTTGTTTGGAGCATTTAATAATAATTATTTATTTTTTGTTTGAATCGTCACCTGAAGGAAGCTTTTGCTGATGAGGATCAGCAGCCCATAACAAGCTGTTTCCTATAACTCTGCGCCATCTTTTTGGGCTTGTTGAAAGCCAGCTTCCTGCTAATAAAAGCATTCCCTCAGGCGATGCTTTTCTTCTAAATGAGCGTGTATAAAATTCAATTGTTCCCAGTATGCCAGGTTTTCTTCTTTCTTGGACTTGATGTCTTTCAAGTTTTTTAGCTTCAGAATTTAAGCTATTTATTTCTGCTGAGAATACTTTTTCTAATATTTCTCCTATATTTACTATATTGCTTTTTGTAGGTAAATTACCCGATTCAATATTCGCAGCAGCCAGCGCTTCTGATATTTCAAGATTAGTTTTTATTTTATCTTGAAGTATAGGTGTTAATACTCTTGTTTCTATATCATCCAAAAAAGCCATTGCAATAATTATATGTTCAGGTATCGAAATTGTGCCATTTGATAATGCTTCACTTATTTCCATATATATATTCCAAATATTCACTTCGTGTTTTTCTCTTAAATCGAAAAAAAACGTAGTACTATCTAGGATTGAAACGTTATCGTCAAAATATGGATCTTCAATCATTTCTAATTCAAATAATTCGAATATATTTCCTGTTTTTTCTTTTTCATAATTTACAGGATTGCCTGATCCGGAGCTATGTCTTGATCGTAATGTAAACTCATTATTATAAAAAGCTTTTCTTGAAGCAGGATTATCGAGATGTGCATTTGTTTTTTCATTACCATAAGTTTCCATTGCTGCCATGTGTTTAACAAATCTTATTCTTCTTCTTGCTAAAAAAAAGTTTTCTACCATTGAATCGATAACTCTGTTTGCTTCATTCTCATTGAAAGTATCAAATGCATTGGCAAAAGTATTTGGAGGTTGGCTTACTGCACGTATATATGCGTATATAAAATCCAGACCTGCTCCTTTCATTCCTTTTACTCTAGCTCTAGCACTTCCTGGAACAGTTCTATGAGCAACAACTTCTTGTTGTAGAGTTCTAAAGATTGCATCAGATCCAGGAAATTGACTTGCTCTGATTGCTTGCAAACTTGTTGCCTCATCTTTTGCCCAACGTCCACTAGTAGCAACAAGAGTATCAAATACTTCATCTATAGTTTGATTAACTAAGCTAGTAATTGTTATTTGACTAGGATTTGCAAATTCTCTATTAGCTGGATTTGAAATAAATTCTTCTGAGGCATGTCTTATTATTCTTTCAGGTTTATCTGCCATTAGTCGTTGATTGATAAATCCCTCTTCCCAGCTTGAAGCTGCTTCGTTTTGAGCTTCCAATATTTTATTATCAGCGTCTTTTTTCTTCGCAGCATTTGGCTGTCCATTTCCTGCCGTTCTATAAAGTCTATCCGCTTCCAATCGGTTTATTTTATGAAGAACTATCTCATAGATTAGATTTCTATGTTCCAAAATATTAATACGTCTCATTTCATCAATACTCCCTGCAGGATATGCTTGCTCTATCTGTGCTTGAATTATATCTCTCAAGTTATCCGCTCTAAGTGGTGCTCTTATGCCTTCTGGTCCATTATGCCAAAAGTCAGATGAAAAAAGATATGCAAGATCTCTCCTTATACTAGTGCCCATATTTCTTATGCTTCCCCTAGAACAAAGTGCTTCCTCTATTAGCTCACAAGAAGTATGCAATGGGAAATCAATATTATTGCCTGTTATATTAATGGACCCATTTGCTGTTATATTTATATTATGAAATGGAGACATATTTACAGCTATAGTATTGTGAACGCATACGAACCTAATACTTTGAAGAGTGCAAAAAGCTTCTTCTTCAGGTGTGTCATATGCAATATCTATTTCTATAGGTCTTCCAATTAAATCTGTAATCTCATTGCTAACTATTTCTGCAGCTAGTGACTTTCTGTTTGTATTTACATTAATAGTAGACTGGACTCCATATACATTAGGCTTAATATCAATCAAATCTATATCAGTTATTTGATCGAGTGAGCCTGGAAAATATCTGGATATAATTATTAATGAACGTAGTACCCTTATTGCTTCTTCATTGCTAACAGTACCATGGTGTATATTAATTGGATCCAAAAGATTTCCTAAATGGTCAAGATCAGTATCTTGTTCTATTTGAGCAATTTGATTCCTTGCATTTAATTGTGCGTTTTGGCTTCTCATTTTTTATTGAATTTGGCTAGGATCAGTTACAAGTTCATCCAAAGTTGGATATTGATCAATCCCTAGTTTTTTAACTTCTTCTTGAGGTTTTTCTTCTGATGATTGGGCAGGGCTAGGTGATGGAGAGGGGAATTTATAGCTATCGTAATCTTGTATACCACTATTCGAAGGTTGATCAGCTTGTTCAATTCTTTGTTGAGTCTGATATTCTTCATATTTTTGAATCACATAATTGCCTCCATATTTCATTCCTGCTAGCAATCCAAGGGCAGCTACAGCTCTTGTTATCCATCTTCGGATACCTGCTCTTCGCTGCCTCAATACAGGAGGTATAGGCAAATGTTCATCATCCAATTCAGCAGCATCTGGATTAGCTGCTGGTACTACAGGAGGAGGGCTCAACGGTCTTTCTAATATAGCTGAAGTCTTTGCAGTTTCGCTTCTTCTTTGTTCTCGAATATCAGCCGTACTAAAGCTTGCTTGCCTGAAATTGTGCCCACTTTCAATAGAAAAATTATCAATTAAATATAATAGAGTGGCATAAGTTTCTATTGCTGCCGTGTGATCATCGGTATTCTTAGCTTGTTGTAGGTTAGCTAATTTATCTATTGCTATTTGTTTGGGTGAAACACCCGTTTTTATTTGTGTGGGTGAAACACTCGTTCTTCTTTGTGTGGGTGAAACACCCGTTTTTTGTGTTAAAGATATTATTTGTTGATCTAGAAAAGTTATAGTTTCTCCAGGCTCAAATATATTTCTTGGATTAAGGTTTGGTATACATTCATGTTCTATACGTTGTAATAAAATATTTAATACATCTTTTCCCAGGGTTAAAATATCAACACTCGGATGAGGAAATTGTATACCATTTATTTCTATAGGTTTGTATTCTGTTGGTATTCTATCTGTAACTAATGTCCTTGCCAGAGGTCTTACTACTTTACTGACCACACTTTCTGCTTCTGGCGGCATGGGTGAATTTTCTGGGTGTAAAGATGGGATAGGAGGTTTTGCAGGATCATTATCTTCTGATGGTGCGTTACGTCCTCTAGTTATCGCCATTTCTTTAAATAAATTATAAGATCTTTTAATTTTACCAAAAAAACTCACATTTAGCCAGTTTCAATTGAGAGAAAAATTTTGTTTGGAAGCATTGGAAAAAGCTTTAAAGATAAATCAGCCAGAGATATTTAATTCAGATCAGGGAGTACAATTTACAAGCATTGAATTCACACAAACACTTGAAAGCAAAAATATTGCAATTAGCATGGATGGCAGAGGAAGGTGTATGGATAATATATTCACTGAAAGGTTATGGAGAACAATCAAATATGAAGAAGTTTATTTAAAAAGCTATGAAACAGTACAAGAAGCTCATGAAAACTTAAAAAGATACATTGATTTCTATAATAATCGCAGACCGCACCAGTCATTGAATTATCAGACTCCAGCAGAGATATACCGGCAAAAACTTGACACAATCAAAAATAACTTGTCTAGATAAATCAATCTAAAGCCCTGTAAACAATTTTTAAAACAAAAGTGCAGTTCCAATACCTTTAAAAACAAATATAAAATCAAATAAAATTTCCATAATATTCTATCTTAAATACCTCAAAATTTTGTCTTGCTAAAGGGTACCACTTTATTCAATAACAAGTTTTAATTTAGGACAATAAAAATCAACAATATAATGATTTATT
>CAZEDK010000019.1:0-32715 GCA_964511025.1 uncultured Candidatus Peribacteria bacterium | reverse complement strand
CCACAACGTGGCCACTTCGTGGTACGGAATGACACAGTGATATATAACAAATAGCGGTGAGCAGTTACCCTTTCATCATTTTTTGGTAAAAATTTGACTAATTAAAATAAAAAGCTTATCTTCTTCAAAACCAATTGATTTCTCTCAAGATGAACCTAAAACAACAAATCCAAGAAGATTTAAAAAAAGCAATGATTGCAAAGGATACTGTCGCGCTTAATGCTGTAAGAGCATTGAAAAGTGCAATTTTAAAATATGAAACTTCAGGAGCTAACAAGGAAGTTACCGATCAAATCACTATAGAGCTTGCGATGAAAGAAGTGAAACAACGCAAAGATTCAATTGAACAATTTGAAAAAGGCGGAAGGCAAGATTTGGCTGATAATGAGCAAGCAGAACTAACAATACTTCAAAAATATTTACCTGAACAAATGTCAGAAGAAGAAATTCGAGCAGTAGTCAAAGAAATCATATCTTCCGTTGGAGCATCTTCTATGCAGGATATCGGCAAGGTAATGGGAGCATTAATGCCAAGAGTAAAAGGCAAAGCAGATGGAACTTTGGTTAATAAAATTGTGAAAGAGATTTTATCATAAAATACTCTTTTCTCTTTTTCATTCCCGCCTTGCCATTCGGGCAGGTTTTCTTTAAACTTAGAAAGCTTTTTGCCGAAGTGGCGGAATTGGTAGACCTGTCCGCCGTACATAAAAATATATTCGCCCGGATGGCGGAATTGGTAGACGCGCACGACTCAAAATCGTGTTTTCGCAAGAGAGTGTGGGTTCGATTCCCACTCTGGGCACCAAATTTATGTACTATGGAAGGCGGGCGCGCACGACTCAAAATCGTGTTTTCGCAAGAGAGTGTGGGTTCGATTCCCACTCTGGGCACCAAATTTATGTACTATGGAAGGCGGGCGCGCACGACTCAAAATCGTGTTTTCGCAAGAGAGTGAGGGTTCGATTCCCTCCTTCGGCACCATCTAATTTTTATTTGATTTTTTAATTAAATAATCAATAATTTGTCCTGAAATATCAATACCACTAAGAGCTTGAGTATTACCGAAAAAACAAGGGAAATTAACTTCTGATATATAAGTTCTTTGGTCGATTTCATCAAAGAGTATATCTACACCGCCGAATTCAAGATCTAGACATGCAACAGAGGCAATTGCAATTTTATTTATTTCTTCATCATAACTCACGATAGATCTTTTTCGCGCTTCTGTTTGACCAACATTTGTTCGAAAATCAAAAATAGAATAATTCTCTAGACTTGCAATAACTTTATCTCCAAGAACTATTAATCTTGCTTGTTTTTTATGTTGTATATATTTTCTCAGTATGAATAATTCTTTCTTTTTTAATAAAAAATCAGCTACTGACAATAGTGAATCAAAAGAATTTAATTTCATGACTCCAATACCATGAGAGCCTCCTTTTGCTTTTATAATAAGAGGAAAACCTCCTAAATAATTGACGTAAATTTCTAATAATTGTCTATCGTTTGTTAAAGAAAATACTGTCTTAATAATTGGTAAATTAAATTTTTCATGTATTATCGAATAACCAATCACATTATCTAAATTTGCAATGGATGACTTGTAATTTTTATATAGAGAACTTACTTTGTTATTTGTCAAATAAGCTTCTGCAAGTTTTGAATTGTCATCGGTACATATTCTATAGATTAAATCTTTTTCATCGAGATTTTTTTTCTTACTATAATCAAGTCTTTGGGGATCGATTTCGTATACATTTAAAGATTTTTCTTTTGCTGATTTTTTGAATAGATCTAGGGTTGTTTTGTTTGAACCTTGCCTGTTAATTAAATATAAATTTTTCATATAATCTTATTGTATATGATTCAAAATAAAAAAACAGCGTCTTTTATCATGGCTGTTAATGTGCGATATCCCCTATCAACAGCTTTTTGTTCTAATCTTTGCTTTTCTTCGCCAGTCACACGAAATCTTATAGTTTGTTTTGATCTGTACTCATTTTTTTTATGTGTCAAAATTAATTTTGGCAAACTAAATATAACTTGCGCTATATCATCATTAAGAAACTCTCTAGCTATAGCTGCCTCTTTGCATTCCAAATATGTACTTTCATCATGAATTTTTTCAATTCTGTATTCATATTTTTTATTTTGTACGGTAATTGAGCAAATAAGGCTAGACTTTTTCATTCATAAAATATATTGTATAGCTACATAATACAGAAATGTAGCTACAAGATAAAGCTTTTTTATATCAAAATATATCAAAGCTCAGTTTTTTCAACTCTAAGTAAAGCTATAAAGCAAGAAATTTCATCAAATTAATGTTAAAATTATCAAAGTTTAAAAACTTTTAACAGAATTTTCATTCTTTATCATCAAAAACCATGGAAGAACAATTCAATAGATTCAGTAAATTTACAAAAGAAGCAAAAGCGGCTTTGATATACGCACAAGAAAAAGCAAAAGAAATTAATGCAACCTATGTTGGCACAGAACACATTCTTATGGGAATATTGAGTCAGGGAAATTCTCTTGGGGCTTCAATTGTAAAAGAATTTGGTGTCTCAAAAGAAAACGTTGAATTAGTATTGAAAACTGTTGGTAGAATTACTGGAACGGCTAACGCTCAGACTCCTGCTCAAAGTGGTGGACTGAGTGGTTTTGCAAAGAATGTAATTGAAGAAGCTGTGAAATGCGCGCATCAATACGGACATTCTTTTGTTGGCACCGAGCATCTTTTATTTGCAATTGTCGGCCAAGAAAATACAGCGGCGACTGTTATTTTGGAAAATATGAAGATTAGGACTTCGGATATAAAAACTAGAATTATTGACATTTTTAATGAAATGAAAAATGGAAATCAGTCTGCGCAAGGCCCAATGCCTTCTCATATGATGAATCCTTTAGAGTTTTTCTTAAATGGACTTCATGGCGTTTTGATTGGCAAGCAGGCAGATCAATATTATCGAGATAATGATCCTCAACAGCCAGTTGCGCCAGGTCAACAGTCGCCAAAAAGATCAAAAACTCCAGCTCTTGATTATTTTACTTCGGATCTCGTCAAAGAATGCAAAGAAGGAAAAATTGGTCCAATAATAGGTAGAGAAAAAGAAATAGAGAGGATTATTACAATTCTACAAAGAAAAACAAAAAATAACCCTGTTTTGACTGGCGAGCCTGGTGTTGGTAAAACTGCAGTTATCGAAGGACTAGCTCATAAAATTGTAAAAGAAGAAGTGCCTGAGAAAATGCTTAACAAAAGAATACTTTCTCTTACAATGGCTTCTGTTGTAGCTGGCACAAAATACAGAGGTGAATTTGAAGAAAGAATTAAACAAATTATTGAAGAGGCCGCCTCTCAAGATGACGTGATACTTTTTATTGATGAAATTCATACACTGATTGGTGCTGGAAGCGCTGAAGGATCCCTTGATGCTGCAAATATTCTCAAACCTGCATTATCTCGAGGTAAGATTCAAATAGTTGGAGCAACAACAATTACTGAATATCGTAAATATGTTGAAAGAGATGCCGCTTTGGAACGAAGATTTCAACAAGTCAATGTAGATGAAGCCTCTGAAGAAGCTACGCGTCAAATATTATTTGGCATAAGGGAGAGTTTGGAAGAGCATCACAATTTAAGGATAAGTAATGAGGCCTTGGAGGCTTCGGTAAAACTTTCAAAAAGATACATTCATGATAGATTTTTACCGGACAAAGCAATTGATGCTCTTGATGAAGCGTCGGCTTTTAAAAGCATTTTTGTCAGACCAAAAAACAGTAAAGTGAAAGATTTACAGCAGGAACTTACAAAAATTATTCAGGATAAAGAAGCTGCGGTATCAAGTCAAGATTATGAAAAAGCTGCAAATTTAAGAAGTGTTGAACTGAAAATGATAGAAGATATAAATAATCAGAAAAAAATTAAGATTCCTAGAAGTGAAAGATCTCAAATTACTGACGAAGATATTGCCAAAGTTATTTCAAAAATAACAGGTATACCAGTAATGAAATTGGTTCAGTCTGAAATTAAAAATTTACAAAAATTAGAGGATAAACTCAAAGAACATATTGTTGGTCAAAATGAGGCTGTCACTGCTGTATCTCAAGCTATCAGAAGAAGCAGAACAGGAATATCGAATCCAAATCGTCCAATCGCTTCATTTATTTTTCTTGGTCCAACAGGCGTAGGAAAAACCGAGCTTGTGAAAACTCTTGCCAGGAAAGTTTATAACGATGAAGATGCGCTGATAAAAATAGATATGAGTGAGTTTATGGAAAGACATAATAGCTCAAGACTTACGGGTACTACAGCCGGATATGTCGGTTATGAGGAAGGTGGTCAATTGACAGAAATGGTTAGAAGAAAACCATATTCCATAATACTTTTTGATGAAGTTGAAAAAGCTCACAAAGATGTACTGAATATGATGTTGCAGATTCTTGAAGATGGTTATATTACAGATGGAAAAGGTAGAAAAGTGGATTTCAAAAATACTGTTATTATAATGACTTCCAATATTGGAGCTCATGCTTTGACAGAAAAAGCGGCATCAGTCGGATTCAAATTAGGTAAAACTGAACTTGAAAGGGCTGAAGAAGCTTTTAAAGAGAAAGAAATCGAAGTTTTGGATCAACTTAAAAAAGAATTCAGACCTGAATTTATAAATAGAGTTGATAAAATAATTGTGTTCAAGCCTCTTACGCACGACATGGTAAAAAGCATTGTAAAACTGCATATGAATAAATTACAAAAAAGGCTTGATGATAAAAAAATTACATTGGAACTAAGTGATGAAGCTCTTGATTATCTTGCTGAATTGAGTTACGATCCTGATTTTGGTGCTCGTCCTGTGCGCAGAAAAATAGAAGAATATATTGAAAATCAATTAACAGACGCTTTGCTTGATGGGACTTGTGTAGACGGAGACACTATTAAGATAGATAAAAAAGACAAAGAAATAATCTTGAAAAAGAAAAAAGTTGCAAACAAAACGATCAAATCAAAATGATAGATTTATTGTTTACATTGAGTAGCTAAACTTTGCAGTTCTGTAGTCAAGCTTTGTATTTCAGTTGCAAACACACTTGGATCAAAATTCTTCGCCGTATTTTTTAATTCTTCTTGAGTTTGGTCGGAATTTTCTAATTCTTTTTTTGCAGTAGCGACTTTTGTGTTGAAATCATCCAGCATCGCTTGAAGATTCGTTGTATCGGCTCCACAGGTTGTTTCTAATACTTTGATAGCTTGCTCTGTTTTTGCAGCTATTTGATCTGCATTATCAATCATATATTTTTGAACTGCTCCTACTACTGTCTTTATTTCTGCAACTATATCCTCTTGGATAATTTTGAGATCAGGTATAGCTTTTGCATTATTTAGCTTGCTTTGCTCTTCACCAATAAACGTTGAAAGATCTTTGACTGTGGAATTCAGTATATTTTTTGCATCCTCACTGAGTTTGCTTGTAGGCATCGCATCTATTTGTGCAGTAATTTTAGTCAAAACTTCCGATGCTTTTGTGAGGCCAACTTTCAGTACCTGATATCCAACTTGATATACAGCACTTTCTATTTGATTTTGAACTTCTTCAGGAACCTTTTCTTCAAATTGCTTCTTAATTTCATCTCTGTTTATTCTACTTGCAGCAAATGATGTTGGGACAAATGCAGTTAACAAAATGAATGTAATTATTATTTTTTTCATATTTAAATTAATATATTTTAAAAATTATTTTTGAATTGATTTATTCGATTTCAGTTTCCTGAATATTTTGCATCTGTTGCTGAATATCGCTGAAATTTTTTGCTATTTCGGTGAAACTTTGAAATTGTTCAAGTGCAGCTTGAAGCTCTGTGACCTCTGGCGGTATTTCAGATGCTGTTTCCTCTTTTGAACAGGATATAAACAAAAAACTTGCAATTATAAAAAAGCTAAGTAGGACTGTTTTTTTGAGCATAAGATAAATATATTATTAAAACAGCAATATTCTACAAAATTAATTTATATTAAGCAATAAGACGTACTGCACAATAATTTGTCTCCCTACTAAATTGAAACCTATCAAATTTTATTTTATTTTTGTTTTTTACTGAACGAATTCAGTGATGTTTTTGTTTATTTTGTTTTGATTTTTACCTACTCTGTTATAATTTATCGAAATTATAATACAGATAGACTACTTTACGGATAGGCGGAGCCCTTTGTGGGGAGTCACTTGTTCATAAAGTAGGGAGCCTTAAAAATTTTGAGTTTAAAATTTCTAGGGTTTCATACTAAATCTTGTAATTATATCGAAATTACAGTTAAACTTCAATAGATGAAAAAATATGAAATTTTTAACTACTAAATGAAAGGAAAACTTTATCTTATCGTTGGTCCATCAGGAGCTGGTAAAGGTACCATAATATCAGCAATAAAAAAGAAAATGCCTGATTTGATATTTCCTATTTCTTGTACAACACGTGATCCAAGAGCAAATGAAAAAGAAGCTGAAGTTTATAATTTTATTAACAAGGATGATTTTTTGAAAAAAATTGAAAGTGCGGAATTTCTTGAATGGGCTCATGTGCATGGTAGAGATCATTTTTATGGAACTCTCAAAAAACCTATTTTGGAAGCATTGAAAAATGGTAAAAAGGTATTGCGTGAAGTGGATATGCAGGGAGCTGAATCGATAAAAAAAATTATTCCACAAGAACAGCTTTTAACGATTTTTATAACTGTGCCGGACTGGAACACTCTCGAAAGAAGAATTTTACAGAGAAGTCCTATGGCAAAAGAAGAACTTGAAAATAGAAAATTAAGTTTTATAAAAGAAATGGAGTTTTCAAAACAATGCGATGCTGTTATAAATAGTCTGGAAGGAAAGCAAGATAGTGCGATAGAGGAAGTCTATCAAATAATTAGCAAAGATTAAAATTTGCCAGATCGTCTAACGGTAGGACTACGGGTTCTGGACCCGTCTATCTAGGTTCGAATCCTAGTCTGGCAGCCATTTTTCCTAACTACTAAACAAAAATTCCATTATATCGCCATCTTTGACTTCATATTCTTTGCCTTCTGATTTCAATAATCCTTTTTCTCTGGCTTTTGCCCTGCCCGCACATTCAATAAAATCTTTCCAAAATACTGTTTCTGCTCTAATGAAGCCTTTTTCAAAATCAGAATGTATCACTCCTGCAGCTTGTGGCGCCAAAGTACCACTTTTTATCGTCCAAGCTCTGACTTCTTTCTCCCCTGCTGTAAAATATGTTTTAAGACCAAGAGTTTTGTAAGCGATTCGAATCAGCGAATTGAGTCCACTTTCTTTCAAACCCATATCTTCAAGAAATTCCATTGCCTCTTGTTCACTCATATCGATTAATTCTGATTCAATTTGAGCTGAAATAGCTACCCCTTCACAATTGATATCTATTCCCAAATCTTTTTTAGTTTTTTCAAGATCAAAATCGGCAACTTGATTCTCTGCAACATTAAATACATACATAATAGGTTTCATTGTAAGTAAATGAAGATCTTTTAAATCTTCTTTTTCCTCTTCATTAAGAAGCATTAATGATGCCAATTTATCTTCATTTAAGTGATGAAATAATCTTTCCACCAAATGAGCATATATTATTTTTTTCTTGTCGCCCGATTTGCAATCAGATTTCGCTTTGTTAAGTCTTTTTTCAACAGTTTGCAAATCAGCCATAATTAGTTCAGATTCTATGATTTCTTTATCTTGTTGAGGATCCACAATTCCGCTTACATGAGTAACATTCGAATCTTCAAAGATTCTAAGTACTTGGCATATAGCATCACATTCCCTGATATGTGATAAAAATTGATTTCCAAGACCTTCACCGGTACTTGCTCCTTTAACCAAACCCGCAACATCTACAAATTCTATAATTGTTGGCAATATCCTTTGAGGATTAACAATCTTTGCAATTGCTTTCATTCTCTCATCAGGAACTTCTACAACTCCGACATTTGGATCAATTGTGCAAAACGGATAATTAGCGGCTATTGCTGCTTTGGTTTTTGTTAATGCGTTAAAAAGTGTTGATTTACCTACATTCGGAAGTCCTACGATAGCTATTTGGAGTGTCATTTTTAAAATTTTTAATTGATTTTAGTTATTTCTTAACATTCATCTAAAGTGATTTGTCCTTCGGCAGTTTTTTCATGATTATTCAAAGCAACAAAAGTCAAAAAATTATCTTTAAAAACACCTAAACCAAACCTAGTTACTCTTCCCAAATCTCCCATGCCAATAACAATAGCTTTTTTAGCAAATTTGGAAATCATATCAACACAATTCTCTAGTACATTTAAATCTGATTTTTTTTGAATCATTGTTGCAATTTTAATTATATCACATTGAAAATCAATGCAATGCTTAATTAGTTCTTCAAGTTCTTGCAAAGCTGGCGTTTGAATAAAATCATGGAAAGACCCAATAATCTGAAATTTATGCTGTTTTTTCAAATCATTAAAATATTGAAAATCTTCTATGTCACTAAGATCAATAAATTCTCCTCCAAGTTCAATAAATTTTGTCAAAATACCTATCTTCTTAGAGTGAGTAATAAATTTACCAATCAATGGTTTTTTTTTAACTTTAAATATTGTTTCAAGATTCAAATCATCTATTTGATCCAGCCAAATTTCAATTAAATCAACTTTTTTATAATTTTGAATTTGCTTCAATTTTCCAAGAAAATCTTTCATATTAGTTGCTCGAATCGGTACACATATTTTCATTGTCTTTGTGGTTAAAGAGAAGAAGGCTAAAAACAAATAATAATTGTCCAGCATATATATCATAAAAATAATGATCCAAATTTGCTATACAAAAAACAAAAATCAGAAAAGACAGATCAAAATATCGTTTATTTTTATAAAAAATATAGATGGAATACAAAAAACAAAATACAAGCAAAACAGCTACTATGACACCTAATTCTGAAGCGGTTAATAAAAATAGATTATGTACAGGCTGAAATTCCCAAGGATTTAATGAAATGTCGTTAAAATTTTGCATTTGATTTGTAAATGATGATAGACCATAACCTAATGGATTATTCGTTATCATTTTGATGGCAATTTCTATCTGATTTAACCTTTCTGAAATTGTGTGCATGTCGCTAAAATTAAATCTTTTTTCAAAAACACTTTGTGAATTCAAAAATATAACGTAGAAAATTAAGAAAATTAAAGCAAATATCGTATATTTCTTTTTTCTTTTATTTTTTTTCTTTGAATTAAAAGTCGAGATACTTGTGATAAAAATTAGTGACAATAAAAAAGAAATGATAACTCCCCTACTCATTGTCATTAGAATGCCAATACTTAAAAATATTAAAGAGAAAAAAATAAGAATTTTTTGTTTTTTGTAAAAACTTAAAGCTATATAAAAAGCGGTCGCGAGATAAGCTGCTAATATATTTGGATGTGGTAAAGTGCCATAGGATCTTATTATTTGCGTATTTCCAAAATCTACTTTTGCAATATTTGCAGTTTCTAAACTCAAAACACTTTCACCTAAAAAAGATAGACCTATTGATCCCTGTTTGATGTATTGCAAAATGGCAATGAAAACTTGTAATAAAGCACTCATTAAGAAAATAAATTTTAGTTCGCTGTATTTAGTCAAATTAGAATTCAGTAAAACATAAACAGTAAAAAGCTCTATAATTCTAAAAAAATAGCTAAAAGCTAAAAAATTAACATCTAAAAGAAGACTTTGAATTGAAATAAATATGATTATAAATAAAAAACAATTAAATAAAATGCCATTCGTTTTTATATAAATTTCAATTTGTTCCTTTTGATATAAAAAAGCTGAAAATATCAAAATAAGTCCAAAAATAATATCATTGAGATGTAAATAAACTGTATTATATATAGAAAATTTTCCCGTAAAAGAAACCGACTGATAAATGATATCAGAAATCTCAAAAGGCATTAAAAAAACAAACAGCAAAAGTAAAAATCTTGTAATTTTTTTCATATAAATATCAAAAAACCCTTCTTGTTTCTAATATTTGATTAATGGCATCTTCAGCATCTTTGATTGCATCTATTGATCGTTTTCTGTTTTCCACAACTGAATCTATCGCATCTAAAAATATTTCTTCATATTTTTGATTGTCAGCAACTTTAAATGATTTACTGAATCCTATCTGTTTCACAAAAGTACCATATATAGGATCACCAGTTTGCTCATCTAACAAATCTCTTCTTGACGTTGGTCTTTTCGTTGTTTCGTTGTAATATTTTTGATTTTCTTTTGTATTCATAAAGCTAATCAGCTCCCATGCGATTTTTGCATTCTGAGATGTCCTTGCAACCGTTGGAGCAAAATAACTAGCTAATGTAATTTTGCTTTCCCCAGCCTGTGGATCAAAAATTTGTGGAATTTGTGCAACAGCAATATCTTTTGTGCTAATAACTTTAGCACCTTTTTTTGATTCAAGTTCAATTTGGTCAGCTATTGTATCATAAAGATAAGAATACCCTAAAACCATTGAGACTTTACCTTTTACAAATGGAGTTATTTCCTTTTCTAGACTTTTTGGATTGGAAATAAATTTATTCCAATTATATTCTTTGTTATTTGGATTTGAGAATCCTGTGTATAGCTCCAAAATTTCCCTTCCCGGAAAATAAGCCTGACCAGTTGGAGAAACTCCCTGTTGACTTGCAAAAATCGCTTTACTGCCATCTTCTGTGTAGATATTAGCTTTGGATTGAAGTATCAATAATTGCAAAATATCATAAGCTCTTGCGATATTATCTGATCGACCCAATGCAATGCCGCAGCGAGCAAATTTCTCAAAACTATTGTCTTGTTTAGTTAGTTTGAATACTTGGTCTTTTATCTGTTCCCATGTCTCAGCTGGTTTACCGGTTTCCGGCAAAGCTTCTTCAAAATGTTCTTTGTTGTAATAAAGAGCCAAATTATCTATATATATAGGCATACAATAAACTCTTTCTATTACCTGCGCCTGCTCACCATCACCTTGAATTTCTCTCAGCACACAGTCATCTGCGGCAACCGACACAAATGTTTCTTTAAATCCTGCTGCAGGTAAAAAACTGATATCAGCCGGAATAATTTTTTTATAATGTTTTGGTATCCATGAATTATGAATAAAAAAAACATCAGGACCTTCACCTTCAGCCATCTCGTTTAATAGTAAATCTAAATATTCAATTGGATCATTGAATTTTCTATATTCAATTTGAAGCCCAATATATCTGGACTTAAATTCTGCAAATAAAGGTTCGTAAACCTCAGCATCATCAAAAACATTCCAAACCTGCAATGTTATTTTCTGAGTTTCTCTTTTATCTTTATTGCTTTCTTTTTTTCTACAACCGTAACCAAACAATATAGTTACTATTAATGTGACTGCTAGAATTTTTTTAAATATTTTTTGTTTTTGCATTTTTTATAATTTTTAATTTTTTTAAACTCAAATCTAATGATAGCAATTCTAAATTCAAAATTCAAAATTTAGAATTTTCTAAGTCCCTGCATAAAATATCTTTTTGAAAGTGCATAAAACCATAATGTTGTATATTTTTTTGAAATATTTTTCATCAACCAAATCAAAGCAAGCGAAGGTAAAGAGCCTAAAATTAAAAAAATCAATTGTTTTAATTTTGAAGGAATTTTTTTGAGTTCAGGATGTTTGTTGTGGATGATATGAGCTGACTGACCTATAGATTGCATACGTTGTTTTAAAGATTTTTCATCAAGGTAATGATAATGAAAAGCAATTGCATTTGGGTTGTAATGTAGTTTTAGTCCATATTTTTTTTGCAATCTGTAGCCAAGTTCTATATCTTCCCATCCATAAGTTCCAAAATCACAATCAAATTGATCTTCTTTTTTTTCTATTATTTCACGTTTGATAGAAATATTTGATGTATAGAAAAAATTAAAATCTGCAATATCTTTACCATTCAGTTTTTCATAGGCGAACTGATGCCCACCAAATTTGCCAAATATTGAAGAGCCATTAGTAAGCCATTTCATAAAATTTGTTATTTGAATTTCAGGATGCCAATCAATAAATCCCAAAACGGCATCATTTCCTGATTTATATTTCTGATGAAATTTGAGGTGTTCAGTAAGAAAATTCTCAGAAACAATAATATCATCGCCTATAAACACAATAATATCGCCTTTGCAGTGAGCAATACCATTATTTCTAGCAATCCCTTGTCCGGAATTTTTTTGTTTTAAATATTTTGCATTAAGATCTTTATTAATTTTCAAATATTTTGTGACTTTGTTCTCAGTATCGTCAGAGCTTCCATCATTGATGATTATTATTTCGAAATTATCTGTTAAAAATTTTTGTCTATTTAATGCGTCTAATGTTTTGAGTAAAATATCAGACCTGTTGTAAGTAGGTATAATAACTGAAATTTTGATATTCATTGTGAAATTGCTCAGAGTTGCCATAATTTTAAATCAAATTTGATAAAACTAAAAGACAACTCTGAGTTTTACAATGCTATTTTTTAGTTTCTTTTTCTTTTTCATCAAGCAAGTCTATTCTTTCCGCATTAATTTTATTTGTATATTGAATCTTGCCTTCTTTATCTTTGTAATTGTCGTTTTGAAGTTCTCCAAGTATTTCAATATGAGAATTCTTTTTTAGAAATTTTTCAGCAATATCAGCAAGCGACTGCCATGCTGTAATTTTGTGAAAATCAGCCTTAGCTGTTTCTTTGCCGTCTTCTAGAACAGTACGAAAAGTCATTAGCACAAAATTAGCAACTTTTTTGTCTGTTGTTGTGTTCCTAACCATAGGAATGTCCGAAACCAGTCCGCGAAGTATAACCTGATTAAATGTACGCATAAATTGAAATTATTATTTATAAAATTTCGAAAGCGCTTCGAGTTTAAACAAAAATAAATTACAAGATGATTTTTCAAAATTCCTTCAAGGAACTTAAAAAAATGGTAAAATTTATAAAAATGTAATTTACTAAATTGCTATTTTATGTAATGCTAACATTAAATATTCAAAATTTAATAAATGTTTACAGGCATTATACAAGAAATCGGAGAAATTTTTGATATCAAAAAAAATAAAAACAATTTGCAAATAATTATAAAAGCAGAAGAGATTCTAATAAACAAGAAACTTGGTGATTCAATATCGGTAAATGGAGTATGTCAAACCATTACAAAACTTGGTCCGGATTGGTTTGAAGTGGAATCAATACCTGAAACGCTCAACTGTACTAATTTGGGTGATTTGAAAATTGGAGATCCTGTAAACTTAGAAGGGTCATTAAAAGTTGGAGATACTTTGGACGGCCATTTTGTGCTTGGGCACGTTGACTGTACTGCAAAAATCATTCAAGCCCCCTTGATAAAGGGGGTTGGGGGGATTTTAACGATCAACAAACCATCCGCTTTATCAAAATTCATAGTTCACAAAGGTTCTGTCACTGTCAATGGAGTTAGTTTGACAATTTCAAAAGTAAAGAAAAAAAGTTTTGAAATATCTCTAATACCATTTACTCTCAATCATACTAATTTAGGAAATTTGCAAAAAAACAAGAAAGTAAATATTGAGGTAGATATGATTGCTAGGTATCTTTTGAGCAATCTTTAGGCTCCTGAACAAATCACCCCAGACCCCAAACAAATTTCATCATCATTTGCTTTTCTTTTTGGCAAGTAAAATACTGCAAATTGTCCTGCTGCTATTCCTTGATCATTTTGCTTAAGTTTTACATGAATTAAATCGTCTTTTTCTTCAATTTTACAGTCATAAATTCCTTCTCCATGTCTAAGTTTGACTTGTAAATCTTTTTTTTTCGGCAAATGTCCTTCAAACCAATTCATCTCTTTTGCAAAAAATTCATTTCTTTTTTTATCTTCTTCATGATAAGACTTCGAAATATAGATAATATTTTTTCCAATATCTTTTTTGACTACGTACCAAGGTCCTCCTGATAAATTGAGACCTTTTCGTTGTCCTATCGTATAGAACCAGTAGCCATTATGATCTGCAATTTTTTTATTTGTTTCAAATTCTATAAAATCTCCTTTTTTTTTTCCTAAATGATGTTTCAAAAAATCTCTAAATTCAAACTTACCCAAAAAACAAAGTCCTTGGCTATCTTTTCTGTTTTTATTTGGCAAATCAAATGTTTCTGCCAACTGTCTAACCTCTTCTTTTTTAAGATGTCCAATTGGAAAAATTAATTTGGAAAGTTGCGTTTGCGATAATCGGCACAAAAAATAAGTTTGATCTTTGATTGGGTCTGGCGTTTTTTTTAAATAAAAAATCCCATTTTCTTCAAAAATTTGAGCATAATGTCCGCTAGCTATTTTATCCAAAACTCCAAACTGTGAATTTTTAAGTTCCAACTGATCCAAAAAAGCTCCAAATTTGATTTGATTATTGCACATCACATCTGGATTTGGTGTCCTTCCATGTTTTATTTCGTTCAATGTATAGCTTACAATGTTATCATGATATTGCTTTTGCATTGGCACTATTTCAAGTTCAACATTGAATTGTTTACAAACAGCTTCAACATATTTCAAATCTTCTTCCCACGGACAATTAGTTAAATATGTCAGTTCATCTTCAAGCCATATTTTGAGATAAAAAGCTTTTACTTCATGTCCAGCCTCTTTGAGTAAAGCTAGCGCGACACTACTATCTACGCCTCCCGATAAAAGAATTGCTACTTTCATCTAATAGATAAATCACAAATTTTTATTATTTCTTTGATGAATTTTTCTTTTTTTATCGGATCCTTTGATGACAAGTTTTTTTCACCACATGTATGCAAATGACTTTCTAGAATCACAGGTACGGCTCCTTTGATTGCGCCCTGAAGCGCAAGTATTTGTTGCAAAACATCGCCACAATATTTTCCACCTTCTATCATTTTGATAATACCATCTATTTGCCCCCTTGCTCGTTTTAAGCGTCCAA
The DNA here is from genome assembly GCA_964511025.1 of uncultured Candidatus Peribacteria bacterium. Taxonomy (GTDB): domain Bacteria; phylum Patescibacteriota; class Gracilibacteria; order UBA1369; family GWF2-33-10; genus CAZEDK01. Next base: position 17,742 of record CAZEDK010000019.1, on the reverse strand, counting down.
GAACTTTGTTTTTGTGTTCATCTATCATTTCATAAATTTAAAGAATACTCAGTATAAGTATATTGATTAAGCGCTAAAGTATCAACTAATATATTTTATTGCTTTGACAATTCTATTTGGATCTGGTTATTGCCTACCTGTTCTAAGAAGTCTATTGCTACAGTAGATATCCATTCTATATGACCAAAATCTAAATTTGAAGGTTTATCACAAGCATTATGATAACATGGATCATCATTATCTCTTGGAGCAGCTGTAATTGTTGCGGTTGGTATATGGAAACCGCTATAGAATGCCCAATTATCCGATCTTTCATATAGATGATTTTCTTGTATTTCAGGTATTGCACATTCAAACCCTCCTCCAGTACCAACAATGCGCTCTAAAACATCATCAATATTCGATAGATCTTCTCCTGTTATGGTGAAAGTACTATAGCGTTCATCCTTGAAATTCATTGGTCTTCCAATCATTTCAAAATTTAACATAATATAAGGTATGATATTTCGTTGACTTAACGCATTGACAAACTCTTCTGAGCCTAAGTAGTCATATTCTTCAGCAGAAAACAATACAAAAATCATTGGTCGTTGAGTTGGATGCTGAGCAAAATATTGAGCCATGCTCATAACTGCTATGACTCCACTAGCATTATCATTTGCGGCATTGACTGTTGGAGACAAATGGTGATTGCGAAGCCGCGGTGGTGGGGAGACTCCATCATAATGAGCACCAACTATTATTGGACTGTTGTCAAATTTGGACGATTTGCCAGGAACATAACCTGCCACATTCGTTGCAACACATGTCTGCTCTAATTTTAACACATCAGCGAGAAATGTATACTCATAAGACTCACCAAAAGGCATGACTTCATTAAGTTCTAAGAACCCTGCTAATTCTAGCATTGCTTGCTCACAGCCATTTGTACATACAACTCTGCCTTCTGTGTTGTCTCCAGCTAAAATATCCATATAATATTCTATTTCCGGCGACTCCATTCCTTTTGTTTCTGGATTTTGATCTTGAGATAATACAGCTCCTGAAGATAACCTGACATCTTTTGAACATGCCCTGACAGTTATGTTTACGAAAGCACATGAAGCCAGAATACCAGTCAACACTCGTATCTTCCTTTCATCTGTTATTAACTTTTCCATTTTTTTAAATAGTTTAGGTTGTAAATTACATAGTTTAGGTTGCAAATTACAGCTTAATTTTTATTATGTCAATTTTTTTTTAAAATGAATGAGCAAAAATATCTAAATATTTTTTATATACATACGATTGATCATATTTTTTGTCCTGATTTTTTGCAACAAGAATTCCTATATTAATAAAACGATCAATCACTCTTTGTGCTCCAGCCCTTGTAAATCCTGTCCATTTTTGCATTGTAGAGACATTTAAAATAGGTTGCGTATAAAGTTTGAGCAAAATCATTGTTGCACCCTGCGATGCACGAGTTCCAAGTTTTTGTATTTCTTGCCTATCTTTTTCACGTAATTGTGTAATTAATTCAACCGTATATATACTTTCATTGGCTATTTCTATAACGCCATCAAGAAAAAAATCAAGCCAGTCAGTTATTTGTGCGTTATGATATCCAAAAAGTTTTTCATAATAAAGTTTTTGATGCTTTTTAAAAAAAGATGATAAAAATAAAACCGGCTTTTCCAAAAAACCTTCTTTCCACAAATAAAAAGTTATCAACATTCTTCCTGTTCGTCCATTGCCATCAAGAAAAGGGTGGATTGTTTCAAATTGAGCATGAATAAGTCCTGCCTTAATAAGCGTCAAATTAGCATCATCAGCATGTAAAAACTTTTCCAGATCGGCTAAAGAATTCTGCATTGCATTTACAGGTGGAGGAACAAATTGTGCATTGTCTGGACGAGTACCACCTATCCAATTTTGACTCTTGCGAAACTCCCCCGGGTCTGAAAAATGACTTGCTCTAGCTTGTTGATCCATCAATTTACCATGAAGTTCTCGAAGAAATCTCAGGCTTATCGGAAAATTATCAGTTTTAACTCGATTAATTCCATAATTAAGAGCTTTAATATAGTGTAAGATATCATCAACATCTTCAGGAATATTAGCGTTAATTTTTGCTTCCGCCTCAATGGCATCAATCATTGTAGCTCTAGTACCTTCAATCTGGCTTGATGATGATGCATCTTTTCGTAAATACATTAATAAAAAAAAATCAGCGTCTGGCAAAAGTTTCGTAATTCCATCAAGCTTTCCAACCAATCTTGTGGCTTGATCGTTCTTTTTTAGTATTTTTGAGTTAAAGTTAAATCCACCTTTTGGAGGGAAAGGATTCGGAATAAAAGCCTTAAAGCCTTCTTTTTGCTGGATATTTCTGCCTATTTCTATTATTTCCATACTTTGTATCTATCTTTTGTATTTGATATACAAAGTATACTAGTTTGTATACATTGAGTCAAATTTTTTGAAATATTAGACACAGAGTTAAAGATTTTGCTATAAATTAGATTATATAAAATGAATTTTATGAATAATTGGTATATTATAGATCCGGTATTGCTACAAATAGGTCCATTAGCGATTCATTGGTATGGCATTATGTATATATTAGCTTTTTCATTAGGATATCTATGGATACAGAAATCAAAACTAGGAAAAAGTTTGCATATCAATGCTGACCAAAAAGAGTTTTTGTTATTTTGTATAGTAATGGGAATAATGATAGGTGGAAGGCTTGGATATATATTATTTTATAATCTGAGTTTTTATGTGAAAAATCCTCTGGAAATTTTTGCTATTTGGCATGGAGGGATGTCTTTTCATGGTGGTCTGATTGGCGCGACTCTAATGATTCTATATTTTTCAAGAAAGCATAGAATTAATTTTTTGAAAATTACTGATCTTGTCACATCTGTAGCTCCGCTGGGACTATTTTTTGGAAGGATTGGAAATTTTATAAATGGAGAATTATATGGAAAAATCGCATCCAAATTTTGCATAAATTTTCCAACAGATTTAGCAAATTGTCGCTATCCTACTCAATTACTTGAAGCTTTGCTTGAAGGTTTAATATTATTTATCATCTTAACTATTATAAGAAAATTCTATAAAAGTACCGGTATAATAAGCGCTTCTTTCCTTCTATTTTATGGAATTTTTCGTTCTTTTATAGAATTTTTTCGTGAGCCTGATTCTCAGATTGGATACATCTTTAACGTATTAACAGAAGGACAAATATTATCGTTCTTTATGATTATAGGCTCTGTAATTTTGATCTTGTTTATAAACAAAAAGCGAATTTAGGAGCCGTTTAGACTTTTTTCTTTTTTTGCTTTAGTTTTTACAGTTTTTGTAACTTTTGTGACTTTAACATCTTTTTTAATCTCTATCGCTGGCTTAGTTTCTTTCTTAACTTTAGGTTTTTCTTCTTCTTTTTTATCCTTGTTATTTGAAACTAGATGTGCCAATACCTTGAGAATATGATCTAATTTATTATTGAGAGCAGCAAATTGTTCTTTGTTGTCACTGTCTCCTTTTCGTACAGGCCTATTAGTATCTTTTTTAAAACAATCATTACAAAAGATCGGTTTATCACTTGAAGGTTCAAAAGGTACCTGACATTCAGATCCGCAATCATCACATACAGCTTTGAACATTTGTCTGTCTTCAAAACTAGATCTTCCGTCATTTCTGTTATCATTTCTCCTGGGTGCTCTGGAATCTGATCCAACTCTATCAAAACAGTTACTACAAAAAATCGGTTTAGATCCTGTTGGTTTGAATGGTACCTTGCAAAGATCTCCGCAATCATCACATATAGCTTCGTGCATAGTTGGTCTTTCATCTCTAGCACCAAATCCACCACTATTTCTTCCGCCGCCAAAACCTCCTCTCATCCCTCCAAATCCACCACTGCTTCTTCCACCTCCAAAACCTCCTCTCGCTCCAGAATCTCTTCCACCACTAGTTCTTCCGCCACCGAAACCTCCTCTTCCACTACTACCTCTTACATCTCTGCCAAAATTTCCCATAAAATTGTTTGTTAATATTTAAGATAATACTGTGATTTTATAGTTTTTCAGATGAAAGAGCAATGGGGATTATTTACATTTTTTGGAAATGCAATCAAAATAATACCAGTAATAATCCAAAGACTATACGCTAAAGTAAGAACTTTTTTTCTGCCAAGTTTGTCAGCTAATTTACCAATTTCCACAGATAATTGTAAAATAAATTTCTTTTTTTATACTTGTCTGAAGATATATTGCTTAAAAAACTATCACAGCCATCACTGTATTTATTTTTGAAATCCACTTTAATTCAACTGGTCTCATAACTCAGCTACTTGCTGATAAGAATTATTGGATGGAGGTGAAGAGAAAGATGGAAGGAATTGAGCGTTTCATATGTCAGAATAGTTTTAAAATGCCTCAATTTAGTTCTAAGCTGTGTTTTTAATTTTTTTATCATCTAAGCGTTAAATAACTTAAAAATTTAAAAAAGGCATTATCAGTAATGGTAATGCCTTTTTGCTCAACTCTTTATCAATTTATTATAAATCAATCCTAAATTGTGGATACATATATGAAACTTCTCTTAGTAATCCATTGAGAGCTACATTACCTTGCCTTATCACTTCTTCTATTAAACTTTGTACATCTGATTCCATATTTCCTATTATAGTTATTCTATATCCATGTACACCTACAGCCTCCATATTAGCTAATAATATATGTAATTGTTCTTCCTTAGAAATATACCTTAATAGAGTCATCCTTAAGATTTTTTTTGCATTATAATCTTGCATTCCAATATTCACATTAAAACTTTTACCTAATTCTTTAGGTTTACCAGGTCTCCATCTTGCATCCGCTTTTGCAGCTACTTTTTCACTATCAGGTGCATCCTCAAATGCTTCTCTTAATGTTTTTGCCCAACCATCATTTGCTAAAATTTTATTAGGGATATCATATTCATTTACTGTTGAGAAATGATGAGAATATCTAGCCATCCCCCACACAACCATCATTTTGTCTTCTAAAGTTACCTGATTCCAATCGATATTGCCTGCTTTGCCTTCCCATAGTGGCTCTATTGTGTTAAGCGGATTCGCATCCATTGGAGGTAAAACTTCATAAGCACCTACAATTTTTAATTTTCTTTCACCTGACATTTCCCATCTTCTTTGGCGAGAAGCACCCATTGCTAATCTTGACATATATGTGAGAGATTCTTCTACAAGCAATTCACCAGATTCATCTATAACACAAACAGTCTCTAATTGTGGTAATTTTACAACAATTTCTGGAGTTAAATATTTCCGTTTAAGAGCATTTAATAATCCACGATTACTTGTTGGACTTACATCATCATCCAAATCTACACGTCCACCATTCTTACCAGATGATTCTGCTTGAGAACCGTTTGTTGTTGCGCCAATTCCGGCCAATACTTTTAATCTAGTTGTAAGTGCAACTTTTACCACTGGAGGTGATCCTTGTGTTAGTTGTTCCATTTGCTCTGGGTCATCAATAAGCCCTTTTGCCGCATCTATTGCAAATGCAGCATATTCATCGGTAAAACCGAAATCTTGTAGCTTTGTTATTGCTACTGGTTGCAATCCTTTATATAAGGCTTGCAACTCTGGTGATTTAATTTCTAACATATAAATTAAGTTATGGGATTAATAATGGAATTTATTGTAATTCTATTTGACTCTTCTGTCAATAGCAATTTCTAAAAAAATGTTTTTTAGATATTTTTCCTAAACCTCTCATCCAAAGTTTTTCCCTCTTTATCCTTCCAATCTATCCATCCATTAGAACTTGTTCCTCTTACAATTTCATGGTTTTTTTAATTTAAAAGTTTTTAAATCCGATTCAAGTTCTTTCAGACTTTCAATTTTTTCAATTCCTCTCTGTTTTGTTTTAAATTTTTCAAATTCTTTTTCAGATTTTGCAACCGCAAGATCATGAGAAATTTTTCCATAATGATCTAAAAGCTCTTTTTTATTCATTTTTAAAATCAAATTGAGCTGTTCTATCCAATCAGCCATAGTCATAGGGGTTTCCGACTCTGCCATACTTTCAGCAAAAGCAAGATATTGCTCGACAATAAGCCCCAGCATTTTCATTTCTTTTTCATTGAGATAGTTTTTTGCGATACTTATATCTTGTTTTGTAATCTCTTTTTCAGCTTTTTTGTCACATGATTGCATTCCAAGAAATGGCTTAGAGCTATCTATTCGACTATGTACAAGTTCTGCGGCTGTTTTTTGACTAATCGCCCAAAGAAGTTTGTTTTGAACGGTTTGAAAAAACTGTATTGTTGTTTCAGCTTTTGGATCGTAATCTATGGAAGTGGTATAAATATCTTTGATCTTTTGGTAAAAAACTCGTTCAGACAGACGAATTTCTCTGAGTTTCGCTTGAAGTTTATCAAAATATTCAGTAGCTTTTCCTGTTTTAAGTTTTGATTCATTAAGTGAAAATCCTTGAAGTAAATATTCTTTGAGTCTTTGTGTTGCCCAAATACGAAATTGTGTACCTCGAATGGAATTCACTCGGTATCCAACAGAGATAATAACATCAAGGTTATAGTGTTTTATATTTCGAGAGACCTCTCGATTCCCTTCTTTTTGAACTACTAAGAAATCTTTAGCAGTTGCTTTTTCATCTAATTCTCGTGTTTCATAAATATTTTTGAGATGAAGCAAAACATTTTCAGGAGTACAATCAAAGAGCTGTGCCATAGATTTTTGAGAGAGCCAAAGGCTTTCGTCCTTCATCAACGTATCAACAAAGATTTTCCCATCCTCTGTCTGATACAAAATAATTTGCGAATTTAATTGATCCATTTTTATTTAATTAACTGTGATTATACTAGGTGAAGCTACGCTCACTCGTCAAGGTTTTTCTCAAAAAATGTAAACAAAAAAAGAACTTTTAACTAATTTCTAAAAGCTAAATACCAAATACTTATAAAAATCAATGGCTCCCATTAATTGATCTATTGCGACAAAAGTATTACAAGAACTGAAGTAAACCCTATCGAAGATATAATAAATTGAAAGAGTAATAAGTCAAAATAATTTTAAAATTCAACTAGTTCATACTCTCTATTTTCCAAATCAAATTTTAACAAATGAAGATACTTTTTAAGTGTTTCTTTGAAAATTTTATTTTTAATAGATATATTTTCACCAATAAGATCATTTTTTGAACGATAGAAAAGAAAAAATCCATCTTTTGTCACTACATCAACTAAAAAAACTACTCTTCTTGCTCCCAACACCGTAGTCATATAAATTTTGATAAGTTCCGAATTAGATGGCAAATTTTCACCTTTAATAATATCAAAAATGCCTTTTCCAAATGCTTTACATATTAGATTCTTTTCTTGATTATTAATGTTTTCCTTTTTCAAAATTGATTTGGCGAAAATTATTTTCATCATTTATTTGTTACGCCATATAGCAATAGTGTCATCCATGAGATTTTGTATTTCCTCATCAACTTCAATTTTTCTGACTTCAAAATCCTCAACAATCCTAGCGCCAATTTGAATTTTACCTTCAGCATATTCAGCAAGTAATATTCGAGCTACAGCACTAACAGATAACCTATCCATCTTTGCTCTTTTTTGCGCTTGTCCACAAACTTCTTTATCTATAGAAATAGTTGTATTCATAGGAGTTTATGTATTTTATATATAAATATTATATAGAATTCGATAAAATTATTCAAGAAGAATTTTAAGTTTTTAAATACAATTTTATCCTCTATATTATTAGATAGATATTAATTGTTCTGCCTCGCATATAAATAATTATGATGCATTCAAATTTAAGACTAAGGCTGAGAGTAAGATTAAGACTTAAGAGAAATTTTTACCCTAGCGGGATAAAAATTTCTGGCTCCCCTATTCAACCAATATCATAACTCAGTTACTTGCTGACAAAAATTATTGGATGGAGGTTAAGAGGAAGATGGAGGGGATTGAGATGAGTAGCTTACAAAAAGATTTACAATTAAGCTTACAATTATTATAATAAAAATACATATAATATTATATTATATATAATGCTTAATTTAAAATATACATTAACAAAAAAACTATTAGCTAATGTAACTCAATTTGAAAGGCTATATGGGCAGATTGAAGGTATGCAAATACCAAAAGAAATAGAATTAAATCTAGAAAGAGATAACAAAATTAAATCTTCATATTTTTCAAATAGCATTGAAGGCAATCCCCTATCGCTTCCAGAAGTTACAAATCTTCTACTTGATGAGAGAATGCCTATAAATAGAGATGAAAAAGAAGTTTTTAATTATTTCAAAATTCTTCAAAATCTAGAAAATTTTCTACAAAAAGATTTGAACCTGGATCTTATTTTGGAAATACACAAAAGTTTAATGAATGGAGTAAACGACAAAATTGCAGGACAAATTCGGGATAAAGCGATTGTGGTCGGTAAATACAAGACAGAATCTGGAAAAGTAATGATTGATATCAAACATAATCCACCAACTCATAAAAGATCTGAAATAAATGAGCAGCTTAATAAGCTAAACGATTGGATCAATGAAAACGCAGAGTTACCCATAATAATAAAAGCAGGTATTTTTCATCATCATTTCGTTTATATTCACCCTTTTGAAGATGGAAATGGAAGAACATGCAGATTAATTACAGCTTTACTTTTTTTAAAAGAAAATTATTTTATAAATAAATACTTTGTACTAGATGATTATTATGATGTTGATAAGCATCTATATTCTGACAGCTTACATTCAGCAGACATTGGAGATAAAACTAAATGGCTGGAATACTTTAGCGATGGAGTTAAATTTTCACTACAAAGTGCGCAGTCTAGGATAAAAAAATCATTATTAACTTTGAAAGTAGAAAGAAGACCAAGTAACAAAGAAAAAGAAGTAATTATTCTATTACAAGAATATCCCGAAATGACCTCTACAGATATTGCAAAAAAACTCCAAGTGTCTAGACAGCAATCACATAAGTTACTTAGTTCTTTACATAAAAAAGGCCTTATAGAAAAAATAGGAGAAACTAAGGCTAGTTATTATAAGTTGAGATAATATATGGCTTTTAGTTATTTGATGTGTTTGAAGGTTATGCTTGATTTATTCTAAAGCTTTTAAAGCCTTTTTAGCTTCGTCGTCATCTGACTTTTGTTGTGCTTTTTCTATTTTTTGAAGTTCTCTCATAGCATCAGCTAATGGCATCTTTTTAAGTTCTATAGCCCTTTCATCAGTAATCACTCCATCTTTTAAGAGCTTGTCTGTATAATTAAATCGAATCTGATTTTCGGATAAAAAACGATTTCTATCTGCAAAAACTTGTATGTCATCATTAAACGATTTTAGCTCTGTATATTGCTTCTCACTAACTTGTCCTCTTCTTCTTTGATTCTCTAAGTCAAGATAGAAATCTTGAATGTATATATATTTCACAAGGGCACAGGTAGGATCTTTTGCTATTGTAGCTTTTAATTCTGACTCTTTTGCCTCATCTATATAACCATGTCCTTGTAGGTTATTGATTAAATCTAAGGTGGTATTATACTTATATAAGATATCAAGATACTCTAATTTTTGTTCGAAAGTGCCTGTTTTTAAGGGCTCAAAAGCATTTGGCACAGAGTAATTACCTAGCCGCACCAATAGATCATTAGCAACTTTTTCCTTGTCTTTTTCAGCAACAAACTCTCCCATTTGCTCATCTGTTATCAGTCCCTTCATCAGTAACATCCCAGCAGCTGACAATAGAATTCCATTTGTTGTTGTTGGAAATGCACTACATTCTCTTTGCTCGGTTGGGTTGGTCATGGAGGGGATTGAAAGAATATAAATCTATATAGTATAACCTGTATTCTTTAAAAAATAAATACCAGGCTCAAGTATAAAAATTTCTGGCTCCCTCGACTGGACTCGAACCAGTAACCCCCTCGTTAACAGCGAGGTGCTCTACCATTGAGCTACAAGGGAACGTAACGAAAAACGATGATAAGCTATCAGAATATAACGAAAGATTTTTAATAATTCAAACTATTTTTATTGAATTTTTTTTAAGATTACCATTTTTTCTTTTTGAGTGCTTGTTTGGCCGCTTCTTGTTCGGCTGATTGTTTGTTTTTGCCACTACCTTCCGCAATCAATTCATCATCTATGTATACGCCCATCCAGAATTTTTTATCATGATCAGGTCCTTCTTCTTTATGAAGCTTGTAAATTGGCGTTATATTCATTTTATCTTGCGCAGTTTCTTGGAATTTTGATTTAGCGTCTATATGTAAACCTTCTTGAAGAATTTTGCCCAAATATATCAAAATAAATTTATCTATAAATTTATGTGTCATGTCATAGCCCTGATCAAGATACATCGCTCCAATAAAAGATTCAGTTGTATTAGCCAAAATATAATCTTTCTCAAAACCTCCGGATTTAGTTTCACCTTTGCTTAAGTAGAGATATTGTCCCAATTCAAGTTTACGAGCAATAATCGCCAAATTCGCGCCTCTCACCAAAGCAGACCTCCAATTTGTAAGTTCGCCTTCAGGATTAGGATAGTTTTTATACAAAAACTCTGTGGCAACAAGTTCCAAAACAGCATCGCCAAGAAATTCCAACCTCTCATTTGATTCCAAAAAGTCTTTTTTATATTCATTGACAAATGATTTATGTATAAAAGCCAAATTAAGTAAATCTTTATTTCGAAAAACTATTCCTGTTAGTTTTTCCAATGCGTCATATTTATGTGGATCGTAAAGCATCTATTAGTTGTTAGTTTTTAGTTGTTAGTATTACAATCTAAGAAATTAGCTCTAAAATCCAAAGACTAAAAACTAATAACTATTTTCCTTCATAATAGCATTTAAAACAGCATTTACAAATTTTGCGCTTTTTTCGCCGCCAAACTCTTTTGCAAGTTCAATTGCTTCATTTATGGCAACTATCTTTGGAATTTTATATTTTTCTCCATGAATTAATTCATATGTTCCTAAACGAAGAATACTCAAATCTATTTTAGCAATTTTATCAAGCGGAAAAGATGGCGCATGCATTTTAATTTTTTCGTCCAATAATTTCGTGTTCTTTAAAATGCCATCCAAAAGAGATCTTGCATAATCCAAATTCACCTGACTAAAACCATATTCAAAAGCTAAATCGTCAAAAAGCACAACATCATACTTCTTGGAAGATTTATCTGAAAACCTAGTGACAAACAAAACCTGCATGACTACTTTTCTGACTAAATGTCTCTTACTTAGCATATTTCTAAGCTTTTATTACCTTGATATTGTCATCTCCTTTGTTTTTTGAAACGATTTGTCTTCCTTTGAATTGTCCGCAATGCAAACAAAGATTGTGAGCTAATACATTTTCGCCACAATTAGTACATTTGACTACTTTTGCTTTATCCTCCCAATATTTTGCCATTTTATTTCTCCAAGTTGAGTGTCTGCTTCTGGTTTTTGATGCTGGAGTTTTTCGCTTTGGAACTGGATGTTTTGCCACTTTGTGAAATTTTAAATTTTAAATTTTGAATTTTGAATTATTTTCTTTATTATTAATTCAGATTGCTGAAAGAATATAAAACTAAAATAAATAAATTTCAAGGTTTTTAATTTAAAATAATGAATACTTGGATAGAAATTTCAAAAGCAAACTTAACACACAACATCAAAGAATTTCGCAAACTAATAGGTCCAGATGCAATTCTGGCACCTGCTATCAAAGGAAATGCATACGGACACAGGCTAGAAATTTGTGCAGAAGTGATGCTTGAAGCCGGAGCAAATTGGTTCTCTGTATTTTCTTTGGAAGATTTGCGAAGACTTAGGAAAATTAATGCTCAAATACCTGTTTTACTTTTTGGTTATGTTAAATTAGACGAATTAAAAGAAGCAGTTTCGTTAAATCCAAGGTTTTTTGTGTGGAATTTGGAAACTTTGGAAAAATTAGGAGAAATATCTAAAGGTTTGAAGACTGATATTCTTGTACATTTGAAACTTGAAACAGGTAATAATAGATATGGTATTAACAAATGCGACATAGATGCTTATCTAGATTTATTTAAACAATACAAAAACTTAAAACTTGAAGGAGCAGTAAGTCATTTTGCTAATGTAGAAGATACAACAAATCACAGTTATGCAGAAAAACAATTAAAATCTTTTCATGATTTTACAAATTATATTGAATCGAAAAATGTTAAAATTCCAATAAAACATCTGTCAAACAGTGCAGCTACAATGCTTTGGAAAAAAGCTCATCTGAATTTAGTGCGCACAGGCATTGCAAATTATGGACTCTGGCCATCACAAGAAGTTTATAAATTAATAGATTTAAAACCGGTAATGACTTGGAAAACAATAGTTTCGCAAATCAAAGATGTAAATGAAGGAGAATTTGTTGGTTACGGTTGTACATACAAAACTACCAGAAAAAGTAAAATTGCTGTTTTGCCTATAGGATATTATGACGGATTTGATAGAAGAATTTCAAATAAGGGCTATGTGCTTATTAACGGAAAAAGAGCCAGAGTGCTTGGACGTATATGTATGAATGTAATTATGGTGGATGCTACGGATATAGAAAATATAAAATTGGAAGATGAAGTTGTCTTGATTGGCAAACAAGGAAAAGATGAAATTACAATTGAACAAATGGCTGACTGGGATTCAACATTATTTAATTATGAAATACCAACTAGAATTAATGAAAAGATTCCTAGAATTTTGCTTTGAAAAGTAACTGCTCACCGATATTTGCATTCTTGATTGTCATTCCAGACCTGATCTGGAATCCAGTAGGATAAACTTGTTTGTATCTCAAGTGAGAACAATGTTTCAAGGCTATCGCAACATAATGAGCAGTTCTGGATCCCGAAATGAATTCAGGATGACACTTCGATGGAGTTGACTAAATTTTGCAAAAAGCACTAATGAGTTACTTTGAAAATACTTGATTCTATGTATATTCTTTGTTATTCTATGCATAGATTATATATATTAATTTAAATAAAAATATGCGCACAACTATTGAATTACCTCAAGATTTGATAATAGAAATTAAAAATATTTCAGGAGCAAAAACCTTAAAAGAAGCTTTAATAAGAGCTTGCGAACAAATGATACAAAGAGCAAAAATAGAAAAATTAAGATCTTTGCGAGGGAAAATGAATTTAGATGTTGATTTAGATATTGCGCGACATGGTAGAAATTATTAAAACCACTATGGTGCTAGTTGACACATGTATTTGGTTAGATTATTTGAATAAAAATCAATCTAAAGAAACAGATATTTTGGATTTGCTTTTGCAGGAAAACAAAGTTTATATAGCTGATATTATCAAAGCAGAAATAATTTCCGGCTCAAAAAATAACAAAGAATATAATGAATTATGTATTCTATTTTTAGATTTTCCAAAATTAGAACCAGATAATCAATTGTGGGACAAAATATCATATGCAAGATTTAATCTTAAAAGGCAAGGTTTAAGCATAGCCATTCCAGATTTAATGATTGCAGTTTTAGCAGAGCAATACAGTGTGCCAATCTTGACAAACGATAAACATTTTTTACAAATCCAAAAAGTCCTAGACTTTAAGCTAATACCATTTCGCTTTCAAAATGAAATAAAAATTCCAAAAGCTATATACTAAATACTATATACTATATACTATATATTAATCCCTCTTAAGTATCGCCAAAAAAGCTTCTTGTGGCAGATTTACTTTGCCAATAGATTTCATTCTTTTTTTACCTTTTTTCTGTTTTTCGAGAAGTTTTTTCTTACGAGTAACATCACCGCCATATAAATAACCTGTGACATCTTTTCTATACGCGGCAATAGTTTCACGCGCGATGATTTTACCGCCTATCGCAGCTTGAAGCGCAATAGCAAAGTTAGCTTTTGGAATGATTTCTTTTAATTTTTTACAAATTTCTCTTCCAATTTTTTCTGCATCTGTTCGATGCTGAATCATTGACAGGGCTTCAATTTTTTCATTCGCAACAACTACATCTACTTTTACCAACTCTCCTACTCGAAAATCCCTAAATTCATAATTCATAGAAGCATATCCGGAACTAATTGATTTAAGCTTGTCATAAAAATCTATAACAATTGATCCTAATGGAATTTCATACTCCATAATTACTCTTTTTTCGTCAATATATTTCATGGATTTTGGTATTCCTCTTTTTTCTTGCACCAAAGTCATCACTGATCCCATGTATTCTTTTGGCACTACGATTTCTGTAAACACCCACGGTTCTTTAATTGATTGATAAAAAGATTTTTCAGGAAGACTACCTGGATTTGAAATGTCTTTTTCAGTTCCGTCATTCAAAATGATTTTGTATGCAACACTTGGAGCAGTGACAATAAGATCTAAATCATATTCCCTTTCCAAACGTTCTTGGACGATTTCCATGTGTAGTAGCCCAAGAAAACCACAGCGAAAACCATGACCAAGAGCCCCTGAATGTTCAGGCTCAAATGTTAAAGCGCAATCATTCAAAGACAATTTATCCAAAGCGTCTCGCAGCAAATGATAATCATCACCTTCTGTACAAAATATACTTGCAAAAACGTAAGGAGTCACTTTTTTATAACCTGGAATAGGAGTTGGATGCAAATCCACCACACCCCCTTTGTCAAGGGGGCTTTTTTCTATTTTCCAGATAGTATCCCCTACTCTTGCCTCATTAACACTTTTCAAACCACTTACTACATAACCAACCTCACCTCCATTCAAACTTTCGGTTTTTTGATATTTTGGTCGAAAACATCCTACTTCAAGTATTTCCAAATCAGCCCCAGTATGTAAAAAAGTACATTTATCCCCTCTTTTCAAACTTCCTTCAAAAAGTCGCACATAAGCAACAATACCTTTGTAAGTATCATAAATTGAATCAAAAACTAATCCTTTTGTTTCGCCAGGATCATTTAATAATTTAGGTTCAGGAAATTTTTCCACTATTATTTCAAGTAGCCTATCTACATTTGTGCCTTCTTTTGCAGAGATGGACAAAATTTCACTAGCCCGTATACCAAGAAGATTTTCGATTTCTTTTGCTCGAGCATTTACATCCGCCGCAGGTAAATCTATTTTATTAAGCACCGGTACTATCTGCAAATCATTTTCGATAGCCATATAACAATTTGCCAATGTTTGAGCCTGTATACCTTGTGTGGCATCAACCACTAAAATTGCACCTTCGCAAGCTGCCAAACTTCTGTTTACCTCATAAGAAAAATCAACGTGACCGGGTGTATCAATTAAATTTAGCATAAAATTTTCTCCATTCTTAAACCTTGGATCAGAACCTGTATATTTGTAATCCATTCTTACAGGCTGCAGCTTGATTGTTATTCCTCTTTCTTGTTCGATATCCATAGTATCCAAAATTTGTTTTTTCATATCTCTTTTCTCTACAGTTCCTGTAAGTTCAATCAATCTATCAGCAAGTGTTGATTTACCATGATCGATATGCGCGATGATGCAGAAATTTCGTATATTCATTGGGGTAGCGATTAGCGACTAGCAACTAGCGATTAGCATTTCTATACGTTATTCGCTTGCTGCTCTCAAGTTTATATCAACAAAAATTAAATTAAGCTAGATTATCTGAAGACTTCTCTTGGCTTAACAAAAAAGAAATGATATATGTATAATGTTTTTTACGTTTTAAAATTAAAAAAATGGGTCACAGAAAATATATTTTTGCAGTGATAGCAATTATCATAATTGCCGGTCTTTCATTTTTTTATCTGAATGAAACAAAAGAACTCAGATCTTGCAACAAAGAAAGCAATTTGCAAGTAAAAGATCAATGTGTATCAAAGTATGCCGCAAAGAGAAATAAAGTTAAATTGTGTAACGATTTAAGTTCAAATTCAAAAGGTTCATGTTTGAGGCAAGTATATGCTAAAAATGAAAATCTTGAAAGTTGCAAAGATTTACAAGACAGTTATCCGCTGGATAGTGACATTTGTATTAGTGAAATTGCAACGATTAAAAAGGATATTAGTATTTGCGACAGTGTTAAATTTTCAGTTGCAAAAGATTCGTGCGTCAAACAAGTAATTATTGCAAATAATGATTATCAAAATTGCAGTCTTATCAAAAGTGAACTACAAAAAGATTTTTGTTATATAAAAATAGCTCAAAACACAAAAAATATTAATATTTGTGAAAATATAGAGAATCCAAATCAACTAAAAATGTGTTTTTCAGAGTATAAATTAGTTACCGGAGAAAAAGCTAACTGTGAAATATTAAAAAAAGAAGATAAAAAAATAATTTGTGAAGATATTATTAATTAATTAATAAAAGTGCTGTCTTTTTTTTCAAAAAAATTTATTTTTAGCAATAATCATATATTAGTTCTAGATATTGGAACTTCAAAAGTAAAAGCTTTAATTTTGGAACTCCATCCTGATAATCCTTCAAAGGGCAGTGTAATTGGATTTGGCTCTCACAACCAAAGGCTTGGCGATATGCAAAGTGGTGTTGTAACTGATATTTATGGAGTTATACAAAACTGCAAAAAAGCTATTTCAGATGCAGAAAGAATGGCAAATCTAAGGTCAAATAAAATGATTATGGGAATTGCAGGAGAGCTTGTCAAAGGTGTGACAACCAAAGTTTCATATACAAGAACTGATCCTGAAGAAAAAATAACAATAGATGAATTAAAAAATATTATTCACAAAATTCAGTGGAAAACATTTGACTCTGTCAGATCTCAACTTGCACGAGAAACAGGTTATCAAGAAATAGATGTAAAATTAATAAATGCCAGTATAGTCAGTGTTGGTATTGATGGTTACAAGGTCACTAATCCAATAGGTTTTCAGGGAAAAGAAATGATGGTTGATATATTTAACGCTTTTGCCCCGCTGACACACTATGGAGCTTTGCAAACTATCGCAGCTGAACTACACAAAGATCTGATAGCGATTGCTGCAGAACCTTATGCTGTATCTAGATGTATAGACTATGAAGAAGGTGGCAAAATGGGCGGAATATTTATTGATATTGGTGGTGGCACTACTGATATCGCATTAGTGCAGGATGGCACACTTATGGGCACCAAAATGTTTACTATTGGAGGTAGAATTTTTACAAAAAGATTAGCGCAAAGTTTGAATGTTTCGTTTCAAGAAGCAGAAGCCGTCAAATTAAGTTATTCCAATAATACACTTGAAAAAAATTCTTCAAAAATAGTCAAAGAAAGCATGGAAAGTGATGCCGAAGTATGGCTAAGCGGAGTTATACTTACTTTGAATGAGTTTGAAAATGTTGAAGTTTTGCCGTCTCGCATATTGCTTTGTGGCGGCGGATCATTACTTCCTGAGATTAAATCTATTTTGGAAAATTCAAACTGGTATAAAAAATTAGCTTTTGCACGCAAACCACAAGTTTCATTTTTAACTCCAGATCTTATTTCAAGGATAGAAGACAAAACCTCATTAATTTCCAGTCAGGAGCATATAACTCCTGTTGCTCTTGCCAACATGGCTATTCAAATGAATGAAGGCGAAAAAGTAATTTCAAAAATTTTAAGAAAAGTGGTAAATTTAATGCAAGCGTGATGCAGGGGGGGGGAAGGGATTAGTATTAAGTATTAAGTATTAAGGGATGGATTAGCGTCCTTAATACTTAATACTTAATACTTAATACTTAATACTTAATACTTAATACTTAAT
>CAZEDK010000018.1:0-32720 GCA_964511025.1 uncultured Candidatus Peribacteria bacterium | reverse complement strand
GTTTGAATAAACTTATTAACTTCGAAGACAACCCACCCCTGCCCGAATTAGGTCAGGCGGGCTAAATCCCTCCCTTCAAATGGAGGGACTTTAAATATAACAATTATAAACAATCATATAACTTTCCAATAACATTTTTAGGTTTTTTAATAATATCTTCATTTTTAAATCTTAAAATTCTATAACCTAAATTATTCAATATATATGTTCTTAAATCATCGTATTCTTTTTGATTATCATGAACTCTTCCATCAATTTCTATTATTAATTTTAATTCATGACAATAAAAATCAGCTATAAAAAATCTTTTCTTTCTCCCTCCATTTCAAGGGAGGGTTGGGGTGGGTTGTTTTTCTTCAAACTAAAAAAACTTTGCATATTTATAAATATTAATGTTAAGTAATATAAATTAACTTTTAAATATTTTAGTTTTAAATTATGAAAATTATTAAATTCACAATATTGATGATACTGATATCGTCTTTCTTTGTTTTAAGCGCATGCAGCAAAGGTATTCCTGCAAATGAAGGTTCAGGAGATATCGCAAAAAGATTTACAAAAGAAGAACTAAAACAGGCAAAAGAAGATATTAAAAATGCAAAAGATCAAGGTGCTTTGCTTTATACTTTATTAATCAACAAAGAAACTGCAGACACTACTACATGTACAACTGATTCTTACAAAGCTCTTGCTTCAAAAGATACTACAGGCACAACTGATCTGGCTAAAGAAAAATCTATTCCAAGTTACTACATTCTGAATCAATTCATGACAGCCGATAATTATGCAACTCTCAATGTAGCGGAAGATGAATGTTTGGAAATGGCATTTCAAGCAAAAGATGCAAGCTCTCGTCAAGAAATGAGAAAACTTGTCAGCGCTGACATCAAAACAAGTATTGAAGAAAGAGAATATGGGAGTCAAATTCCAGGCGATCTGCAAATTACCGACTGTGAATCCTTAAAAATAATATTAACCGATAATGGCATCCCTTCAGACAGAGTAGCAGTTGCTTACGATAAATGCCTTGAAATACAAGAAAAATCTCAAGACACTACAAATGAAAATGAAGAATATAACAATTCAAATGATAGTTCCGCTTGTAATATTGAACCTGAGGTGGCATGTGATTATGTATTTACAATACCTGCATATATACAACTAGCAAAAAACCACGTCACCCCTAATGATGCTACCGTAAAAGAATATGCGTCTAAATTTCAATCCCTAGAAGGTATTTATACGGCTGCTGCAATGGATATATGGCAATCAGATGATTCATTATTTGGATGCGGTGATTATTTTCAAGATCCAAGTTACCACATATCAACATCACCTAAATTAAATAGTAACTATTACTGTTCAGCAGACAAAAATAGTGACTACGAATATAAAACCGGAGATTGTGATGACCAAGGATTAGATTTTGTTTCTACGGCAATTGCAAGTGGATATGTCGATTCAAATAATATTAGAACAGCTCTAGGTATCGTTTATGATCCAAATAGCGGTAATGGTGGAGGTCATTTGTTTGCGGAATACTGGACAGGAAATGAATGGATACCTGTTGATCCAACCTGGGGTAGCATTTGTTATAGCGAAAGGAATTGCTACATAGCCACAGAAGATGATGTGTATCCTTGGGATATATTTAAATATGAAGATTATTATGTAATCGAAGAATATTATGGTGTAGCAAATAATCAGAGCTACTGTGATGTAACTTATGACGAGACTGGAAAGGCTACTTGGGATTGCGTGAACGCTCCGGATTATTGGGCGCAAGGTTCAGTTTCCAATATAGCTGATTGGTAAAATCAGGGATAAATTGGTAAAATCAGGGATAAGGGGTTAGTATTAAGTATTAAGCGAAATGAGTATTGTTTTCATTGTTTTGCTCAAATAACTTTTGTTGCAACTTTGAAAATTTTTGAAAATTCGGATCTTCTTTTAAAATTATCTCAGCCTGATTTCTTGCTCTTTCTATTAATCGAGAATCACTAAGATTTGCCATTTTGAGATCAGGAATACCACTTTGTTTGATTCCATATACTTCGCCCGGACCTCGAAGCTTCAGATCTATTTCTGACAATGCAAAACCTGAGCTGTGATTTACCATAGCTTTTAGTCTTTGTAGATTTTCCTGGCTACCTGAATTTGTAAAAAGAAAACAGTACGACTGATGCTCCCCTCTTCCAACCCTGCCTCGAAATTGATGTAATTGTGACAATCCAAACCTTTCAGATCCTTCAATCAACATTATTGACGCATTCGGCACATCAATACCAACTTCTATTACCGAAGTAGAAACAAGTATATTTATTTCATTCTCAGAAAATTTTTGCATTATCATATCTTTTTCTGCTTGCAGCAATTTGCCATGAAGCAAACCAAGCTTAAATTCCGAGAAAATATGTTCTTGAAGTCGCGCAAATTCCTCAGTTACAGCTTTGACCTCAATTTTATCCGACTCATCAATTAACGGACAAATGATAAAAACCTGCCTTCCTTTTCTCACCTGATCAGATATCCACAAATAAGCATCCTGCCTTTTGAACTCAGGAACAATCCGAGTAATTATTTCCTGTCTTCCAGGTGGAAGTTCATCTATAACAGATAAATCTTGATCCCCATAAATCGTAAGAGCGAGCGTTCTAGGAATTGGCGTTGCAGTAAGATATAACAAATGCGGATTGCCAAAATTAGATAAATACTCTCTTTGCTTTACCCCAAAACGATGTTGTTCATCCACAATTGCCAATTGTAAATTTTTAAAAGCAACATGCTCCTGAATAATCGCGTGTGTTCCAACAATGACATCCGTAATTCCAAGCTTCATATTTTCAACAATTGATCGTTTCTGTTTTATCGAAAAAGAACCTACAAGCAGTTCAGTCCTGATACCATAAGAACTAAGTAATTTTGAAAAAGTTTTGTAATGTTGCTTTGCAAGAATTTCTGTAGGAACCATTATACAAACCTGTGGTCTTTCTGATACTTTTTGCTCTTTTTTATTCAATATAGTTGCAAAAGCAGCAATCACGGCAACAACGGTTTTTCCTGAACCTACATCTCCCTGAATTAATCGAAGCATTGGATAGATTTTTTTTAAATCACTAAGAATTTCATCTTTTGATTTTTTTTGTGCACCAGTTAATTGAAAAGGCAATTTATGCACAAATTCTTGTACTAATTCCTCATTAAGACTCAATTTTTCTCTATTCTGATTAATCCAAGACAATTGCCAATTTTTTTTCTTGTTCAAAGCTTGCAACTGAAGCAAAAACAATTCATCAAATCCCAGCCTTTCTTTTGCCTTATACAGAGCTTCTAAATTATCCGGATAGTGAATTTGTTTTACAGCTTCTGAAAAGCTTATTAAGTCTTCCTGTTCCAAAATCTGTTCAGGCAAAAAATCTTCAAAATAGTCAGCAATATAGAGAAGAGGCTGTATTTTTTCACGAAGCCATTTGGAAGAAATTTTATATTTGGAATCTTTAATATCTGACTGGTAATATTTCGGCACAATTCTACCAGTATGAGCTTGTTCATTTTTGACATGTTCAAATTTCGGAGAACTGATTGAAGCCCTGCCATTGCTTAATTTCCCTTTACCGGTAAGAATAATTTCATCGCCAGCCTTCAATGTTTGAGCTACATAAGGCTGATTAAACCAAATTATTTCTATTGATCCAGTCTCATCAGTAAGCAAAGCGTTTGTCATTGCCATTCCATTTCTCGTATATTTCGTTTTGATATTACTAATCACGCCTTTGAGTACATTGGTTTCGTTAATTGTAATATCAATAATATTTGTAAATTCACTTTCGTCCACATAGTCTTTTGGAAAATACAAAAGCAAATCTCGCACAGTCACAATCCTCATCTCTTTGAGCTGTTTGAGGTGAGCAGAAGTTGTACGCAAAACTTTTGATAAAGATTGTTCAAGCATAAATAAAAATGAATAAATGACTAACGCTTGACATTTGTCAGACGTTCGGTTATTGTTTTGATGCAAGGATTATTTCACAGTAAGTCTACTATATAACATGATAAAAGAACTAACAACCAGAGAATTGCTTCGTAATTTCAAAAAATACAAAAAAGAAATTTCAGAAGGAGCAATTGAATCAATTCTAATCAAAATGCATGAAGGAGATGATTTAATAATGTCTTTGAATAAAAAAAATGGAAATGGGCAAAAGATTCTAGACTGTTTGCGTAAGATGCCAAATCCAATAAAAATAAATCGAAAACCTGAATTATTTGAAGAATTTATAAGATTGTGACATGTTCGACATAATACTTGATACAAATATAGTAATCTATTTAAGTAACAAAGAAGAAAAATATCTTAGATTTTTGGATCAGAATAAAGATATGAATTTTGCTGTTAGTGTAATTACATTTATGGAAATTTTAGTATGGGCAAAAAATGATTTTGAGCATAATTATTTACTCAAATTAATGAATAATTTTGAAATTCTCACTATGACAAAAGAAATCGCTTTGATTAGTTGTGAGTTCTTGAAACAAAGAACTAAAAAAAGCCTTAAGGATCCAAAACTTCCTGATATCATTATAGCAAGTACAGCGTTATTTTATAACAAAACTTTAGTCACAAATAATCCCAAAGATTTTAAATCATTTAAAGAACTCAAATTAATTATTCCTTAAACAGGTTCTTAGAAGCCGTAACCAAATACACAAATTTTCTTTTTCCAAGCTGTAGTAATTTTTTCTTACCTTTTTTTAAGGTTATTTCAAAATTTACATCTTCAATTTTTGCACCATCAATTCTGACTCCACCACCTTCAATTGACCTTTTTGCTTCCCCTTTTGAGCCACAAAATCCAGACTGAATCAAAAGCTCAACCACTAAGCACCGACCACTGACCACTGAACACTCTCCAATCTCCTTCGGAAGCCCACCTTGTTGAAAAATTTCTTTGAACTCTTCTTGAGCTTTGGAAGCTTCTTTCTCTCCATGATAAAGTTTTGTAATTTCAAAAGCCAATCTAGCCTTCAAATCTCTTGGATTAATTTTTTCATTTTTTAATTGTTGTTCTATAGCTCTCACTTCTTCCATCGGCACATCTGTAGCAAGTTCAAAATAATTAATAATTATTTCATCGGGAATAGACATGGTTTTGCCGTACATTTCTTTTGGGCAGTCCATAATCGCAATATAATTTCCCAAAGATTTTGACATTTTTTCTTTTCCATCAAGACCTACCAAAATTTGAACTGTTAAAACATTTTGAGCTTTAAAATTAAGTGATTTCTGAATTGGTCTAGCGCACATCATATTAAATAATTGATCGGTCCCACCAATTTCGACATCAGCCTCAAGAGGCACTGAATCATAACCTTGCATCAAAGGATACATAAATTCAACCAAATTAATTTCCTTAGCTGCCTTTATTCTATCTTGAAACATATCCCTCTCAAGCATTTGAGCAACAGTAAAATTACTTGCAAGTTTTAAAACATCAGAAAAAGACATATTTTCAAGCCAGTCCGCATTATATCTTATTTCAAATTTGCTTACATCTAATACTTTTGCAGCTTGCCTGAGATAAGTTTCTGCGTTTTTCATAACCTGCTGCTTATCCAAAACATCTCTTGTCTGAGATTTACCGGTTGGATCACCTATTTGGGCTGTGAAATTGCCTATCAAAAAAACTATTTGATGACCTGCATCCTGAAAATGTTTTAATTTTCTTAGCACAACAGCATGTCCCAAGGTAAGATCAAATCCAGTTGGATCTATACCAAGTTTAATTCGAAGTTTTTTGGCACTCCATAACTCTGCCTCAAGATCTTCTCGTACATTGATTTCACTGACTCCCCTGTTTAAAATTTCATTTACCAAATTAGATTTTTTTGTAAATTCTTCTCGATTATGCTCCGGTAAATTCACTGTAGGAGTATTCTTGTCCACGATATAAGAAGAAATTTTTCCACCAAGATTTGCCTCAATAAGTCTTGATAGCTCTTCTAATATATCTTGAAGCTGCTCAGTTGTTTTTGAAGACCCTTCAATTCTCATTATAACATTTTGTGTTCTTTTTTCCATTTTTTGATTTTCACTTTGTTTCCAGACCCAATTTCTACACAAAACTTCATTTTCATCAGCAAAAATTATTTCATCATCATTACAATTCTCATATTCAGTTTTGCCAAGTGCTAAAAATTTATCATTGTGGGTTGCAAATCGAAGTTCCAAATTATCACCTGTTCTATCAATATCGTAAGCTCCCATGGGAATCATATTTTGCAAAGAAACCGTATTATATATATCAACAAGCGTATTGAGCGACTTAATCCACTTGTTATCTTTTAATACCCTTTTTGTCATCGCGTATATGGAAACAGGAAATTTTTCAAAATCTATATTGGCTTTTTGCAAGCTTTTCTTCCAGAATTTAATTTCAGCTATATTATCCAAATCAGCAGCCTTATATTTTTTTTGAAGATCTTCCTGAACCATTTGAAATTTTTCTTTCACTTGAGAAACAGCTTTTGCATTGTCTATACCTTGAATAAACAATAATCCAATTTTGAGATCCGGAAATTTATCTAAAAGTTCTTTTTGTATAGAAAACTGCATAAAATATTTATTTGAAATTACAACATCATATATAACATAAAACATCTAAAAAAGATAAAAATATTTGCAAAATCATCAACATACTGCTTGATAATTCAAAGTAATTGCTCACTGCTATTTCTCATTCCCGTGTCATTCCCGACCTGATCGGGAATCTAGTCAGGTAAACTTGTTTGTATTTCAGCTTGAAATAATGTATCAAGGCTATCGCAACATAATTAGCAATTCCTGGATCCCAGACTGGATCTGGGATGACAAACAATAAAGTTAATTAAGTTACAAAAGCGGTGAGCAGTTACAATTCAAAAATTTGCAAAAAGCAGAAAGTTATACTATAATTCTTGTTAGAAAGTAAGAAAATCTAATTTTACAACTATGCTCGCAGAACTTAAACAAAAATCACAGCTAACCATACCAAAAGAATTTACTGAAAAACTCGAACTGAAGATTGGCGACACGTTACAAATAGATCTGGTTAACGATAAAATCGTTATTACTCCTGTAGCCGTCATACCAAAAAATCAAGCTTGGTTTTATACAAAAGTATGGCAAAATATGACAAATGAAAATTTATATTCTACAAATTTTTCAGAAAAATTATGCAGACAACTTGAAAAAGAAATGATTGAAGCTGGCTACACAAAACCATACGCCAAAAAACATGCCAAAGCATACAAATCTTTTTTAGATGCAGAAAAAAATGATCAATTAACAAACATTTAGGCTGAACAAAAAATATAGAGCTTGGGCTAAAAAAGATAACGATTTATTAAATATATATTTAATAGACGATCATCAATAAAAAAAAATCACCTTGCAATCGTACGTACGAAATTTTATAATAGTACCGTACGTATTTTTTATTACAACATGGCTATCACAGCGTCAATATCTACGTCAGAACATTTATAATTTGCTAGACAAAGTAATAGAAAACAATATACCTATAGAAATCAACAGAAAAGGCAAAAAACTTAAAATCATTAGCACGGAAAAAATAGATAAGTTTAAAAATTTAAAACGAAGAAATCTTATAATTGGTGATCCTGAAGATTTAGTAAATATTAGCTTCGAAAAAGAATGGAAACCTTATATTTAGATACACATATTGTTCTATGGCTATTTGAATCTAGAACAAAAGAACTAAGCAAAAAAGCTATTGGTTTAATAAATGAAAATGATTTATATATTTACCAATCAATCAAGATAAATTGGACAAGAGATGTTTTTGATCGAATTATTGTAGCTCAAGCGTCAATTGGAGATCATAAACTCTTAACAAGAGATAGAAACATTTTAAAACATTACAAACACGCTGTTTGGTAGTCCAAAGTAACTGCTCACCGCTATTTGTCATCCCAGACTCCGATCTGGGATCCAGTAGGATAAACTTCTTTGTATTTCAAGCTGAAACAATATCTTGAGGCTATCGCAACATAATTAGCAGCTCTGGATCCTGAAATGAATTCAGGATGACAATTAAATGGAGTTGACTACATTATACAAAGCGGTGAGCAGTTACAGTCCAAAAAGTAGAGAAATACAGAATTTTCTGATATAATATAAAGAATTTTTTAAAAATTAAAACAGAAACAAAATGGCAAAATCAAATATAAATGAAATAAGAGAATGGCTACACAAATATTTACGATTTGTAGATTACATCGCAGCTGCAGAATTATATTTAAAAGATAATTTTTTACTTGAAGAAAAATTTCAAAAATCACATATAAAAGAGCGTCCGCTTGGACATTGGGGAACTTGCCCCGGCTTGAATGTAATTTACGCACATTTAAACAGGCTGATTTGCGAAACTAACGCTTCAATGCTTTTTATCCCAGGACCAGGTCATGGCGCGCCTGCTATTTTGGCAAATTTATATATCGACGGAACACTTGAAAAATTTTATCCAACTTACAAAAGAGACAAAGAAGGTATCGGAACATTAATCAAAAATTTCAGCTGGCCTGCAGGTTTTCCAAGCCATGTAACTCCTATGGTTCCTGGATCAATAAATGAAGGTGGAGAATTAGGCTACAGCTTGTCTACGGCATTTGGATCTGTACTTGATAATCCTGACCTGATTACAGCTTGTGTTATTGGCGATGGAGAAGCTGAAACCGGCCCGATCGCAGCAGCATGGCACGCCAATAAATATCTTAATCCAAAAACAAGTGGGGCAGTATTACCAATTGTTTTAGTAAACGGCTATAAAATATCAAATCCGACAATTTTTGGAATTATGGACGATGAAGAACTGAC
Source organism: uncultured Candidatus Peribacteria bacterium (assembly GCA_964511025.1). Lineage (GTDB taxonomy): Bacteria > Patescibacteriota > Gracilibacteria > UBA1369 > GWF2-33-10 > CAZEDK01. Next base: position 23,845 of record CAZEDK010000018.1, on the reverse strand, counting down.
TAAATTATTTGAAGGATATGGATATCATCCAATTTTCGTCGAAGATGGAGATTCAATACATGAAGATATGATCGCTGCCATGGATACTGCTTATAGTGAAATAAGAGAAATTCAAAGACTTGCAAGAGAAGAAAATAAAATATCAAAACCAAAATGGCCAATGATAATATTTCGTCATTTGAAAGGAGAAACCGGAGTAAAAAATAGTGAAGGCAAAAAAATTGAAGGAACTTTTCGCGCTCATGGAATTCCATTAAGCGAACCACATTGTAACGACGAACAATTTGTAGCTCTAGAAAAATGGTTGTCGAGTTATAATATTTTGGAATTGTTAGATAAAAATGGAACACCAAAAAAAGAAATTTTGAAATTCGTACCGGAAGCAAAATATTCAATGGCTCAAAATGAACATGCTTATGGCGGCAAAATAAGAAAAGAATTAAAATTACCGGCACCAGAAGCATACGAAGTTGAGTGTAGGAATAAGGGAACTTGCTTAACAAGCTCAATGTACAGAGCTGGCGAGTATATGAGAGATATTTTTAAATTAAATAAAACTGAAAATAATTTCCGATTCTTCTGTCCTGATGAAACTGATTCAAATAAACTATCTGCAATTTTCGAAGCAACAAAAAGAGCATATATCTGGCCAACAAAAACAGATGATGAAAATGTTGACCGTGAAGGCAGAGTAATTGAAATGTTGAGCGAACACACCCTGCAAGGAATGAATCAAGGATATCTTTTGACAGGAAGACATGCTCTACTTGCAACTTATGAGGCTTTTGCTCCTATATTTACAAGCATGGTGGATCAATACGCAAAATTCATCAAACAATCTATGAAAATAGATTTCCGTCCACCTGTTTCTTCAATGAATTTTATACTTACAAGCTCTCTTTGGAGACAGGAACATAATGGATATTCACATCAAAATCCCGGATTTATTTCAAATATCCTTCTGAAACATGGAGCTTTTTCGAGTGTTTATCTCCCACCAGATTCCAATACAACAATAGCAACTCTAGAAGAATGTTTCAAAAGTACAGACTGTATAAATGCAATAGTCGCAAGCAAACAAAAAATGCCACAGTGGCTAAACATGAAAGAAGCGCGACAACAAGTAGAGAGAGGTGTGATGACTTGGGATTTCGTAACAGGCGAAGACGCAAAGAATCCTGATATTGTAATTGCCGGCTGCGGAGATTATTTGGTATACGAAGCTCTAGCTGCTATTTGTTTATTGAAAAAATATATTCCTGAAATCAAAACAAGATTTGTATGCGTCTCTGAACTCTCAGCACTTGGCGTTGGCGATCAGTGCCACAGTCTTGGACTTTGCGATATTAAGAGACGAGATTTTGAAGATTTTTTTACTGAAGATAAACCAATTATATTTAATTTCCATGGTTATCCTGCTGCTATTCAACAATTGATATTTGGACACGAGGCTGCAAATAGAATTAGCATTCACGGTTATAGAGAAGAAGGAACAACAACAACTCCTTTTGATATGCAAATTAACAATCAAACAAGCAGATACGATATTGCGATTGATGCGCTAAATAGGGTCGCCAAAAACAAAGCAGAAATCAAATCAAAAATACCAAAAATAATATCACTATTCGAACAAAAAATAAAAGACCACCAAGCTTATATAGTAAATTACAGTAAAGATATGGATGAAGTGACTAATTTTGAGTGGATGTTTTAATCAAACCAGCAAGTCTTCCTGTTGTCCAAGAAGCCTGCAAATTGAAACCTCCAGTAAAGCCATCAATATCAAGTATCTCCCCTGCGAAATATAGACCTTTGCATATTTTTGATTCCATAGTTTTGTTATCAACTTCTTTCAAATCAACTCCTCCGGCTGTAACAAGCTCTTCACCCACTCCCCTTCCAATTATGTTGACTCCAAAATTCTTAATTAGCTCTATAGCTCTATTCAAATCTTTTTTTGAAATTTCAGACGCTTTTTTGTTTTCAATTTGCAAATATTTAACTAAAAATACCGCAAAAGATTTTGGAAGTATAAAATCGAGGATATGAATAAATTTTTTGTTCGTATTTGCTTCGATATATTTATTAATTTCTGCGCTCAACTTTTGATAATTTTCCATTGGCAAAAAGTCAACAAATAGTTTCATTGGTATTTCATTGGAACAATTTTCAAAAGCAGACAACGCTGAGATAGCAAAAACAGCAGGACCTGATATACCCTTGTGAGTAAAAACAATTGGACCTGAGAATTGATATTTTTTACTGGATTTTATAAGCAAAGAAACTTTTTCAAAACTAAGTCCAGCAATTTCTCTAAAAAAGCTTTCTTTCAAAACAAAACTACTAAGACTAGGGGCTAATGGACTAATCTTATGACCGAGATTTTTTGCAAAATCATAACCATCTCCAGTTGAACCTGTTGATCTATAAGCCTGTCCACCTGTTGTTAATATTATCTTATCAAATTCATATTTTTTATCACTAGCAATATGAATAATAAATTTATTCAATATTTTTTCAATATTACAAACATTGGAATTCAAAAAAACTTTCACATTATTTTTTGTAAAAAATCTTTCAAACACAGAAACAATATCTTTGCCATTATTAGAGACCGGAAAAACCCTTAAATCATCTTCAATTTTTAATTTAACACCTTTTTCTTCAAAAAATTTCATAACTTTGAGCGGTGAAAATTCGTGCATAGCATAGCCAAGAAATTTAGATCCTCTTGGGTATTTTTTCAAAACTTCGTCAATATCAAAAATTCCTGTCGTGACATTAGACCTGCTTCCACCAGAAATAATAACTTTTGCACCAAGATAAGAATTTTTTTCAAATATTACAACTTCATTTGCTTTTGATCTTTCCTTAGATATTAATGCCGCCATCATACCAGCCGCTCCCCCACCTATTACTGCAATTTTCATAATATATTTTTATAATTATGAGTTAACTCTAGCACATTTTCTAAATATATCACAAAAAAAGCCCCCTCACCTTTTTATAGGTTCAGGGGCTTTTTCAGCTTTTTTCTAAATCAAATTGAAACTTTTATTGTGCTAATTTTTCAGTTTCCAAAACAACTTTTGCAGATTCCGCTCTTGTTATTGGATTTGCCGGTCTGAAATATAGTCCATCTTCTTGTTCATAACCTTTTACTATTCGGTCGCTATAAGCTGTAAGTACATAGTTAGTATACCAAAGCGCGTTCTCTACATCTTTGAAAATATTTGATACATCATTTTTCAATTCAATTTGAGCCGCTTCAAGTATTATTTTGAGAGCTGACACTCTGTCAATCAATGCGTCCGGCTTGAAAGTTTCGTCATCATAGCCTTTGATTATAGCATTATCGTAAGCTGTAAGAACTATAGAATACGCCCAGTGATCAGAACTCAAATCTGAGAATGGATTAATATCAAGAGATTCATCTATTTCAATACCGTATGTAGCCAAAACTATTTTTAACAGTTCTGCTCTAGTGATATTGCTATCAGGACAATAATTACCATCATCATCGCATCCATTTACTATATTTCTGCCATATAGTTCAGCGATATAGTCGGAAGCCCAATGATCAGCGTAATCAGCATTTTCATCGGCTTCATATTCTATTGTATCATCAGACACTTTAATTTGAGAGTCATCTTCAGCGCTATCTGTTGTTGTAGCATTTGAACTGTCATCTACTGCTGATTCAGAAACGTCTTCATCTGCAAGATCTTCTTCATCATCAACATAGCTACTCAAATTACCGCTGGAATTACTTGAGCCACTGCTGCTAGAACTATTACTATTTGAATTACTATTTGAATTGCTGTTTGAACTTGAAGAACTACTAACCGCAGGAGCAAATAATGTAAAGTGGTCTACACTTGCAAGATAGTGAACTTCGTAATCATTGAAATCAACATAAGTAGTGTCATAACCAGCTATAAAAGTATCAATATCAACAATAACATAATCGTCACCTTCATTTTCTTGTACTTCAGCAAATGATGTAGATCCTGCTATAATTTCCCATGTCTCATTTGTCTCATTGTAATAAGACAATGGAGCATCAATATCAGTTATATCGATAACGTCAGCATTAATCATCGCTTCAATATCTGTATCGGTATATTTGAATTCAAGCGTTACTTCACTTGTCAAATTCGTAATACTATTACCAACACTATCGCTTACATCTATATCAAACGCCATATCACCCATAGCTGAAGTTGTCTCAGTTTCTGGCACTGCCGCAGTCTTACTCACGGTGAGATTGTTACCGTTGGCATCTTCACTGATTGATCCGCTAGGAATTGTTAAATCAATCAATTCATCCGTAATCACATTATCTTGAGTTGGATCTATTGTAGTATTGAGAGGATCTTCAGGGATGAAATAATCAAGACTTGTATCAGTCATGATATCAGCCGCTAATGTACCATCAGCTACATTGAGTTCAGTGCCATAAGTACCGTCGCCCTCTTTGATTGTGATATCCCACTCTGTGTCTGATGGTATATCCAATACATAATTACCATTACCATCAGTCATTGTACCAATATGAGTGCCATCATCATTCACGGCGTCTACCCATGCGTAAGCTATTGCATCGCTATCTTCATTCAAAGCTTGTCCTTCAATAACAGCATCAGCTATTTCCAAAGAAAGCTCGCTTTCTGTCTCGGTTGAAGGATCAACCGTGTCAATCGCCGGACTATAACCATCTTGCGAAGCTCTTATATTGTATTCTCCTTCTCCAGCTATCAAATCTAATTCAACATCACCATTGCTGTCAGTAAATCCGTACGAGTATCTGTCATTTTCCGGATCATAAGCTTCAACGTAAGTTTCAACAAGTGGCTCATCGTTATTATTTGTTACATTAATAGTAACAGTTTCAACTTCAATGTCACCAAATGCAAATTCGATACTGGAATCCGCGCCATCAATTGTAAATTCTTCAATAGACTCTCCAAAACCGTATAGGTACAAATATGCTTTGTAATCTCCATCAACAAGCGATGTTGTAGCCGAACCGCTACCGCTATCAAGAATAATATTCACCCAATTCCATGAATTAGTATCAAGATTTTGGAAATTTATCCATATTTCACTTTGCCCATTGTTAAGTCCTGAGACATTGCTTGTCAAAGTGTAAGTCTGAGGAAGGGTAATTGTTCCCAAACTAGCATCGGCAAGAGAAATATCAATTGAGCTATCCAATACAACATGACCTAAATCATAATCCCACATTGACAACGTATATTCTTCACCTGTGCCATTTTTGATGGAATTAATTGTAAATGATCCGTCAGAACCTGTAACGGCACCATTACCCCAGCCTAAATAATTATTTGTATCTGTATCAATTTTGTCTGTCCATAGCCATGTGTTAGCTATAGGTTGCGCGTCAGCATCAACCAGAATACCTGTAATATCAGCATAAGCGTCAGGATCATAAGCAAAGTTAATACCTGTAGTGTTGGAGGTAATTATAAGATCGGTAGCATCAACGCCTACAGCAGCGGACAATTGGCCATATTGACCTCCCCAAGCTGAGAACGTCCATGTACCGGAATTTACAAACATTGTAAAGTCTCCATTCGCGTCAGTATTTGTAGATACCCATTCTCCGTTATCTGACCATCCTGAGACTCCTGCCCATTGCATACCGGCCCCACTACCATCTGATACATTCCCTGTTACAGATATATCAGGTTTCCTAAGTACAAAGTTTTTAATTACATTTGTATCATCTTCCTCAACTTTTACAGTTTCGTGACTACCACCCGGAATACCCCAGTAATAGACATCCATCATATATTTTCCTTCCGCGACCGCAAGACTGTAAGTTCCATCATTTGCGGTACTTGTACCGCTCCAAAACCATTTATCACTGGCAGCTTGATCTGAACCTATCGATACATAAGCATAAGACAAAGGATTTCCATCTTGATCGGTTACAGTACCGCTAATTGTCTTATCTGCAGCGTCAAGCGTGAAATTCATAGTTAGCGGAGAACTATCATCATCCAATTCTCCAGTTTGAGGATTTGGAGTTATGAACTCAGATTGATCATAAGAACCACTATTCCAATCATAGAATTTGTCAATACCGCATGTATACCAACCATTATCCGCAAGTGCTAAACTAAAAGTTGTAGCACCATCGTTATCAAGCGTTATTTTTTTGCTTGACCAGCTTGTCCAGCTATTACACCATAGATTAACATTGGTATCACCATCTGTTCCAACACCTGTATGTGTAATCGTACCACTTATTTGTAAATCAGCTACCCTAAGATACATTGTTTGTTCTGCGGTTGGAGTCGAAGTTGTTAAATAAAAATTTGCACTTAACCATTCACCCAAATATCCATCAGGAGTATTTTCAGGATCTGTCCATACATTGACATAATTTCCCCAGTCATTTACAGGTATGCCAGTAAGAGTCGCTATACCGGTAAGCGGATCGGTAGTAATAGTTTGTTGCCCCATTTCTCCCGCCCACACGCTCAATTCCACCCCGCCAATAGGCTCCTCGGAATCCTGCGCAAGCACAGTAATTGCAACCTGTCCATTACCTCCTTCTTTTATTCCAAAAGCTTGCATTGTACTAGGTCCTTCAACAACCGCATCTGTTACGCCGTCAACTGTTTGGAATTGTATTTGATAACCACCTGACTGAGTAAACCAATCATAGTCTGACGCAATTGATGGATTTACTATATTGCTTACACGGAAATTAAGCTGACTTGTTCCATTTGTCGCTAAATTTTCATCCGTATCAATAGTCAAAGCTACAGTTCTAGTTGATCTATCTACAGATACAGTTTCAATTGTAACCGTTCCATCTTCCCATCCATTTATATCTTTGTTACTGTAATCATTATCATCAATGCTTGCATTTTCAATATCAAATCCGCTTGGAAAAATAAGTTCAATTTTATCACCATCGCTTAACTCTTGTGTTACAGGGAAGGAAAAGTAATACGAAGTATTACATGAAACAATTGAACAATCCGGCCATGTATAGAATGGATTATAGAAAGACACGTTCGGATCTTGATAAACATAATCATAACTAGTGCTATCGTAATCAGAGAAATATGAACCATAATAATCATTTCCATATTTAAAAGATTCCACTGATCCTTCTTGAGTTCTATCAATTGTAGCAAGCGATTGATTATTGATAGCTTGCACATTCGCGCTTATAGTCAAAGTACAATCCGTGCCTTCTGTCAAAGGAACACCTGAAGCATTAAGATGTCGTTCCAAAGTATCATAATTCAAACTTGCATTGGAGAGACTGATAGCTTGTTCCGCGCATACCAACGTGTAATTAGTTAGATTGGTAAGGGTAGATTCTTTCATAGGAAGATCAAATTCCATTTCAAAGCCTTCAACACTAAATGTTACCCATTTAATGCTTGGAGCATCATTATTTGCTTCTCTGGTTTGAAAATTTAATTCATAATTATCCCCCATCAAATTACCAGCAGTATCCTTAATTACATTGCCAAAGAAAGTTACTGTATAAGGAATAGAAGCCGTCAAAGCACTTGTGTTTAATTGCAAGCTTATTCCCGGAACATAAGGATCGTAAACTGCGCTAACGGATATGTCAGGAGTAGCCACGAAGCTTGATGATGTAATCGTGGTAGGATCAAGAGCCTCACTGAAACCAACCAAAATCTCCGAAGTCATTGTATCAATACCGGTCGAGTTATCTTGAGGATCTGCCCATTGTATTGCCGGAGCTACACTGTCAGAACTAGAATTTGTATAAAAATACGTTGTATATGTTACAGACGCTCCATTTGAATCTTGTACGCCAGAATCAAGCTCCAGTTTAACAATGCCATCTGACGGTAAATTTTCGGTAGCTATAAAATACGCCACCCATTCATTTGAATCGTAACTTACAGTACCATTAATAGTATCCGTAACAATCCAATTATTATCAACAACGCTTAAGCTCACATTGCTTGTTGTAATAGTATCGCTATCCATTGGATCTGAAAAAACTAAAGCAAAAACTTTGTAATTATTATTAATTGTGCTGTATCCATAAGGCATTGTATCTTGTACATAAGCTGAACTCCATCCGTAACTTGAATACATATCACTATTATAACTATAGTCAGAGGTAAAATATATGGAACCACTTTCTGCAGGGAACGAACAATCGGTTTCTGCGGCATTGCATACTACAACTATAGCCTTATATTGATCATAAGAACTGAAATAATAATATGGATACCAACTTGTATAATTTGATCTGCTATCACCTCCAATATAATAAGCACTGTCAATGCCATCATAACTTGTAGCGCTTATAGCTATCGGCTCACTGTTTATAGGGTTTTGTGTCGCGAGATCAAACGATTCGTTCGCAGGCAAAATATACACATTAATATGATCACCTGTAGTAACAGCTGACCAACTCACTGTAATATCATTTTCATCAATACCATAAATTGCAGTATCAGTATCTTCAAAAACCACATAATCAATATTATCAACATTGGAGACTCTCACAGAAACAGGACTTGGATTGTTAACAGCAGCATTTCCATTTTTATCAGTTACCTGTGGCGCAACATCAACTGTTGCTCCTACAGAATTTGTTTGATTCGCGGTTAATCTCACCTTCAGTATGTTATCACTTGTCCATGTAAGTGTAGGATTAGTATCGTTACTTAATGTACCAGCGGAAAGAGATAATCTTGAACTTATATTCAAAGCCGTAATTGTACCTTGATCAATTTCTTCATCAAAAATAAAAGCAATTTCATCCCCATTTTGTGATGCCTGTAAATCAGCTCCAGCATCATTAATAAGCACCGCGTCTGTTAGCATTGGACCTGTGGTATCATATTCGATGCCATTTTGAAACCATCCGCCCGAAGCAGGACTAAAACTTGGCCATCCCGTATAGCCATCCAACACTGTCGCTCCTGTGCCTACATCAATTGTTAATTTATCATTCGCAACCTTGTTTTGACCAAAAGTAGCAACAGCTCCTACGCCATAAGTTCCGTAAGCATAAGAAGTATTATCATAAGTATACAAAATAGAATCAGGATTATAACTGCCTTCTGTCTCAGCCCAACTTATCCAGTCAAGATTCATTGATTGATCAAAAAAGATTTCAATTGTGGTGTTCGCGTCATTAAGAGGGCCACTAGCGGTAACTCTAGGAACTTTCGGATAAAAAGCGTCCATTTTTATAAGCTTTGAAAGCACATCGGTATAAACTGGCGCTGTGCCACTTGTACGAATATTGCCGGATTTTAGTCCTATTTGAAATTGATCATTATCACTAACACCATATTTAGGGGTTTTAATAACTACAAAATATGTATCATCATTGTTTATTATCGCCGCACTTGAAAGATTAAGATCCAGAGCAAAATTTTCACCATCCGCTTGATAGGTTGCCAAGCCGTCTATATTGGTCAAAGTATCTTCGGTTCCAAACGATTCATTGCCATCATCTTTCCACAATTGTACGCCATCCGGAAATGTATCTAATACACTGGAAGTATTCAATCCAACATTAAAACTCGCACCATCAACAGAAACAAGTTGCAAAGTCAATCCAAGCAAATTGCCAAGACCGCTGGCATTATTAAAATTTACGCCAAAAAGAGCGGTACGACCACCACCACTCGTCACTGCCTGTCCGCTGTAAGTTAAATCTTCAATATTAAAAGCATCTAATGCAGTACCAAATGAATTGGTTTGAAGATTTTCTCCTTTGCCACTAAAATTAAAGAAGGCAAAAGCAGCAAAAGCGGCAAAGATTACTGCTGCGCCTATCAAGGCCTTGAGCCTGGAGCTGAGTTTTTCCATTTTTGTTTTTGTTAGGAAATATTTTTTTGTTTTTTTGAAAAAACGGAAAATTTACGCAATTTACGCAAATCCGACCATGATAACAGATAATTTGCTTTTTGTTCAACTATATTGCCTTGTCATATTTGCAATTTATGGTGTTTATTTGTGCCCGTAATTATCCTTTTTGGATGACTAAACCCAATCAAAAAAACCACTGCCACAGTTGCATGTCCACCTGGAAAAGAAAAAACTGTTCCTGACAAATTGCAACATCTGGCCTATCTCTATGAAAAATCATCTTACTCAAAAATATACTTGATTATGAGTTCCCAGATATAGAAACACTACCAACACATAATTATCATACTCTTCAAAAATGATCCTTATATCTCCTGTAACAGAAAAAGACCTCCTTCCACGCATTAATCCTTTGAGAGGATGATTTTTTAAAATAGGATCAAATGGATCTTTTCTAAATTTTTCAATTGCGATATCAATTTTATTTTGAATATTTGGATTTAATTTTTCGTATCTTTTATTAAAATATTTATGAAAATCAATTATCATTTTGATTTAAGACTATCTAATAAAGCTTTTGTTTCTTTCCAATTATGTGTACGTACTATATTGATTCCTCTCTGTGCTTCTTCAGATGCTTTCAGAATTTCCTGCTCCTCTTCAACGATTAATCCATTTTCAGTCAGAAGTTTAAAAGGAATACCTTTATTAATGATAATTTGTTGGAAATAAACCTTGATAGCAGTACTCATATCAAGACCTAAATTATTTAAAATATCTTTTGCTCTATTCTTTGTATCCTCATCTATACGTATTTGAACTGTAGTCATATTTAAACGGGTAATTTAATCTTAGTATACTTGTCCGTAATGACAATGTCAACACAATGGAGCAGGTAACGGGAATTGAACCCGTCTCTGAGCCTTGGCAAGGCTCCATAATAGCCACTATACGATACCTGCATGACTTTTACTGCGCAATTATATATAAAAATCAGTAAAATACAAATTAAAATTTAGCGCTTTCCAGCAATCTAGCTTGCGAAAAAGGGAATATCACAAACCATGCTTTACCTTTGATATTATCTTTTGGCACAAAAGCTGTCGAATTAGAGTTTTTGGAGTTTGGATTTCTTGTAGAGAAATGAGCTCTGCTATCAAGACTGCGCATTCTATTATCACCCATAACAAAATAACTATCTTCAGGAACAACAAATTCAGTTAATCCATAACTTGGCTGAGTATTGTTTAAATTTATGTCACTTAAATATTCACTTTCATCAAGTTCAAATTCTTCGCCATTAAGATCTTGAATATAAACTTTACCATTACGCAATTGAACAGTCTCACCCGGTATTGCTATAATACGTTTTATAAAACTTTCTCCTTTTGTAGAATTTGGTTTTTCAAAAATGATAACATCTCCCCTGCTAGGTTCTTTGAAAAAATAAATAAATTTACTGACAATAATATATTCTCCAAGACCATCGCTGCATTTATTATTATAATACGCGTTAAAATAAGGACACATTGAAGGACCGCTGATTTCATAAGGACTAAATACAAAAGATCTGATCACTACAACCATTACAATAATAACGACTAAATCACTAAACATATTCCATATTTTTTTCATTTTCTTCATAACAATTTTAAATAAGTAAATTCTTTTTATCCACAACAGACTAACAAATATTAATTTCTTAGCAAGAATATTTGTGATATTCTTAAGTTAAGATGTTTAAATTTCTCCTCCAATTCATTAGTCGCTACGCAACTCCATTTGAAAAAAAAGTGGAGAAATTTTTGCGTAAATTAAAACTAGATAGCGATATATTGAAAGTTCAGAAAGATCTTATCAGCCTGATGCAAGAAAATCTCGCTGTACTCAATACTTACCTGGAATGGAAATCGCGAGCTTACAAATATCTCAAAAAAAGAAAACGCAGCAAACTATATGAAAATTTGGAAATTTTGAAAACTAATTTTTTGCATAGCGTCAAAAATGATACCACTGAATTCAATAGCGCAATCATCGAAGAGTTAAAATCTCTTCAGTCAAGCTTTCCTGTGCACAAAGAATTTGAAATCAATTATTTATGGCAAATAATGCGATATCTTGAACCGGGAAAAAGATTTATTTATCAAGAATCAACAAGTTTTGGTCATTTACTCAAAGATCCTACAAAAGAAAAACTCATAGGAGACTGCAATCAGATTGTTACACTCTATAGCTATTTTTATTCACTCAAATATCCAATTACCGATCTCAAAATCAAATTAGTGCCGGGACATGTATGTTTACATTTTGAAGGCATTGATATCGAAGCAACCAACGGACATTTCGCAAAATATCAAGAAAAGACAGAAATCCTTGAAATCTCTGAACTTATTTCAACTAATCTGCTTGATATTAATGATTCTCGCGAAAAGCAAGAAGAATTATCTCAAAAACAAATTTTAAAAATATCACAACTGGCATACAAAATCAGTTCAAAAAAAGATCTGGTTACAAAAAATCTCAAAATTACATATAAAAACCTTAGCATGTCCTGCATGTCAGCAAATAATTTCTCAGAAGCCGTATATTATGCAAGACAAGCTGACGACAGAGAATTACTTTTAAAAGTTTTTTATAACGCTACTATTTATTATCTTAATGCAAAAAACTTCGAACAAGCAAAATACTATGGCAGAATGCACGGAGATGTTGAACTTCAAACAACTGTTCAGCTACAACAAGCTCACGATTTTTATGAAAGAAATAACACAAAAGATGCCATCAATATATTTCGACAATTAGGAAAACATGAAATGATCAAAGCATGTTTAGAAAAGGATTATTATAATCTGTATCAAAAAATTAAAGATATCAAAACAACAGAAGAAGCAAAACAATATAAATACATTTACAAAAAACTCCTAGAAAAAGCTCGTGAAATGCAAGATAAAGAAAGGGAAGATTGGGTAACGGGAGTACTTGGAAAAATTTAATTTTTTTTATAAATTTCCACGCCAAATTCTTGAATATGTTTTTTTAATTCTTTTGAAGAAATAGTTTTCAAATCAATCACATCAAAAAAATATGGAATCTTCGTTTCTTCTTCGAGTTTATACTTTACAGATGATGCAATTCGATAATCCTCTTTTGTATACACCAAAGCTAAATCAACATCTGAAGCAGAATTAAATGTTTTTTTTGCTCTAGAACCAAAGAGTATAACAGTTTGAATATCAAAGAAACTGCGAAATATTTTTTCCATTTCATCTCTATCTGATTGACTAAAGCCAAAATCATCAAGACTACTCTTCGTCATATTGTTTCTTGAAATATTCATATAAATCTTTAATAAGAAAAAAATATGTTGAACAAATATTCGCAACAACCGCTTTTGCTATTTCCTCATTGTAAGTATGCGAGGTTAAATTTCTATCTTCAATTGCCTGCATCCATGCAGAGCCATTGCTAATAATATTATCTTGCAACGCTTGTTTTATAATTAATCGCGATCCGGCAATATCAGCATATCCTGCGTAAATAAGAAAATCTTTTGTAGTACTAATGGCTAATTCATATGTAAATTCGTATGTCTGAACTAAGCCTTCTAATATTAATAGATCTTCTTGTGATTGTTGATATCTATTGATAGCAGTAAGAAGCCGTTGATATGCTTTTTCAAAGTTTTGAAAGCGTTGTTGCCATCGTTTGATCTTGTACATAAGTCTATTATAATTAGTTATTCACACAAATCAACAATCTTTTCAAGTAACTCAATTGGGTACATTGGAGATTTTTCTGCAAGTGCTTGATGATACATGACGGTTGATGGAGTCAAAGCTGGAGTTGAATTGGCTTCAATAATAATCAATTCACCTGTTTTGATATTCATAAAAGCGTCTATTCTGGCATAACCGTTTATGCCAAGTTTTTTTGCCACTTTTTCCATCCGTTGTTTGGCTAATTTCAAAACTTTTTTCGAAATATATGGTTCAGGTGGCGGTGTTATATTGACTCCGGTTCCACCCTGAAATTTTTCTTCAAGCGATAAAATATTTCCCTCAGAAACAGTCAAACTTGGATTGAAAGCTTTTATATTTTGAGTTTTACCAAAAACACCCATAGTAACCTCTATCCATCCCGTTTTATGAATCCACTTTAATTTATCTTTTATAACTTTTGGTTTATCAGTTTCAATAAATTCTTCAAACATTAATTCTTCCATTTTTTCTGTAGGCATATCAATAATGCCGTGCTGATTAGTAAAAGTATCTGCTTTAACAAAAGCTAAACCACCAAAACATGCTTTAAGATAACACTTTAAATCTTGCGGCGCAAAAAGCCTTACAATACCTGCACTGCATCCATCTGCTCTTGGTTTAACAATGATAGTATTTGATTTCAAAGTTTCACGAAGCTCTTTCCAAAAAGCATCATAATCTTTTTGTTGGAAATTTTTGAAAAATTCAATTTTTTTAAGCAACTTTTTAGCAGTAAAAATTCCATCACTAGCCAAAGATTCCAAAACTTTTGAACTTTCATATTTATCCATACAAAGTTTAGAAGCTTTCTGTCCTGATCCGTTGTATTTTATCTTGCGTTTGTCAAAGATCCCCTGCAGTGTCCCATCTTCGCCTATTCCACCATGAAGACCAATAAACACAGTTTTTGATTTATTTATAAATTCACCAATATCCATTTTTTCAGGCAAGCAATATTCTTGACTCATTTGTCCATTTTCAAGACTTAATTTATCAATGACCCTTCTTCTAAGATTTTTCAATCTAGCTTCAGATTTGATAGAATTTTTGCAAGTTTCTGCAATCTCTTCAACTGTATGATTCAATGTCAATTGATATGGAAGCTTCCAAACAGTTTTTCCATCTTTTTCCAGTAAATAAGGTGTTGGTAAATATTTTTCTGATTTTCTCAATTTCAACCACACATTTGTACCGGTCATAAGCGAAACTTGCCTCTCAGCAGTAAGACCACCAAAAAGCACATTAATTTCTTTTTTTGAGTGCTGAGTTTGAGATCCAATGTCGCAAAACTTTTCTTTGAAATGAACAGCTTGGCGATTACAAGAATTTCGTACCACAAAATTAAGCAAATCACTATGACTAAATCCTATTTGACTTGATTGCTGGAACAAAAAACTATTTTGTTCCATACCACTTATAGGATTAAAATCAGAGAACCAAATATTTCCATCATTCATCAGCCATCCGTCAAATCTCGCAAAATCACTCGCGCCAAAAACTGTAAATAATTGCTCAGCCTGAATTTGAATTCTTTCAATAACTTCATCAGAAAAACGTGGAGGACAATGATATCGCACCTGATTAGTCGCTAAATATTTTCTGCGATAATCAAAAATTTGATGCTCTCTATAATCCATTTCCATCTCAGTTGGCAAAATAGCAACAGGCATCCCAAATTTATTTTGAAGAATAATTACTGTAAATTCAGTACCATTACAAAATGGCTCAACAACAACCCTTGTATCAATTTTTTTATTAAAAATCATCTTTGCTTTTTCAATAGCTTGAGAAACTGTTGAAACAGAAAAAACTGAAATACCGGAACCACCACTTGCAGGCTTAACAATTGCCCTTTTAATTTTATTTTCTTTAAAAAATCGCTCTAAAAGTTTTTTATGATCATTCAAATGAGACTTCAAAACAAGAGATGGCAAAGTATAAAAACCTTTTGACTTGATAAATGCATTTGCGCTATGCTTATCAAAACATTTTTTACAAGCCTCGCTATTTGAACCAATATATGCAATTTTATTTTTCTCCAAAATTCTCTGTATAGCACCGTCTTCACCAAAAGCGCCATGCATAACCGGAAATACAATATCAACAGATTTCAAAAAAGCTTTGAAAGATGATGCTGAAAAAGGCGTTGAATAATTATGCAGCTTGAAATCAAAATCAGAAGGCGTATTACAATAAAGTTGAGCCCTGGAAATTTTGTAAGCTTTTTTTTTGTGATCAAAATAAACCGGAAAAATTTCTATATAATCACTTTGCAAATGATCGCAAACAGATCTGGCTGAATTAAGTGAGATGCCACGCTCAAGTGACGGCCCACCACAAAAAACTGCAATTTTTAATTTTTTTCGTTGTTTTAAACCCATAATCAAGATATTAATTTGCAATTCAAAGCAAATTTATTATATATGGAAAAAAATAAAAGTCACTTTTACTTACAAAGAAATCTCATTTATAATTACAAAAAATTCATCCATTTTCCTTTTTATTCCCAAAATGAATCACAAAGATACAAATGAAAAATTCGTCTTGATAATATTTGGAGCTTCCGGCGATCTGGCAAGATTAAAATTATTTCCATCTATATATGATTTACATGAAACAGATAAATTAAATTCAGACTTTGCAATATATGGATACGCCAGATCTGCAAAAACTAACGAAGAATTTAGGAAATTTTTCGAACAAAGTGTCAGAGACAAAAGAAAAAATATTAATGAAGATAAGTTAAAAGATCTTCTTGAAAAGGTATTTTACACACACGGACAATACAATGAGATCGAGGGATACAACAGACTTTTTGAATCTATAAAATCAAAAAACTTCGAGTCAAATATAAGAAAAATTGCATATTTTTCTGTTCCTCCGCAAGTATTTCGAGATATCATTGAGAATCTTGGTAAATTCAAACAAAAAAAAGAAAATATCCAATTGATACTTGAAAAACCATTCGGGGAAGATGGAGCATCCGCAAAAGAATTATTTGTAGAAGTTTCACAATGTTTTGACGAAGATAAAGATGTTTATCTGCTAGATCATTATCTTGGTAAACAGGGAGTACAATCAATACTACCTCTGAGATATGATAACAGTATTCTCAATACAATGCTTCAAGGCAGTGTAATCAAAAACATCCAAATTACAGTAAAAGAAAATTTTGGAATACAAGAAAGAGCGGGTTATTATGACCAAGTTGGTATTATCAAGGATATGATTCAATCACACTTACTTCAAATTCTTGCACTCATTGCCATGGATATTCCGGTAGTTGATTCTCCAAGAAATATTCACAGAGAAAAATATAATATTTTATCAGCACTAAGATATCCGGGAAGCAGTGACAATATAATACTTGGACAATATGCAAGCTATTGTCACGAAAAAGATGTACCTCTGAACTCGCTTACTCCAACTTTTGCAGCCATAAAATTATATATCGACAGAATTGGCTGGTACAAGGTTCCAATTTATCTTCGAACAGGAAAAAAACTTGATAAAAAAATAGCTTATATAGTCATCGAATTCAAAAAACTACCTTTTCAAAAAGACCCTTCAATTCCAACAAACAAACTAATACTTGAACTTCAGCCTGAAGAGAAAATTCATATACGTCTTGTAAAAAAATACTCTTCTAATAATAAAGTCACCTATGATGATATAATCACAAGCGATAATTTGAGTTCTGAGACAGATATGACGCTTGAAGAACACGGAAGACTCATTCTTGAAATGCTTAACCATGATAAAACTAATTTTTTAAGTTTTAATGAAATCTTAGAATGCTGGAGACTGACAGATTTTTTGTACAAAATTATTGACAGATATGACATACCATTGATTTTACATCACGACAACTCAATAGGCCCTGATCAACAAAACAACCTTACGGCTACCGATCATAATATGTGGCATGAGATTTAATTATAGCTGTTAGCTGTTAACTACAATGATTACAACAAAAGACTATTTACATAAGCTTTTTCAAATATACAAAGAAGCTACAAAAAACATATCTGGTGACGAATTAAAATACGCCTTCAAATCAAAAGATGCAGAAGCCTGTTTCCTAGATTTTGAAAGAACGATAATTTTTTCAAATACTCTTGCTGCATGTCTCGAGACTCTAGATTTAAAACTCGATACTAAATTACTAGAAGCAGGATCAGGCACAGGAATAATTGCCGTACTAATAGCGAAAAAATTTCCAGATATAAAAATAACATGCATTGAAATAAATGAAATCACGGCAAAAAAATCTATAGAATTTGTTAAAGCCTTAAATCTAAAGAATCAAATCCGAATTTTGAACATGGATCTCTGTAGTGGCAAATTACAATTTGCCACTACCTTTGACATCATTTTCTCCGAAACCCTATCCGGCGGATTATTCTATGAGCCACAAATTCAAATAGTCCAAAACATCAAAAAATATCTAAATCCAAACGGAATTTTAATTCCAAAAAGAATAGATTTATTTATTCATCTTGAAAGTCCATTTGAATTAGAAACACTTACTGAAAAAGTGAAATATGCTGAAATTGATTTCTTAAGTTTCGAAGGAGATATAATTGAAACAAATATAGAAATGCTAATCAAAAAAACAGGAACTCCTAACATAATAGTTGTTAGCAGTGAATTATATTTAACAGAAAATATTAGGGTTGAAAGCAGTCCAAAATATAGAAATTTCCTAAACAAAGCAATTCTCAATATACCTTTTAATCAGCAAAGAGAATTAAAAGAAGGCGAAAGAATAAAAATATATCTTACATATAAGGCTGGCAGTAACACTAAAGATACTAAGATATTGCTAAACTAAAAGCCTTATTCTTTCAATAACTGAATCAAAAATATCTTTATCCAAAGTTTCTATAAATTTTATTTCTCTAGAAGTCCAATCTAGATTCTTTATATGATCCGATAAAATTACACCTTTAATTTTCATATTTTTCGGCAACAAAACTTCAAATGCATAATTTTTAACTTTACTCGTAATTGGACAAAAAATACCCAAAGTAACTTTTTCATTATATGATTTCGGTGAAATTACCAATGCTGGCCTTAAACCTGCCTGCTCTTTTCCTGATTGCGGATCAAAATTAAGCATAACAATATCTCCCCTTTCCGGTATGTAAGTTTTTACCATATTTCTTTACCAATTATATTACCGGTAGAAGTTTCTTTATGAATCTTTTCAGGACTTATAGATGACAGTAAATCCTCCAAATTCAATTTATTTTTTGAAATAATTATCTTATTATCATCTAATTTTAAATTTATACTATCTCCTTCACTTACTCCAATTTCCTCTATAAAAGCCTTTGGAATTCTAATCGCCATACTATTACCCCATTTTGTTAAAGTTGTATCCATTTTTTTATAATTATTTCACAAAGAAATTATACATTGTATATACGAGAAATGTAAACAATGTTATTTTAACATATTTTAGGTTACAAATCCAAATCCCCTAAATCCCCTTTGACAAGGGGACTTGAAACACTCCCCCTTGTCAAAGGGGGCTGGGGGGATTTGTTTTTACTAAATTCTAACAATTTTTTTTAAAAAAAGTCTACACACCCTTCACATCCTTCATCGCCTTTGTATGAGATAGCTTGTATCTTCCCATGTCATCTATTCCAATAATTTTGACAGCTATTATCTGACCCATCTTAACCACATCTTCTACATTTTTCACAAAATCATTAGCTAATTCTGAAACGTGTACTAGCCCATCTTTACCTGGCAAAAATTCTACAAAAGCTCCAAAATCAGCTATACGGACAACTTTTCCTTCAAAAGTATCTCCCACTTGAGGTTTGTAAACTATATTTTTGATCATTTTTGCAGCTTTGTTGCCTGATTTGCCATCTGGAGCTGTAATTGTAATAACCCCATCATCATCAATATTAATCTCAACACCACATTCTTTTGTAATTCCCTGAATAGTCTCACCTCCTTTCCCAATAACAAGCCTAATATCATCCGTGTCTATTTGCATAGAAGCAATCAATGGAGCATATTGATTAATTTTTTCTCTTGGAGTAGCAAGTGCCTTGCTCATCTCATTCCAAATATATTGTCTTCCTGCATTTGATTGACTAAGAGCTTCTTTTAACAAAGATAATTTTAAGCCCTTAACCTTAATATCCATTTGCAAAGCCGTAATGCCTTTTGAAGTACCTGCAACTTTGAAATCCATATCACCCAAGAAATCTTCTTGAGCCTGAATATCACTCAAAATCTTGTATTGTCCAGTCTCTTCATCCATTATCAAACCCATTGCTATACCAGTCACGGGAGCCTTGATTGGCACACCTGCATCCATAAGCGCAAGACTTGCTGCACATATTGACCCCATTGAGCTACTACCATTACAACTAAGAGTTTCTGAAACAACAGCTATCGTATAAGGGAAATTCTCTTTCGCAGGAAGCATAGATTCAATAGCTTTTTCGCCCAATTTCCCATGCCCTATCTCTCTTCTACCTGCACTTCTCATTTGTCCTGTCTCCCCTATTGAAAAAGGAAGAAAAGTATAATGATGCCAAAATCGAATTTCTTTGTCACCTATCGTATCCATACTATCATCAATTTGAATACTTGATGGCCCACCCAGCGTAACTACACCCATAATCTGAGTCTCACCTCTATTAAATACAGCGCTTCCATGTGTTCTAGGAAGAACAGATACTTCTGCGCTAACAAGTCGCACATCTTCTATTTTTCTACCATCAAGCCTCACACCTTCAGTCAATATATTAGATCTCATATGCTTCTTAAGCGTCTTATATACCGCCTCTTCAATATCTGCTTTTATAGATGAATTTTGTTCAATTTCTGTAGTAAAATTTTCAACAACCTGCTCAGTTAATTTTTTTAACTCATAAGCAAATTCTTTTTTACTCTTATAATATAATTTTTTAATCATTTCATCTGTTACAATGCCTTTCACCTTAGAAACTAAATCTTCATTCAATATTTTCTTTTCAATTACAATTTTTTTAATATCAAACTGAGACAAAAATTTTGTTTGAAGCTGGCAAAGTGCTTTGATATGAGTATGTGCAAAATCCAAAGCTTGCAAGATCTTATCATCTGATATTTCATTGGCTTTTGCTTCAACCATCGTAATAGCATCTTCAGTGCCGGCAACCACTAGATCCAACTGTCCATTCTCAATTTGTTGATAAGTTGGCATTAATATAAAATTTCCTTCACTATCTTGACCAACTCTAACGCTAGAAATTACCGTTTCCATTGGTGCGCCCGACAAATTAAGCGCCAAAGAAGCAGCCGTAAGGGCAAACGGCCCCGTATTCATGCTTTTATCTGTAGAAAAAACAGTAGCCAAAACTTGAATATCATTTCTCATCTCTTTCGGAAGCATTGGTCTGATTGGACGATCAATAAGACGCGAAATAAGCACTTGATCATCTGATGGCCTCCCACCTTCTCTTTTCAAAAACCTACTTCCTTTAATTTTACCTGAAGCATAAAATTTTTCTTGAAAATCTACAGTCAAAGGTAAAAAATCAACACCATCTCTTGCTTTTTCAGACACAACAGCCGTTACAAGCAGGTGAATATCTCCAAATTTAACCATAACACTTCCAGGAGCTAAGGTTGCTAATTTTCCAGTCTCAAAGACTAAATTCCTTCCTGCAAAAGGAATTGATATTGATTTTGCTTCCATATTTTTTAAGATAAAAAATTATTTTCTAATACCTAGCTTCTCAATCAATTTTTCGTAAATTTCTCTCTTCTTGATTCTCAAATAATTAAGAAGCTTCCTTCTCTTACTGACCATACTAAGCAAACCGGTTTTTGAATGTTCATCCTTCTTATGAACTTTCAAATGCTCAGAAAGAGCGTTGATTTGATTTGTCAGGATTGCAATTTGAACCTCTGGCGAACCGGTATCTTTTGAATGACGACCATGGCTACCCATGATTTTTTTCTTATGTTCTCGTTTCATAAATATATTAAAACTAAAAAATGCTTTGCAAGCATAGCATCTAAAGTAAAAATTATCAAAGCCATTTTTTAAATTTAAACAAAAACAACATTGAAATTACTATAACAAACATACCAACAAGTATTCCCAAAAAGGCAAAAGGATACTCAGAAAAAGGCAAGATCACGTTCATACCGTAATATCCGGTTACCAAGGTCAATGGCAACATAACAACAGAAAAAGAAGTCAAAATTTTGATTATATTATTCGTACTATGAGTTAGTACAGATTCATTTGTTTCCTGCAAAAATCCTGCAATTTCCTTGAGTTCCTCCAGGTTACCCCATATTTTTTCCAACATATCCACCACGTCATCAAAATAAGCCTCTATATCAGTACCGAAAAATTTACTTGTTTTATTTTCAAGCGTTGATATTACAAATCTTTGTGGACTAATAATCCTCCTAAAAACATTTATATTTTTTTTGGCAAGAAGGATGTCTTTTAACATATCCCTTTGCTGACTACCATGATCAAAAACGTCGCTCTCAATATGATTCAAAAACTTCTCAATATTATAAAGAAGAGGAAAACAGCCCTGAAAAACATTTAAAACAACTTCATAAAGTAAGTATCCCATACCTTCTCCCATAAATTCCTTTTTAGTCTTCAAATTTTTTCCACACTGCTCTCTCAAAGATGAGATAAGCTTGTTTTCACTTTTATGTATTGTAATCAAATAATGTTTAGAGACAAAAATATATAACTCCGTTGATCTCAAAGTACGTATTTTTTTATCATCAACAGGAAAATGCAAAACAATAAACATGTATTTATCATATATATCTATCTTGCTTCTCTGGCTTGTAGATAAAATATCTTCACAGTCCAAATCATGGAATTTATATTTTTTCTGCAGATCTGATATAATATCAAAGTCCACATTGTCAATATCAATCCAAGATTTGTTTTTAAATTTTATTACAGTTTGTTTTGATGTCATCTGAATTTAATTTACTCAGCAAATGTTAGGATAATTTCTTATTAAAATTTCGTCAATTTTCTCAGCTTGAATATTTTCATGAATACAGGGTAACATGAGATTAGTCTATTAGTTGTTAGTTGTTAGTTGTTAGTCAAAAATTAAAAACCAAAAACTAAAAACTAAGAACTACAATTGAACTACAAACAAGTAATATCAAATGCTTGGCATATTACCCAAAACAACAAAAGATTAATCAAATTTTATGCGTTTGTCCCTTCTTTAATTGGCACAGCAATTGGAATTTTGGAACTTTTATACCAAATAATCGCTTTTAAAAAAGCACATCTATTTTCCGGTCAACATGAAAGAAGTTTCGCTGGAGATATAATAATATTTGCAGCTAATTTTTTTGAAAAACATACATCTTTGAGCTTGATCATTATTCCTTTTATAATAATAATAATACTCCTTTATTTTTTACTGGCTCCATTTACCAGAGCTGCGTCTATACAACTCATAGCAAGAATATACAATGGACAAAAAGTATTACTTAGGGATGGTTTCCAATATGGCACTGAGTCTTTTATGAGAATGTTTGGATATGTATCAACCATCAAAAAATTCAGTATTGTTGTAATTCTAGGAATATTTGCTTTTTTCATAAGGAATATAGGAATCTCGGTATTTCAAACTTTATGGTTGCCTGTCTTACTTATAACAATAATTGCATGGCTAATTGGAATTCTGTTAACATATACAGAATATTTCATTGTAATAGATGGATTAGGTATCAAGAAATCAATGTGGAAAAGCATAAAAACAACAATATATTATTACGAACACACACTGCTACTGGTCATGTTAATGATATTTATCGGAGCAAGAATAATTTTAAATGCAATATTTGTTTTTCTAATACCTATCATCATAATCATTTCGACCAGTCTTGTTGCGGCGATCACATTAGAAAAAATCGGTCTTGTCATTGGACTCATAATAGGATTTTGCGCTTATATATTTGTATCCTATCTAAATGCCGTAGTTGATGTATGGAGTATGAGTGTATGGGTTATCACATTCCTTCACTTAAGCGCTGAAAATGAGAAAACAGCAAGAGACATAGCTTTTGAAAACCTACCTGAAGAAATAAAAAATGTAGAAAACACAGACGCAGACGTAATAATGATAGAATCTGAAAAATCAAACTCTAATAGCTCAACCCTTAATACTTAATACTTAATACTTAATACTTAATACTTAATACTTAATACTTAA
>CAZEDK010000017.1:0-34289 GCA_964511025.1 uncultured Candidatus Peribacteria bacterium | reverse complement strand
AAAATAAAGCTAAAGATAGTGCAAGGTAGGTGTTTTATTTTTTGCCAAGACCCTAGGTCCATTAATTCTTAATCGTCGCCTTAATAAAGTAATCAAATAGCGGATGAGGTCTATTTGGTCTTGATAAAAATTCTGGATGTGATTGTATGCCAATCATGAATGGGTGATTTTTTAGTTCTGCAATTTCTACCAAATAATTGTTTTCTCCATATTCATGTGTTCCGGATACAACAAAATCAGTTCCTTCTAATTTTTTCAAGAAAAAATTATTAATTTCATATCGATGCCTGTGTCTTTCAGAAATTTCTGTGCTTTTAAAAATTGTGTGCGCCAAAGTATTAGTTTTTATTTTGCATGCGTATGCTCCAAGTCTAAGCGTGCCTCCTTTTGCGCGGTGTAAATTTTGTCCTGGTAAAAAGTGTATGATGTATTTATCTTGTTTGTTACACTGCTCATCGAATTCTTCAGACGTTATTTCTTGATCTTTCAGTATATATCTTGCATATTCGATAGTCATTAATTGTAAACCAAGACAAATGCCAAAATATGGAATTCCATTTTCTCTTGCATATTTGGCTGCAAGTATTTTGCCTTCAGTGCCACGAAGACCAAACCCTCCTGGTACCAATATTCCATGAGATTGCTTAAGTTCATCCCATGTTTTTTCGTCGCCTTCTTCAAGTTTTTCGGCATCTATCCACTTAAGATCAAGTTCTCGACCATTTTGAAAACATGCAATTTTCAAAGATTCAACTACGCTTAAATATGCATCCTCCAGCCCTCCATATTTTACGACCATTGCAATTTGTAAATTATCACGTTTTTGCATGATTTTGTTAGCTACATGTTGCCATTCACTTAGGTCAGGCTTCATTTGTCCAATTTCTAACTTTGTCGCTATTATTTCAGCTAGTCCATATCTCTCCAAGTTCAATGGGACTTCGTATATTGATTTGAGTGTCGGCGCTGGAATTACTGCATTTTCATCGACATCACAGAACAAAGATACTTTTTTTAGTATATCTTTATTAATAGAATAGTCTGCTCTTAGCATTATTATATCGGGCTGGATACCGATTGATCTAAGTTCACGTACTGAAGCTTGAGTTGGTTTGGTTTTTAATTCTTTTGCCGCCTTGAGGTAAGGAAGCAATGTGACATGAACAAATAATGTATTCGACTTTCCTAAGTCATGTCTTATTTGGCGCAAAGTTTCCAAATATGGCAAACCTTCTATATCGCCAACCGTTCCTCCAATTTCTACAAGTACTATATCGGCTTTGCTTTTTGCTGCCGCGAGATAAACTTTGTCTCTAATTGCATTTGTTATATGTGGAATGATTTGAATAGTGCCTCCAAGAAATTCTCCTTTTCGTTCTTTTGTCAGTACTTCGGTGTAGACTTGTCCCGTTGTGACGGTAGATAATTTACTTAGATCTTCATCAATAAATCTTTCATAATGTCCCAAGTCAAGATCAGTTTCCGCGCCATCGTTTGTTACATAAACTTCTCCGTGTTGAAATGGATTCATTGTCCCTGGATCAACGTTCAAATATGGATCGAGTTTGATTGTAAAAACCTTTATTCCTGATGCTTTTAGTAAGGCTCCTATTGAAGCTGTTGTTATTCCTTTTCCAAGTGAAGAACATACTCCACCTGTAACAAAAATGTACTTTGTATTCATCGAAAAAAAAAACTCGTTTTGGCCGAGCAATCTCCTTAGGAGCCGTAACGAAATAACTTTCACACCTAAGGCGCATTAAGCATTCATCTTTGACTTTTTTTCAATCATGAAATTCTCACTGTAGCTAAGGCTAGACTTCCAATTTCATTCAATCAAAAAAGCCAAATCTAAACGCTTTCTGACACCTTATCTGTATAAGTTATTTCGTTACGGCTCCTTAAACAGAAATTCATGCACCAAACAAACTGTATTCTAGCAAATTTTTTTTTAAAGTCTAGTCTTTGGCTTTTTAATTTTGAATTTTAGATGTAAAATCGCGTTTGGGTTTGAAAAAATCTGTAAAATTAAATTATAAAACAAAAAGCTATGAATCGGCTTCAAGATACGGCGAAAATTTTCATTGTTGTTTCAATGCTGACAACTCTGCTTATGTTGTTTATTTTTATAAAACCTTTTTTGCCGGTTGTAGTTATATCTTCTGTTGTTGTAGTTGCTTTTTATCCAATTCATAAATTTTTTACAGCAAAAATAAAAAATAAAAATTTTAGTTCAGCTCTCAGTACATTTATAGTTTTGTCTATAGTACTTTTGCCAATAACTTTTTTTGTTTTTTATTTAAGTCAACAGGCAGTAAATACGTATGAGTTTTTGGAATCAAAAATTAATGAAATAGATTTTAAACTGTTGCCTTCAATGTTGTCTTCAACTTTTATTGGAAAATTTGTTGATGATATTTCTTTAGTATTTCCAATCAAGACACAAGATATTGTTTCTTTGATTAGTTCTTCCGCGCAAAATTTCAGTCAATATCTTGTTAATAAGACGACAGGCATTGCTAAGCAGTTATCTATAGTGCTTTTTCAGCTTTTCATGTTTGTTCTTTCCTTGTTCTTTTTATTTAGAGATGGCAATTATTTTGTTAATCAGATGAAAAGTTTATTGCCGATGGCAAAGAGATATAGGGAAGAAATGTTTGAAAAGTTATCTAAAATGAGTAAGGGTATACTATATGGAGTTTTTGGGGCTTCAATTATTCAGGGTTTTCTTGGTGGTATTGGTTTTGCAATTGCATCGATTGAGAACGCTGTTTTTTGGGGTACTGTCATTGGTATTTTTTCAATTATTCCATATATTGGTTCTACAGTGATATGGATACCAGCGGCAATTATCTTGTTTTTTAATGGTCATGCTGTCGCAGGCGTATTTTTAATTATTTGGTGTTCAGTTCTTGTTGGTACTGTGGATAATTTTATTAAACCAATTATTATCGGTGAAAAAGCTCATATTCACCCTCTTCTAACTTTTTTATCAATTATTGGAGGATTCTTTGTGATGGGACTTTCGGGTCTTGTTATTGCTCCTTACGTACTCTCATTAGCACTCACTTTTGTACATATTTATAAATTGGAATATAAAGAATTGTTGGAATGATATTTTTAGGTAATAAAGTCCAAGTAATTTTTTGTGTTGATAAGTCGAATTGAGCTATTTTTATATGTTTCAAGAAATTCTTTTGGTTCTTTGAATTTGTCTTGTCTCCATTTGAATTCGAATCCATACAAATGCGCATCTCGTTCTTCAATTAGATCAATTTCTTGACCACTGTATGTCCTCCAAAAATACATTGAACCATATATTTTTTTATAGCTACATTTTTTTAATCTTTCCACGATTAGAAAATTTTCCCAAAGTTGTCCTATGTCATTTCTATCCTCCAGTTCATTATATTGTGAAATCACTCCATTTCTAATTCCATTGTCCAGAAAATAATATTTATTTTTTCTATTTATTTCACTTCGTAAATTTCTACTAAAACCACTTAAAGTTTTTATAATAAATGCTTTTTCAAGTAGATCTAAGTATCTTTGGACGGTTTTTACGTCTATATTTAAATTATTTGCCAATTCATTGAGTGAAACTTCGCTGCCAATTTGGAATGCTAGTAATTTTAATAGGTCTAGTATTATTTTAGAGCCTTTAACTCTTTCTAGGCTCAATATGTCTTTTAGTAAATAAGAATTAATTATTTCGTTTAAAATTTCTATTTTTTCGGTTTTGTTTTTTGCAGTTATAACTTCCGGATAAGAGCCGAATATTACAAAATGATCTAATTTTTCTTTTAATTCGAATTTTCCATACATTTCTAATAATTCGACTTGTGATATAGGGTATAGAGTTATTGTACGTTTTCTGCCAGTCAGAGGTTCTCCGGTTTTGTTTGCTAAATCAAAAGAAGACGAGCCTGTTGCGATAACATAAATATTTTTAATTTGATCGATTATTATCTTCAGCCCAATTCCAATTTTTTCTATATTTTGAGCTTCGTCGATAATTAGCAATTCATTGTTCCCTACGTATTCAATAATCTTTTCAAAATCTTCCGAATTTAAAATATTTTGTACTTTGATGTTGTCGCCGGAATCAAATCTATATTTTAATTTTGTTTTTGACAGAAAATCTTCTACAAATGTAGTTTTCCCAACCTGTCTTGCTCCATATATTATTAAAACTTTGCCTTTTTTGATTAATTTTTCTAATTCATAAAATCTATTAATTCGCATAATTTTAAATGAGTTTACATTAATTATAGCAAATTTGTGGATACAAAATCAATACATTAAATATAATCTGAGGAATGCAACTCCATAAATTAATATTAATTTATGGAATCAAAGTCCACATTTTTTTCTTATTTCATCCATTGTTTCTGTCGCGATTTTTCTAGCTTTGATTGCACCTTGTTGCAGAATTTGATCTATATAATCTTTGTTGTTTTTGAGTTTTTCTCTTTTTATGCGAGATTCTTTGAAGTAATCAAGAATTTTTTCAAAAAGTGCCATTTTGGCGTGACCATATCCAAATCCACCATTTTTATATTTGTTTTCCATATTTTTTATTTCATCTTTGTTTGCAAGAAGTTTGTATAGTTTAAAAACGTTACAGCCTGTTGGATCTTTTGCTGCTTCCAGTGGAGTTGAATCGGTTATAATGGCCATAACTTGCGCTTTTAAAATTTTTTCTTCGGCAAACATTTCTATTGTATTGCCGTAACTTTTACTCATTTTTTCGCCATCTGTTCCAGGTACTACTGCTACTTCTTTCTCAATCAATGGCTGAGGCAGTGGAAAAATTTCTCCCCATGTTTGGTTGAATTTCATTGCTATATCTCTACACATTTCAATGTGTTGTTTCTGATCTTGCCCAACCGGCACTTGATTCGGTTTGTAAATCAATATGTCAGCCGCTTGAAGTATTGGATATATGAAGAGACCTGCTGAAATTTCTTTTTTCCTTTTTGCGTTTGCATCTTTCCATGCATGTGCTCTCTCCAAAAAACCTATATGTGTTATGCAATTTAATATCCAGCAAAGTTCTGTATGTTCAGGTATATCGCTTTGTTTAAAAAACGCAGTATTGTCTTTGTCGACGCCTAATGCAATGTAATCCATTGCAAGATTGAAAGTCATTTCTTTTAATTTTTTCCCATCTTTTACCGTTGTTAGTGCATGATAATTAGCCATGAAATAGAAGCATTCATTTGCAGAGTTATTGGTTCTTTCAATGTGCTGTTTCATTGCACCAAGGTAGTTACCCAAATGTGCTATACCCGATGGTTGCATTCCAGATAGGATTCTCATTTGATTTTAAATTTATAATTGGCAGTAGAGACCTAATAATATTATCTGTACATAAAATAAGATTTAACATTCAAAATAGCAATCAAATGAGGCTATATTTCTATTTATTCGTCTAGCTTGTTTTTTTGACTTAAATATTTAATCAATATAAACATCTAGCGTATTATTTAATTTTTCACTCATGAAAATCAAAAAAGCTGTTTTGCTTTCTGTGTTGATTCTAAGTCTTGCTTTTTTTGCTGTTGGATGTAAACAATCAGAATCTGATAGGGTAGTTGGAGCTACTTCAGAAGCTGCATGTCTTGCGAAAGCTTTTTTGGATGAATTTAATCCTCAGGATTTAATCGAAAAGGCAAAAACAATGACTCCGGAAGAAATCCAAAAATTACAAGAAGACGCACAAACTAAGCAAACAGAAATTCAAGAAAATATGACTAAAATTCTAAGTAAATATGGATTCAAAGACGAAGTTGAATTTCAAGAAATAGCTAAGAAATATGAAAATGATGAAGCTGTCAAAGAAGCAACAAAAACTAAAGCAAAAGAATCTTGTGGTATGGATTTAGACGAATTTGAAAAATTAATGAAAGGAGTTTAAATATTTATAGGATCCACGTCAATCCTCCAGCCATCTTGAAGTCCAAGATGCTGGAGGATTTTTTGTAATACAGTTTTGTCACCTTTCATCCAGATATGATAATGATATCTGCCATGAAGTCTTGGATATATTGGTTCTGTTAAGTAACTGCTAATATCTTTTTGATTGAGATTTCTGATTTGATCATAAATTCTTTGACTCTCTTTTTCGCATGCGTATTTATCTGTATTGCTATAAATTAATTTTGTAATACTTCCAAATGGAGGATAATTTAATGCTTTTCTGGTTTTGATTTCTTCTGAAAAAAAAGCTTTGTAATCATGTTTTGCAGCTACATTGATTGCAAAATTTTCAGGACAGTATGTTTGTATGACAACTTCGCCTTTGTTATCTGCTCTACCACAACGACCCGCAACTTGTGTAATTAATTGAAAAGTTTTTTCTTGAGCACGAAAATCTGGAATATTAATCCCGAGATCGGCAAGCACTATCCCAACCAAAGTAACCTTTGGAAGATGTAGTCCCTTGCTTATCATCTGTGTTCCAACGAGCACATCAATTTCATGATTTTTCATTGCTTCATAAATTTTGCGAAAAGCATTTTTGTTAGTAATAGTATCGCTATCTGCTCTGGCAACTTTGGCAACTGGTAATAATTTTTTTATTTCCAGTTCGATTTTTTCTGTTCCTATGCCGACAAATTTGATTTTTGGACTTTGGCAATTTGTACAAAGAGCCTCCATGTTTTGAATTAAATTGCAGTAATGACACTGTAAGTAGCTTTTAGCTTTTAGCTGTAAGCTATTAGTTTTTACTTCATGATATGTTAGAGGAGTGATGCAGACTTTGCATTTTGGGCTATAGCCACAGTCTCTGCAGATTACTGAACTGGCTGAACCTCTTCTGTTGAGAAATAGGATTGATTGTTTTTTGTTTTGAAAAGTTTCAATCAATTTTGCTTGAAGTAAATTTGAAAATATAGAAAAATTACCTGATTTCAATTCGTTCCGAAGATCTACAATATGTGTTTTTGGAAGTTTTGTATTATTTATTCTGTTGTGTAGTTCAATTAATTCAAAATCTCCTTTTTGTGCGGCTTGGTAGCTTTCTATTGATGGAGTGGCGGAGCCTAGGATTAGGGATAAGGGGTTGGTATTAAGTATTAAGGGGTTGGTATTAAGTATTAAGCTTTGCTTTGTTATTTCTATGGCGAGGTCTCTTGCGTGGTATCTGGGAGATTG
Organism: uncultured Candidatus Peribacteria bacterium; assembly: GCA_964511025.1. GTDB lineage: Bacteria > Patescibacteriota > Gracilibacteria > UBA1369 > GWF2-33-10 > CAZEDK01. Next base: position 27,128 of record CAZEDK010000017.1, on the reverse strand, counting down.
ATCTTGTTTGTATGTCCAAGAATGTTCTTCGTCGATTATTAGGTATTTAAGATTTTGAAATGGAGAGAATAAAGCCGATCTTGAGCCGATTATTAATTTTACTTCATTGGATCTAATTCTTAGCCACTGTTGGCATTTTTCGCCTTCACTTAGTTTGGAATGAATTATCGCTATATTGTCAGGAAATTCATTTTGGAAATATTTGATAAATTGTGGAGTTAAAGATATTTCAGGAACCAAAATGAGGGTTTGAAAATTTTCTTTATCAGCTTCTTTTGCGAGTTCCAAATATATTTCCGTTTTGCCTGATCCTGTGACTCCATGAATTAGAAAAATATTTTGATTTGAATTTTTTATAGCCTTGATAGCTTGTTTTTGTTCTTCACTTAAATGCAAATCTTCTTTTTTTGTGCCAATTGAATGCATATTTGGAGCTATAAGCATTCCTTTTTCTGTTGTGATGAATCCTTTTTCGATTAGTTTTTTTATGCTTTGTGGTGAATATTTTTTTTGTTCAATAAGTTTAGTTTGGCTGACTGTGGATGAATGTTTTAGAATTTCAATTAAGATGTCCGCCATTTTTTTTGATCGTTTTCCTTCTTTATTTAAAAAATCTTTTATATTTAAATCATAATCGGGCGATATTGCAAAATAAGTTTCTCTTTCTTCTTTATGTGTTCCATCCCATATTTTTTTTGGAAGAAATAAGCAGATAGCTTTGTATAGTGAACAGCAATAATAATTGCTAATGTGATAAGCTAATTGAATTTGTTGTTTTGAAAGCAGTGGATATGAATAAATAATTTGTTCAACATCTTTGATTTTGCCCACCTTGTCCAATTCGGACAGGAATCTTGAATTGCTTGGTTGATTTTCTAACAAATTAATGACTATTGCGTTATATTTTTTATCCCTCATCGATACTTTTACAATTGATCCTATTTGAATTTTTGATTGCAAAAAATCAGGGACAGAGTAAGTGAGTTCGCCCAGTCTGCTACTTAGCGATGTTTGTACAATTAGTTGGCAGAACATTTAAATAACAATAAATAATATTAACCATGCATAATAAATTATGATTTGATAGATTTGAGCGCCAGTTCGACCGATAGCTCAGCGCCCCTCCGATAATCCGATAGTAATTTATTAGTGACTGATACGGTAAGCTTTTTAGGATTGTATGCAAAATACACCAATACATCTTCCGCCATTGTTAAACCCCTGTTTAATGCGATTATATTGCGTAAAAAATCTTTGTCTTGAAACGCATTTTGTAAATCTGGGTGCTCGTAATAGAATTTGAAAATCTGCCAGATCTCATTTATAAACAAAGACTGAGACATGTCCGTACCGATAACGCTTTCAATGTGTTCTGCGAAATTGACCATGTACTGAATATTTACCGTAGTGGCAGATTTATAGTCTCTCTGCTCTAATGTCCTATTTATCGTGTATAACCTTGTAATTAGCGAGAATATCTTGTCATCTGTTATTATCTCCTTCACTTCATCTACTGATTTATACTGCAACATTAAGAACGCAATAATTTCTGCGATTTGCCGGTTAGCAGTCTCTTCCTCAGTTGCTTTTAAGTTATATAAGAAGAAAAGATCTACTATTGCTTGATTGGTTATTTCTTGTGCGTCAAGTTGACTACAATATGGCACGGTCACTAGCATAAATTTATCTAATGATACGCCTTGTTCGGCATACTCTAGAGCTATGTTTATATACCACAACTTTTCTAATAGCTTTAAATCTTCCCTGCTTACTTGATCTAGTTCGAGTGATGCGGTGGTGAACTCAGTCGATTGTTTTGGAAGATATCGGGACAACAAAAAATACGGATCAAAGCTGTGAAATAATATTTCGCTCTCCATTATAGGAACAACTTGAACTGATTCCGCTACATGCGCGAGTGTGATAATCTCATTGTATTTAGCGCGGTTTAGTAAGGAAGATAGACGGCTTATATTGTCTAATATCCGAGATACCTGGCCTCCATTATGCAAATCCAGATCTGTTTGGGCAGTTTCTGATATTGCTGCCTGTACTATTGAGAGCAAATCTTGCTTTATAGAGTCTAATTCTGACGTGTCCATGCTATCGGATTCATTGGCCTCTGGCAAAATTGTGTTTATTTCAGCAATATCTAATTCCGTGTATAGCCCAACTTCTTTCAGATTATCAATAATTACGAATATCTCACCTATTGTCTTTGCTTGTTTCAGTGTTTCTAATGCTGACGAGGCTGCTTCTGATGGATTGGGTGCGTTTACTCTTATGTCTGCTTCCTCAACTATTCGCTCCGTGATTTTTTTGATGTCAGATTGTGTACTAGACGATGACGTCTTGGGACTTGCCGCGGAAAATATTTCTGACCAAAATGGCAGGCATTGTTGGTTCACTGTAGTGGGAGGTGCTATATAAGATGCTATAGTATCATTGCTCCATTGCACATCGACATATGGATTGGGAGACGGCACAAAAAGATCACTAGCTTTTTCAGACTGATGCGATCCGAACCCGCATAGCCAGTCGGTTGTTAATTGTTCCGCGCATTTGGACGGCGATGTTGGTTCCGGTTCAAACCAGTTTCGATGAAAGAAATCCACGAAAGATGCCGGTTGACATGATTCAGGGCTGCAATCTTGTAATGCCGTACTTAGTTCAGCACGACCTTTGGGATTTTCTTTCATCCATCCCAATTGACCAGCGCATTGACCTCTTATATCATTACTCGTCTCTACAACTTTTTCTGGAGCAGGAGTTTGACATCCGTCATATAAGTGCGCCGCGCCTGCCACAGCTCCAAGTATCCCTGCGACGATTAAGCTATCTTTATATGTGAGTATTTTCATGCATTTTAATACCAATTTGGTTGTATAAGGAAAATATGCTCCAACTATTATTTTGTCAATATTTTTCGTGAAAAATTTATACCTAGATCATTAAATATGTATAATAGACTTACTGTGCAATAATATTTGCGCATTTCAAAAAACTATGCCAAAAGAAGCTTTTGAAAATTATTATAAAAAACTTTTAGGAGAAAAAGAATTTGAGCAATTCTGGATTTCTCAGAACAAATTTTATCCAAAAGCTTTTCGTGTAAATACACTTAAGCAATCTATTTCAGAGTTCAAAAAAAATGCTAAAAAAGAAAAATGGAAATTAGAAAAAATTCCTTTTTGCAAAGAAGGTTTTTTTGTTGATTTACCTTCAAATATTAAGTCTTTGGGTTCTACGATTGTTCATAACTCCGGCTATGGTTATGTTCAAGGTGCAACTTCGATGTATCCTGTAGAACTTTTAGATGTCAAAAAAGGCGACGTTGTACTTGATTTATGTGCTTCTCCGGGAGGCAAATCCACACATATTGCCCAAAAATTAAATGGAGATGGGCTTATTGTTGCAAATGAAATTTCTAGAAATCGATTAGCTCAATTGCGTGAAAATATAGAGAGGCTGGGTATATGGAACGCTGTTATGACAAATCTTTCTCCTGATTATTTTGCGAAATATTTTCCAAAAAGTTTTGACAAAATTCTTGTTGATGCGCCTTGCAGTGGTGAGGGAATGATAAATAAATCTTCAGAAGTTTTGAAAAAATGGTCGATTAAATACGTAGAAGGTTTTGCAAGGATGCAGATGAAAATTTTGAAAAACGCTTTTGAAGCCTTAAAAGAAGGTGGAACTATTGTTTATAGTACTTGCACTCTTAATGAGATTGAAAATGAAGGTGTTTTGAAAAACATGAAAGAAATCTATGGAGATGCTTTTGAAGTTGTTTCGATGAAAAAATTTTGGCCACATATTGATTTAGTGGAAGGGTTTTTTAGTGCGAAAATCTTAAAACAGGGATTTGAAAAACAGGGATTGGCGGTAAGTATTAAGTATAAAGGGAATAGGGAGGTTTCTGAGGCTAAGAATAAGTGGAAAATTTTACCAAAACATAAACGAGATAAAATTTTGAAAGATTTTATGCAGTATTTTGGATTTGAGGTACGGCATAAAATATTATTGGTGCAGTACGAAGAAACTATTTGGATGCAGCCGGCACTTTTTTGGGAAAAATTTAAATATATGTCTGTTAAATATGTTGGAATGCCTTTTGCAAAAATAAATAGAAAAGGTGAGATAGAGTATATGAAATATGTTGTTAATGTATTTGGACATTTGTTCCAAAAACATTTAATAGAGCTTGACGATAAAGAGGTAGAACAATTTTTTTGTTCACATGAGTTTCCTTATCTATATGACAAAGAGGGGATTTTTGCTCTAACAAAAAAGCCCTATTTATTAGGGCTTTGTAAGTTATCAAATGGCAAAATTAAGAAGCTTTAACTTCTATTGAATTGACAAGTTTTGACATTCTTGATTTTTTTCTTGCTGCGTTGTTTTTGTGTAAAATATTTTTCTTAGTAGCTGTGTCAATTACTTTGTAAGCTTTTTTGAGAGCTTCTTTTGCTTCTTTTGGTTTTTTGTCTTTGACAGAATCAACTACAGCTCTCATAGCTTTTTTGTAGCCTATCTTCGTACCTTCGTTTCTTTTTTGTCTAACTCTAGACTGTTTCATTCGCTTGATAGCGGACTTAATTAACGGCATTTTACTTAAGTGAAATAATAAGCCCCCAAAAAAATGGGATCAATCTAAATTTATATATTTTTACAGAAAGAGTCAATCTACAATTTTGAATATTTGATCTTGCCTTCGCTGAAGTCTTCACCTGTTATACGTATTTGATTTGATTTATCTGTATCACCTGTTTCGCTGCTTAGACTAAAATACCAATAAGATAATCCATTGCGTCGTGAATATTCTATCCTATTTAAATATAGTATTTTATTTTCTATCCTGGGATTACTTGGATATTTTATCACAAGAATCTCATCTCCCTTTTTTAAACAGAATGGTTGTAATTCTTTATTATTATCTCTATTTACTGGTATTTTGACGCCATTTGTTTTACTTGTGGCTCTTGTTTTGCTATCCGCTGCGAGGGCAAGAGATCCATTTTGTACCACTATATTGTTGCAAATTTCATCAATGAGATTAATATTTAGAACTGGCTGTCCGCCATATTCTTTGATATATGGTTTACCACGAGAAGAACTTGCTATTCTAAAATCTAAATTTAGTGCTGAAATTTCTCCGTTTGTATCTCCGGGTAAACTTAATTTCCAGCTGTCAGATTCTTCTTGCAAAAATTGCAATACTAGTCGTCTAAAAGTATTTCCTTGTATTGCCAGACCATGAGAAAGACTTTCTCGCATTGCATTCATGTCAGGCAAGTCAGGATTGCCAAAACTGATAAATCTTGGCTCTAAGTTATCAATACAAGCAAGAGAAAATGCGGTTATCATTATGGTAGACCTTGAATCATAGAAGCCTGCCGGCATGAGTTTGTCATCTTTTAATCGCAGAGAATAATCAATAGGACAATTTTTACCTTTTAAAATGTCATCTGTTATCATACGGTTAAGTGCTGATGTCAATACTGGCAAATTTATACCTGCTATTGTACCTCTCAGAACTTTCTTATTAGCGAAATACTGGGTTGCATTTATAACATTTCGCACATTCAGGATCATGCCATGGATTGGCTGTCCTTCTTCTAATATCATACCTATTTCACATGGGCCATATTGATCATTCGATGCCTTTTGAGATAATAATTTGGTCAGAAAGTATGACATATAATGTTCTGGAGACAATTGCATATTGAAGTATGTTATTTTTTGGTTTGTACTCTAAGACGTATTTATCTGCTTTGTCAAGATGTAATCGGGTAACTGCTCACCGGGCAACTCACACCCTTGATCCCCCTCTCTTCCCCCGCCAGAATGAAATCTTTGAAAGACATTTCTACTTGAGATACAAACAAGTTTATCCTACTGGATCCCAGATCGGAGTCTGGGATGACAATAGTGGTGAGCAGTTACGTAATCGAAAATTTTATAAAATGGGATTAAAAAGCAGCAACAAAATTATAAATCTTATTATTTCATTTTACCTTCAAAAAACTTAGATTCTCATACAATTCTTTGTTAATATTTTATTTCTTTAAACTATTTTCGAGTTGATCATATAAAATGCTTATCTTTGAATTTTGTTTGACAGAATGCTATCATTTTTATGTTAGCTTCGTTATTCTGGTTATCATGCGTTATTATGAAAATTCTATCAACAATGATCCATGCAAAATATTATAAATATTCGGTATTAGATATATCAGAGGGGCGAGAGCTTGGCTTTAGAGCTGTAATAGCTGGGTTTCCAAAATTATATATTGTGGCTGATAATGTGCAGCAATTACATGATGCTGTTTTGCCGGCTATTACGGAAGAGATTATGAGGTTGAAAAAATTAATTAATCGTACTAAATTATTCGTATGACATTTGGCAGGTTTATTATTGGAATTTTAGGTATTATTGCAGGTTTGCTAATGTTAAAGTACAAGGAACAGGTGCGTGATTTTCTTGGCAATATTGATTTTGCTAATGATTATTTTGGAGCAGGCGGAACTTGGACATTGGTCTCTATTATTGGACTCCTTTTGCCTGTATTATCTGTGATGTATATGTTTGGAACTTTACAGGATTTTATAAGGACGATTTTGGGGCCGTTTTTTTAAAAAATAATTGATCTGATATGGTTTTGAAAATAAAAAACTTTTTAAATTCAAAAATAGCTGAAGATAGTGCTGTGAGACTTTTGTATCATCGCATTGTTGCAATTATTGCTGCTCTTTGGTTTGCGTTTCCTGCCAAACGTTTGAATGTAGTGCTTGTGACAGGCACAAAAGGCAAAACTACAAGTTGTAATTTGATTGCTTCTGTTTTGCAAGAAGCCGGTAAAAAAGTTGCGATGGCTACTACTATTAATTTTCAAATTGGTGATTTGAAATGGGCTAATTTATCAAAACGAACTACATTAAGCCCTTTTGAATTGCAGTCTTTTTTGCAAAAATCAGTTGAGGCTAATTGTGAATATGCAGTGATTGAAACCTCTTCACATGCTATAACGCAGTCAAGAATTTGGGGATTGAATTATGATAGTGTCTGTTTAACTCAAATTGATGAAGATCATCTGGAATATCATGGTACAAAAGAAGCTTATATCAGCGCCAAGGAAAAAATTTTTAAAACAATCAATGGTCTCAAAAGAAAACCTAATATTTCAAAAATTATCATTTTGAATCAGGACGATGATTATTTTGATAGATTTAATGAATATGATGCTGATTTGAAAATGACTTACGGTATTAACAGAGGTACGGTTTATGCTGATAATATTGAGCTTGATGCCGATAGTTCAAAATTCACCATAGGAATACCAAATCATCATATTGATATTCAGTGGCGTTTTACAGGTACTTTTAATATCGCAAATGCATTACTTGCGGCATCTTATGCTATAGCCAACGGAATCAATTTGACAGTTATCAAATCAGCTTTGGAGAAAACCTTGCCACTTCCGGGAAGACAAGAGAAAATTGAAGTTGGGCAACCTTATAATGTGATTGTGGATTATGCCCACACTGTTAGTTCACTTGAAAAGCTTTGCAGTCTCTACAAACCTATGACTGAAGGTAAGCTAATTTTGGTTTTTGGTTGTACGGGTGGAGGTAGGGATAAATCAAAAAGATCTCTTATGGGTGAAGTTGCTGATAAATATGCTGATCTTATTATTTTGACAAATGATGATCCTTATTTTGAAGATGAAATGGATATCTTAGATAATATAGCTTCTGGTATCGATCGAAAAGAAGGGGAGGGGCTTTGGAAAATCGTTTCTCGCAAAGAAGCTATTCATTTGGCTTTGATGATGGCGCAAACAGGTGATACGGTTTTAATTGCCGGCAAAGGCTGTGAAGAGATTCAGATCATAGGCAGTGACAAAATTCCGTGGGATGATAGAAAAGTTGTTCAGGAGTTTTTGAGTAGAGTTGTAGAGATAGAAATAGATACTGGTGAATTTGTTTCAGGCAATGCGTGTTTGGATGGATAGGACTTAGAACTGTTGTCTGTATTGTCATTCCCGCGGAGGCGGGAATCTAGAATTTTTATTTACTGGATCCCCGCCTCCGCGAGGATGACACTTGTGTACATTGGATTATTTTTTACTCATAAACAAAGCGAAAGGACTTACTTCATTTCAAGTTATTGCAAAACTTCGGAAAATTTTAAAAGTGAAGAAAATCGGACATAGCGGTACGCTTGATAAATTAGCAAGTGGTCTTCTTTTGATAGCTGTCGGTAATAAGGCTACAAAATTTCTTGAATTTATGATCAAGATGGATAAAGTTTACAGTGTTTCGATGATTTTTGGTTTTTATAGTGATAGTTATGATTTGGACAGCGAAGTCAAATTGGATTTGCAATCTTTGGAATTGGCACAAAATTTGGATTTGAAAATGGTTAAAAATTGCCTTGATTCATTTATTGGCGAAATAGATCAAATGCCACCTGTTTATTCGGCGTTGAAAATAAATGGCAAAAGAGCTTCCGATATGGCAAGGAATGCTGAAAATGTTAGATTGAAATCACGTAAAATAAAAATTTATGACATTAATGATCTGTCTGTTGATGAAATAGATTTTCAAAACGTAAAAATTTACAAATATCAATTTACGGTTTCGTGCTCATCTGGGACTTATATTCGATCTTTGGTTCATGATATTGGTGAAAAATTAGATTGTAAATCTGTGATGTATAATCTCACAAGATTGCAAATCGGTTCTTTCTCTTTGGACCAAGCTGTGGATTTGAATGATTCAATGGATTTAAGTCAAATTTTTAGTATTTCAAAAGTTGCATCTTTGCTTTTTTCTATTGTTTCGCTTGATTTCGATGAATATTCAAAGTTGAAATATGGTCAAAAGATATTTAATCGTTTTGATTTAAATGATAAATTTTTAGTAGCTTTTTATAATGATCGACTGATTTCGATTTTGGAAAGACAGGCTGATATGTTGAAAGTTTATAAAAATTTTATATAAGAAATGTATAATTATATTTTAATAGCTGCGGTATCATTTGTTTTGAGTTTATCCGGATCTTTATTTGCGGTAAAATTTTTCCCTTCGTTTGGGCTTGTCGATAGGCCTCATAAATATGGACTATTTAGGAAAGCAATTCCATATTATGGTGGACTCATTATATATTTATCATTTTGGATTGCTGCTTTGATTTTTATGCCATTTGATTTAAAACTTTTTGGTGTTTTTATCGCTTCGACTTTGCTTGTTTTGGTTAGTTTTGTTGATGATCTGAGGAATTTAGCTTGGTATTATAGATTGCCGGTACAATTTGTTGCTGCTTTTATAATAATTATTTTTGGTGTCGGAATTTTGGAAATATCAAATCCTTTTGGAGGTATTTTGCTTTTAAATCAATTAGTTGTTCCGGTGACTGTTTTTGGAAAAAGTTTGTCATTTGTCGTTTTTGCTGATTTGTTAGTTATTGTTTGGATTGTAATTATGATGAATGCCATGAATTGGATGGATGGAGTCAATGGACTGCCAAGTGGACTTACTGTGATTGCATCTCTCGTTATTTTTTTCTTGAGTCGGGAAGATTTTCATCTTGTCAATCAGACAGGGGTTCAAAATTTAAGTTTAATATTAGCTTTTGTTTGTTTGGCTTTTTGGTTTTTTGATTTTTATCCCGCCAAAATTCTTATGGGAGATAGTGGATCAATGTTTATAGGATTTATGCTAGCCGTGCTTTCTGTTTTTTCCGGAGCCAAAATTGCTACAACCGCTTTGGTTTTGGGTTTTCCATTGCTTGATTTTGTCTGGGTAATATTTCGAAGAATTTTTTATGAAAAAAAATCACCATTCAAAGGAGATCTCAAACATCTTCATCATAGATTTTTGAAACTTGGATTTTCTGACAGGCAAACTCTTTTTATAATTTACTTTCTTTGTGCGTCATTCGGCGCTATTTCACTTCTAAGCTCAAATTCTACAGAAAAACTGATTGCAATAGTTTCTATGGCTTTTGTGATGTTTATTTTAGCAATTTGGGTTATATTGAGGCGGCAGTAACTTGTAATTATGGATATAATAGAAGAAATTAAATCACGTATATCAATTGAACAGCTTGTAGCGCAGTATGTTCAGCTTAAGCCTGCCGGTAAAAGTTTCAAAGGTTTATGTCCTTTTCACAGTGAAAAAACGCCAAGCTTTGTAGTCTCGCCTGAAAAACAAATAGCATGGTGTTTTGGTTGTCAAAAAGGTGGAGATATATTCGGGTTTACGCAAGCAATGGAAAATTGTGATTTTAAGGAATCTGTAAATATTTTGGCAGAAAAGGCTTCTATAGATATCAAAAGTGACAAATATAAAAAATCATTATCGCAGTCGGCAGCGGTGAAAGAAAAAAATGATATACTTTTTGAAATTATGGAAACTGTTGTGGAATTTTATCGAGATAAGCTTTGGAATACAAAAGATGGTGAAAAAGTTATTGAATATTTAAAAAATAGAGGAATTTCAGATGAAATGATCAAAGAATTTTCTTTGGGCTTGTCTCCTGATAGCTTTGAAGAGACCTATAAGTTTTTGATAAATAAAGGCTTCCAAAAAAGAGATATCCTTGATTGCGGTTTGCTTTCCACTAAGGATACTTATAGCGATGAAGTTTACGATAAATTTCGATTGAGGCTCATGTTCCCAATTTTTGACAACAAAGATCAAATTGTAGGCTTTGGCGCGCGAGCTTTGAAAAAAGACGACGAGCCAAAATATCTAAATTCTCCTGAAACTCAGATATATAATAAAAGTAAAGTGTTATATAATTTTGATAAAGCAAAATTAGAGATTAAGAAAAAAGATGAAGTGATTTTTGTGGAAGGATATATGGATACTATATCGACACACCAGGCTTCCATAAAAAATGTGGTTGCGACTTGCGGTACTGCCTTGACAAAAGAACAGCTGAAACTGATAAAAAGATTTACAAAAAATATCAGTTTGCTTTTTGATAATGATAAAGCCGGATTTGATGCAACAATGCGAGCAATATTTTTGGCACAAGAGGAAGGTTTCAATATTTATATAATTCATTTATCAAAAGCTAAGGATGCTTCAGAATTTGCTCTTAAATATTCCTCTGAATTTGTAAATGAAATATCTAATAAAATTTTCTATTTGGATTTTTTGATTCAAAAAATAAATGAAAATTATGATTTAAATAACATTAATGAAGCTAAAAAAGCTCAAGATTTTATTATACCTATAATCTCAGGTGTCAAAGATGATTGGGAAAGAGATGCAGTTATACAAAAATATGCACTGTTTATGAAAATGCAAAAATCCTTTTTAACTGAAAAAGTCAACTTATTTATTTTGTCTAAAATTAAATTTGCACATCAATCTAAAATAAAACCAAATTCCGATTTGTCTTTGGCTATGCGTGCAAATCAAAATGCTTTGGAGTATATCATTGGACTTGAAAAATTATTTGAAAAAAATATCCAAACTTTTATGGACATTATAAAAGATATTCCCGATCTGCAGTTACCTGAGCCATTAAAAAACATTTACAATAAATTAATAGCATACTATACTCATGCTACTTCTGTCTATGATATTCCAAAATTTTCTTTTCTTGATAGGGGTGAACAAGAATATATTAAAATATTGCAATTAAAATCAGCAGAAAATATGTTGAGTGAAGATAAATGTGAGCTGATTTTTGAAAAAGCCCTTTTGAAATTAAAACAAAGGGTAAAATTAAAGAGGCGTTTGAATTTTAAAAGCAGTGCGGATTTCTCGTCAGATGATGTACTTGATACATACAACAAGCAGTTTATATTATAAAATTTATCACAACTTATGGCCAAAAAGACTCGCAAATTTATAAGCCTGCCATCAGATGAATTATTGTCACAGTTTCCAAAAAAAGTTAGAGAATTAATAAAAAAAGGTATTGATCAACGTTTTATTACACAACAAGAAATCATGCTTGCTTTTCCTGATGCGCATTTTGAAATAGATCTTCTTGATAAATTGTATGATATTTTAGAGCAATTGGGTATCAAGATTATCGATTCCAGCGAAAGACAGTCACTGATTTGGGATATGAAAAAGCCTGATTTGAAAAATGATGATGATGGTGATGACCCAAAAACTAAAGGAAAAAAGGCAAAAAAGAAAAAGAAAGAAAAAGATTTAGCTGATAAGATAGATTTCAAAGATATTTCTTCGGATTCGATTAGACTTTATTTGGTTGCTATTGGGAAAGTGCCTTTGTTGATTGCAAAAGAAGAGGTGCAGTTGGCTCGTCGTATTAAACAAGGAGACCAAGCGGCAAAACGCAAATTAGCTGAAGCCAATCTACGTCTTGTTATTAGTATAGTTAAAAAATATGTTGGAAGAGGGCTTTCTTTCTTGGATTTGATTCAGGAAGGGAATATAGGTCTTTTTCGAGCGGTGGAAAAATTTGATCCGGATAGGGGATTTAAGTTTTCTACTTATGCTACATGGTGGATTAGGCAGGCAATTACAAGAGCTATTGCGGATCAAGCTAGAACGATCAGAATACCGGTTCATATGGTTGAAACAATTAATAAGCTTACTCATAGTCAAAGGCAGCTTGTTCAGGAACTTGGCAGGGAACCTTTGATTGAAGAATTAGCTGCTGAAATGGATATGGACGTAAAAAAAGTCCGCCATATCATGAAAATTTCTCAAGATATTATTTCTCTTGAGGCTCCTGTAGGTTCAGAAGAAGACAGTAAGCTTAGAGATTTTATACAAGATGATGCTTTTGGCCCTGATGAAGAAGCGCATTTAAGATTGCTCAAGGAGAATATTCAGGAAATGTTGAATTATCTTACTCCAAGAGAGAGAAAAATTATTGAACTCAGGTTTGGTTTGAAAGATGGAGTAGGGCATACTCTTGAAGAAGTTGGTACTGAATTTGGTGTTACTAGGGAGCGTATACGTCAAATAGAATCAAAAGTTCTTGAGAAGTTGAGACAACATCCAAGAAGTGTTAAAATCCGTCCGCACTAAATTAAAATTTAATTAAAATATTATGACAAAGAAAACTGCAAAAAAGCAAGCTGTCACAAAAGCGACAACAAAAGCTGCAACAAAAAAAACAAGTCACGCCGTTTCTGATACGGCAATCTTGGAAGTCAAAAAAGCTCTTCTTACGAAAGAAGGTTTGAAAAAGATTCAAGATGAATTGAGCTATTTGAAAACGAAAAAAAGAGAAGAGATTTCGGTAAAATTAAAAGAGGCAATAGCCTATGGAGATCTTTCTGAAAATGCCGAATATGATGAAGCTAAAAATGAACAAGCGTTTGTTGAAAGTCGTATTAGAGAACTTGAAGATATAATTGGCAATGCAGAAATCATTGTTACAAGCCATGCAACGTCTGTCGTTGAATTGGGTTGTGTCGTGACAGTGCAAAATCTAACCATGAATATTGAAGAGAAATATAAAATTGTTGGTTCTACAGAGGCAGATCCGTTAAATGGAAAAATATCCAATGAATCTCCAGTAGGTGAGGCATTGCTTGGTGAGGAGGTTGCCACGGTTTTGAAAATCAAAATTCCAAAAGGGATAGTCGAATATAAAATTTTAAAAATCGAATAAGGGTCTTTTATTTTTTTTGATTTGATTCTTTGCTTTTGTCTTGCTTGATTTATATTTGTTGAACAAATCAAGCTCCATGTCTTCGATTTTTCTTTCTTGTAATGTTTTTGTTGGTCTTATTATGCAATAAATAATGAGTCCAAAGAAATAAAAATTTGCTACCAGTAATATTGACAAAAGTCTAAACCAAATTTTTGTCGATCTTTTGAAGCTATCTCTAGCTACCCAAAAGACAATTGCGATCCAAAGTATTATTGCGTAGATGCATATAGCAAGAAAAATATATATTTCAATATTGTTTTTATACAGTGTGAAAAATAAATTCATTATGAATTCTACCATAATTTAAATTGTTTTTTAGATTTTTTAAAAACTATCATAGCCACCAATGTCATGCTGATTATGCATATAATTTGAGGTATCCTGATTGGTCCAAACATTAACACATTATCTCCTCTGAAAAACTCTTCAAAAAATCTAAAAAAACTATATGAAAAAATGGTAAAATAACCAAGCAGTCCGGCTTTTTCAAATATATGATATTTCTTTGAACAATGAATCACTGCAATCATTATTATTATTGTATATATTAGTTCATAGATTTGGGTTGGATGTATTGGGACTGTATATTGGACTTGAATATTTTCAAAAGTAATGCTCCACGGAAGATTTGTTGGGCTTCCATAGCCACTTCCATCTAAATATTTGCCAATATTTATAAATATCATTGTGATTAGAAATGGTATAGACATTGTGTCTAGCCATGGAAGTATATTTTCATTATTTTTTTTGCTGTAAAAGACAAATAGTATACTAAAGCTTAATAAAGCTATCCAAAAAGAGAAACTTTTGTCCCACAGATAAAATAATTCAAGAAGTGTTGATGAAGACAAATTTTCAAATTTGCTTGAATTTATAATTACTCCAAAAAATCTTGCTGTTATGAATGGTACTAAAATAAACAGAAATGGATGTTCAAAAAATATATTTATTTTAAGTTTTCTTTTTTGCGTAATTATCAAAAAAATCTTTATAGCTATTAAAAAACCAATTGTTGAAAAAAACCAAAGTGATGACAACTCAAAAGGTCCAAAATTTATTAGTATAGGATACATTAAAAATTACTTATTATTAAAATTGAGATTATAAATCCTGCAAAAGCTGAAATCCAAAGTTTTTGTTTTTTTTGTTCTTGGCTTAGATTCTTTTGTATACTCATCAAACAATGTGTAAAAAAGAGTAGTATCATTATATTTCTTATGATGGAAGTTTTATATGGATTTGCGATAGTTCTTTGTAATTCAAATAATTCTCTTTGTGGTAGTATCGATTTTGACCACAAATAATATGAAATGAAGTAATATATTAGGTAAAAAATTAAAAGCCAGCCTGAAAAATAATAAATTTCATTCCAGATATTCTTTTTTTCTTTTTGCAAATTGTTATTTTTATTCAATTTTCTTTTTAATTCTTTATTTTCAGTCCATAATTTTGATATTTCAGTCTTTAGTATTTCTCTATTATCTTTTGTGCTTTTGAAAAATAACAAAATGTCATTTTTAATTTCCTGTTTGTTTGACAAAATCTTATGCTCCAAAAAATCAATGTTATTAGGGCATTCATTTTCATTCTTAGTTTGATTTGTTGGGCTGCTTAAATTACTTTCTTCCTCTTTTTTTAGTGGCTGTTCTTGTTTTTTTTGTAGTAAGGTACTGTTACCTGTGTTAAGTTTAATGAGCATTTTTTGGCTTTCAAGCAGGATTTTGTTTTTTATATCTGTTGATGTTGATATTTCAAATGATTCTTCTTTTGAAAAAAGATCCAATAATTCTTCCGTTGTTTGTTTGACGTAACTTTGATTGAAGCTGGATTTTAATCTGATTAATTTATCCAAATAATCATTGATTGTTTTTTTTGTTTCAGGTGTGAAATTGTTTGTGAAATCTTCAAGAATTTTTTTTATATTTACAATTATCGATTCAATTTCAGATGAGAATGTGTTTTGTTGCTTAGTTTCTTTTTCTTCAATTAAAGCAGTTAATTTTAGTGAATTATTGGATTTACTTAATGATTCCAAATATTGGGCAAGCGCCATTAAATCTTCCGGATCTTCGGGGTTTTTGATATCAGCCAATACTTCAACTTTGAAATGGTATTCATTGATTAATCTTTGATAAGCGTTTTGACTATCTTTTGAACTTATCGTTCCTATTATTTTTTTACCGTTCGTATCGATAGCTTCAAATTTATATTTGTTCAATTCTGATGATTGTATTGCTTGATTTGCAGTTTGTGACACTTCTTCTACCGATAATACAGAAAAACCTAACTTGTTTAATTCTTTTCTTGCTGACTCTTGGTTGTCGGCGTGTATAGAACCGCTAAGTTTTTGATTGTCCTGATTGATTGCTACGTAATGGAATTGCATTTAGTTTTTAGTCTTTAGTTTTTAGTCTTTAGTTTTTAGTCTTTAGTTTTGTAGTAATTTTAAGAACTACGAACTAAAAACTAAAAAACTATTTTTGGCTTTCCGCGTAATCTTTTACAAAAATACTTATTACAGTCGCAGATGGAATTGCCAAGATAAGTCCTGTAATACCGAGAAATTGGTAGGCAACCAAAGCTGCAGTGATTACGGCAACAGGATTGAGATTGACCGCTTTTCTCATAACGATTGGCACAAGTAGATTGCCTTCTACAAATTGTTCTAATATGAAGAATACAACTACAGCAATAACCTGCCAAAATTCTTGATTGAGAGCTATCAAAATAGCAGCAACAGCGGTAATGGACGGACCAATAACAGGTATAAATTCAGCAATCGCACTAAACATGCCAAGTGTCAGTGCAAATTCTATACCAATAAGCCACATTCCCGTAAAAGTCATAATTCCCATAAGTAATGATAAAAGTAATTGTCCTCTTAACCAATTACCGGTATTGATTTTGACCATTTTACTTTTTAAAACTATATATTGTCCATATTTTGCCGGAAATAATGATCTGATAAATTCCTGTAAATTTTTTTCTTCTACTGTCATGAAAAAAGTCAGCACCAAAACTAGAATTAAGTTAAATACGCCATTGAAGAATGTAGCTAATGCAGCAAATACATTTCCTGCAACACCGCTTAACTTAGAAGCTATGTTTTTTATTACTCCTTGCAAATTATCTATCAAAACCTGTTGATTCTCTTGGGTTACAAGGTTTTTGATATAAGGTTCCATGTATGGCTTTATTTTGTCGTAAAAAGGAATATCACTTATGCCATTATCGGTTAGTTGGTAGATAATGTTAGCTATCCTTGTTGCCAATTCACCTAGTTGGCTTACCATAAGCGGTACTAATGTTGATATAAAAATTCCTATAACGACAAATGCTAATATGTAGATACAAATCACACCAAATGCTCTTGGAACACCTTTTTTTTGTAAATAATCTACCGTTGGATCAAAAGTGGCAGATAGAAGAAGTGCTATAAAAAGTAAAATTAAAATAGTGCTGATTTGTTCAACAAATTTTGAAAAAGCAATCACTATCAGTATAAGCAATGTAGATTTCAGGACGCTTGCAAGTGAGAATTCAATAATAACATGTTCGGATTTATTTTCACCTTTTGGTTTTTTTATGTTTTCAATTTTATCGGTATCATTTTGACTCATGAAAGTGGCTCTGTCTTTGAAATTTTGAAATTTTGCTTGGGTGCCTTCTATAAATTTTTTTAATTTTTTCATGTTTTTTTGATTGTCATCCTCGCGGAGGCGGGGATCCAGTTTGTAAATTAAGTTTCCCACCTCCGTGGGAATGACATGCTACTGACTTACAAAGTATATAACAACATTTACTAATACCCAAGAAAGGAAAGAAAGAGCCATTCCCATAAGAGCCCATTTCATTGTTGTTTTACCTTTTTCTTTTGTAATTGTTTCAGAAATTCCACCTAGTATATAGAATAAACCACCCATTACAAACATAAGTACAGCTATAATTCCGGCAATTTGAAGCAAAGATTCAGTCCAGTAAACGAGAAAATAGGGGATCATCCAGAGATGTATCTCTCCTGTAACTACTGCGCAATATAAATATTTATCACCTGCGCTATTTGATTTTTCATATACATAATAATCTTCAGTTGTGTATATGTATCCTTTCCCCTCACAATAATCTTCCGCATTTTTATATTGTTTCATTTCTTCTAAGTCCGAGCCTGATAAATTAGGTAGTATTGTTGTTCCTGCTACTACAATTTTGATTGGCACTAAGCTTGTAATCAGGAGACTTAATATCAATATTTTCAAAGATTTTTTTCTCATGCTAAAAGTTAGTTTGAACAATTTTATAATACAGTTTTTTCTGTTTGCTATCAATTCTAAGCTGTTAATATGCTTGTCAGATTGCTTTTTTTGTTTTAGATTATTCTGTGTCATTCTGGGTTGAATACAACTCACCCCTTCGTCCCCTCTCTTGAAAAAGAGGGGATACTGATGAATTAAATGATAACTTTTTTAAAAAATATGATACAAATCCTAAAAACAAAATTAGTAGAAAAAAATAAATTAACTTCTGATGTTTTTGAATTTGTTTTTGAAATTCTTGAACAAAAAGATATAGAGTTCAAAGCCGGACAGTTTATGATGCTACAAGTTCCTGTTGAAGGAAGTTTCCCACAAAAAAGAGCGTATTCTCTAGCCAACTCTCCAAGTTTAAAAGGAAAAATGAGATTTTGTATCAGATATCTGGATAACGGAGTTGCCAGTACGTATTTGAAAAATTTACAAATTGCGCAAGATGCTTCATTTCAGGGGCCATTTGGTAGATTTACAGTAAATGAAAATTGTCAGAAAAATCTTTTGTTTGTTGCCACAGGTACAGGTTTGGCACCTTTTTACGGGATAATTGAAGATTTATTTGAAAAAAAATTTCAGCACAAAATTGAATTGTTTTTTGGGTTGAGATACTTGTCGGATCTTTTTTATGTTGATATTCTTGAAAAATTTGCAAAAGAGCATAGTAATTTTTCTTACAAAATTTGCATTTCAAGACCGGAAAGCGATTGTAAATATTTCAAAGGAAGAGTGACTGACTATATTGATTTCCAAAAATATACAAAAGAAAATACTGAAATTTATACGTGTGGTAGCGGAGCTATGGTAACTGAGATAAAAGAGAAATTTTTAGCGCAAGGATTTGAAAAAGGGCAAGTGCACGAAGAGTTGTTTTATATTTAAGGGTTTGCTGGTGGCGCAACATTTTCTGTAATTTCATTGTTATCTTTGTTGTCAGGCAATGTATATTGACTGTGATCTGCAAAATCCACATTTATTTTTCTGCCTTTCTGACCTAATTGTGTTACAGACATGCCATCTTTTCCATCGATATGACTATAATTGGCACTTGCTAATCCATATTTTTTGAAAAATTCCGCATCAGATAAGCCTTCGTTTGTATAAAAAGGAACATTTCCAGTGTTAGCTGTTTCTTGCGCTTGAATATCTGGCTTTTTGCTATAAATTACTTCTTGATGTCCATCGCTATAATGAATAGTTTCAAAGACTAGAGATCCGTCATTATTGATCGTAGTGTATCTGTGAGTGATCGTTGGTTTTTCTGTTTCAGTTGTTTCAATTGCTTGCGACGGATTGAATTTACTAATTTTTGTGTTCTCTTCAAATCTTTTTTTGAGTTTTCTGCCTTTGTTTTCTTTTTCTATTTCTTTCGGAGTTGTTATTGCGAGATATCTTAATGCATTTTTGACTCTGCGAAAAGGATCGAGATTACGAAAAGAATTTGTTTGCGGATATATCACTTTATATTCTTTTTGTGGCGAGAACGTTGTGAGTGTCAGATGAGTTGAGCCTCCTGTACCTTCATTGAATTCGTCTGATTCAATTTTGATTGAGATTCTGCCACATTGAAAATTATCAGCAATTTTTTGCTCTAAACTGAATCTGCTATTATATTCTGTCTGCAATATGTCGGACATTTTTCTTTTTTGCTGGTCGTCTAGCGATGAAACACCTTGCGGATCAAAATCCATCAACGGATAATAATGCGGATGTTCTTTGATTCCTGTGCAAGCCGATCTTATTAATTGCTTCAAAACATTATTAGTCTCCGAAAAACCTTCATGTCCGCTTATTGAAGTTTCAGCATATTTCCCGTCAGGAGTGAAGATCTTTAAGCGTATTTCAAGTCTTCCATCTTTTGCAACTAAGTGTGCTTTTATTTCTGTTTTACCTTTTTCAAAAGCTTGACTGCTGTATTCAAGACCTGTTGCGTCTTTTATTTTCTCTTGCAAACCTTGATCGCCGGCAATTATTGCTTGTATTTCTTTTTGCGGTATTTCTTCGATGAATTTTCGTTCTCTGGTAGCTAAATTATTCATTTTTTTATCTATATCTCTAAATATTTCTTCTTTTTCCACTGAATAATGTGGATCTTGTCCGGCAAGTTGCATTTCAAGTTCAGCCATAAATTAACATAAACTTTTAAAAATCTTTTAATTATACAATAAAATTCCATATCAATCAAAGTGTATTTCAGTTTATTTTAATAATTTGTGGTAAAATGACTTGATAATTTAATTTGACATGAAATGCTAAAAAAGCTTTCAATATTAAAAGCTGTTGGAATAATGAGCGCGTTTACGATTTTTGGTATATCTGCGTCATTATATTCTGTCAATTCTTCAGGTGCTTTTCAGGCAAATGCTTTTCAGGCTACTGCGCAAATAGGAAAAATTTCTACAAATAATCAAATTTCCGAAGTGGATTTTTTTCTTAAATCTCAAGATCAACTTGAAATTGAAAGAAAAAACCAGCAAAAAGTAAGAGTCAAACGTTAGACAGGTTCTTAGACAGTGTCTTAACCAAATACCGAAATTACTATTGCTCCTATAATGATTAATATTGAACCAGAGATTCTTTTTAGCATATATCCTTCTTTTAAAATTTTGTATCCCATAAGTACGCCAAGAAGCACGCTGCTTTGTCTCAAAGCTGTAATGTAGCTGACTTCTGCTAAATTAAACGCGAAAAGTACAAGTAAATAGCCGATAGGTGATATGAGTCCAGTAAATATGATGCTTTTTTTGTTTATTTTCCATTCTTTTTTTAAAAAATTCAGTTCTTTTTTTGCAATAAGATACGGAGTTAAAACAATTAAAATTGGAATGCATAAATAATAGCTAAGCAATAGTGGATCAATAGTTTCTACTATAACGTCATCAGTTATTGAATAAGCTGCTACTAAGATTGTTGTTGTGAATGCAAGTAATATATTTCGATTTTCTTTTCTAAATATTGCAAAAAAACCTTTTTTGCTTTTTTCGCTACTTTTTATTATATATGTTCCTAAAGTGATAAGTATGATTCCAGATATGCCATAAATATTCAGTGTTTCGGTTTTTGTAATTAAATACCATAATGTAGTAATTAATGGTGCTGATTGAGTAATTGGATATGCAAACGAGAGATCAGCTTTCTCATATAATACTGACCGAACAAACGTATAAGCTCCATGCACAAACGATGTGATCAAAATTAGAGGTATAATGCCAGAAATACTTGGTGAATTTTTTAAATATGACCAAACTCCAATAGGTGTAAATAAAACAAAGCCTGTAAATACATAAAGCCATGCAAAAGCAACTTTGTGATGGCTGGTTTTGATGAAAAATGCTTTCAAAGCATGTAAGAAAGCTGAGACAAGGACTAGTGCAATTGCTATAGTAGACATTTTTATAAAATATTCTTTTCAATAATCCTGTCTACCAGACCATATTTTACCGATTCTTCTGCGGTCATAAAATTGTCTCTGTCGGTGTCTTTTTCAACTTGTTTCACGTTTTGACCACTATGTCTTGATATAATATTATTCAAAGTCTCTTTTGTCCTTTTGATATGATTAGCAGCTATCAAAATATCTGATGCTTGCCCTTGCGCCCCGCCAAGCGGTTGATGGATCATTACTTCGCTGTATGGAAGTACGTATCTTTTGCCTTTTGTTCCGCCGGTTAGCAGTACTGCACCCATAGACGCTGCCATGCCCATGCAGACAGTGACTACATCGCAAGTTATATATTGCATTGTATCGTAAATGGCTAATCCAGCACTAACATGGCCACCTGGACTGTTGATGTACATAATTACGTCTTTTTTCTGATTTTGTTTCTCGAGGAAAAGTAATTGAGCTATTACTGCATTAGCGACCCCAGCATCAATTCCGGTTCCTAAAAAAATAATTCTATCTTTTAGTAGACGTGAATAGATGTCATAGACTCTTTCACCTTCATGTGTTTTTTCGATGACTGTTGGTATTAGATATCCGGCTCTTGGAGTATAGCCGTTGCTACCTTGTTGTTGTGTTTGGTCTTGCATTGTATAGATTTTAAATTGTTCAAAAGGAAATATAACAAAATAATCTACCATTCGCCATTCAATATGCTTTCTATATTCTCATCTTTGCTTTGACTATTTTCAGTTTTATTTAATTTACATATAATTTTTGTTTCTATCTTCAAAAATTCATTAATGATTTTTTCCAATGTGTATAAGTTTTCAACGGCATTGAATTTATCGAAATGAAAATCTGAAGCAAAATTTAAGATCAGCATGTCATTATTTATTTCAGGTTTAGCTTGTTTTAAGTTTTGTCTTAATGGTGGGGGATTGAATAACTCTAATATTTCAGGCCATTTATTTAATATAGTATTAGGTTCTGTATTTTTGCTGATTGGACTGTGAGCTTTCTGTGTCGCATGAGTTATTGTAGCTGTCGCTTTTTTTTCTGTTTGTGGATTGCTTTCATTTGTAGGGTATTTATTGCACAAAGATACAATAGCAGCTTCAACCGGAAGTTCTTCGATTATACTTTGACTTATTTTTGTTTTTGCGCTGCTAAATGCGTCAATAATTTCTAGTATTTTCTGTAAATTAATGTTTTTTTCTCCTTTGACTGTCAAAATCATCATTTTGCGAACATATTCCAAAAATTCTCTCAAAAATTCTGTTAAATTTGCACCTTGAGTCAAAATATTTTTTAGCAATTCCAAGCTTTTGTTTGGATCATTTTGGATTAATGCTTGAAAAAGATCAGCTATTGCCTGCGAATCGCTGAGTCCTAATGTGTTTTTTACTAACGACACCGTGATATCGCCATGATGACTTAATTGATCGAGTATTGATATGGCATCCCTAAGTCCACCTTTGACCATGTTTGCTATAAGTTCAAGAGCTTCAATCTCATATTTTATATTTTCCATTTCCGCGATATGTTTTAATCGGTTGATTAAGCTGTCTATGCTGATTCTGTGAAAATCGAACCTTTGGCATCTTGAAATGATTGTTGCGGGTACTTTGTGAGTCTCAGTTGTTGCTATGATGAAAAAAACATGAGGAGGTGGCTCTTCGAGGGTTTTTAACAATGCATTGAATGCTTCTTTTGTCAGCATGTGCACTTCGTCTATAATATAGACTTTGTTTTTTGCCTGACTTGGCGCGAATCTGATTTTTTCTCTTAAATCTCTTATTTCATCTATTCCTCTATTTGATGCCGCGTCTATTTCGATCAAGTCCACAAGACTACTTTCGTTTGCAGACATGCACTGGAAACATTTGTTGCATGGTTCTCCGTTAGAGCTTATGTTGTCACAATTTATTGCTTTTGCTATTAACCTAGCGGTTGTTGTTTTGCCTGTGCCTCTTGGACCACAAAAAAGGTACGCATGTGATATTTTTTCCTGTTGAATTGCATTAAGCAGTGTTGTTTTGATATGCTCTTGACCAATTAGATTGTCAAAATCTTGTGGACGATATTTGCGGTAGAGGGACATTGATATAAAGGCTGAATTTTAAAAAGCAAAATTAAGGATAAAGGATAAAGAGTAAAGTTCCAAGGGAATCTCTTTGAGAGATAAAGGGCAAATAAAAAGATTTTACTTTTTAGAATTTTGCATAGAAAAGATGCTTATATGATTTGATTTTTATAAACTTTTTAAAAATTTCCAAGGAAAAACAACTGTAGCGTTAAATATTCTTTTCCATCTCCTTGGTTCAATAATTAAACGAAATAGCCATTCAATACCTAATTTTTGAAATATTTTCGGAGCTCTTTTTCTCTCTCCAGCGTAGAAATCGAAAGCTCCGCCAACTCCGATAGCAATTTTCACTGAAGGCATGTTTGATAAATTTCTATTTATCCATAATTCCTGTGCTGGTGCTCCAAAAGCAACGAATAGAATGTCTGGTTGGAATGAATTGATTTTTGATATTATTTTATTTTCATCTGATAGTTTTGGACTGCCTGAGTGAAATTGGTATATGGTATATGGTATATAGTATAGTGTATTTTTTTTAATTAAGTTGTTTATTGCTTTTTCTGCGATTCCTTCTTTTGCGCCAAGTAGAAATATTTTTTTGTCAGGAAAATTTTGAAAAATATCCGCCATTAAATCAGTCCCTGTTATTCTTTCCGGAATGATTTTTGTAACTGCTTTTGGGTAAATCAAAATCATTAGCAAATAGAATAAGCCGATGGCGTATTTGTATATAGTATATAGTATATGGTATATGGTATTTTTATATTTCTTTACTTTGTGAATTTTTGACTCTATCGTGACGGCCCAGAGGATTCCAATCCCATCAGGAATATTTAATACTGAATTTTGTAAAATTTTTGTGAATTCCTCATTTTTTAAGCTCTCAAGTAAAAACTCAGGATTTGGTGTCGCGATGTGATGCTGTTGTGAAGAAGATAGAAAAATATTCAATTTCTCAATAATTTCTTGCTTATGTAAAGCAGCAAATGCTATACTGAATATGTTGATTGTTTTTCTCATTAAGCTTTTTTTATTGCTGATAAGAGGATAATTTCTTTTAACAGGGAAAGAAAGTGTAAAATCTATTGACTTTGATCTTCAGTCGAAATAAAATATCTCTCGCGTCTTTCACAAGTTTTTGAAGATAAATGCAGCTCTTTAACATCTCGGATGT
Source organism: uncultured Candidatus Peribacteria bacterium (assembly GCA_964511025.1). Taxonomy (GTDB): domain Bacteria; phylum Patescibacteriota; class Gracilibacteria; order UBA1369; family GWF2-33-10; genus CAZEDK01. The sequence continues at coordinate 2,519 of CAZEDK010000017.1, read as the reverse complement.
AGTAGAGAATAGTTCTACTTTTGACAGCAATTTCACTTTAGAAGTTTATAATTTCTAAAGGTTTTAAAAAAGCCATGTTTCATATCTAAGGATATAGAAACTAAAACTCTTTTTTCTTTGAAGAGTTTGATCCTGGCTCAGGATTAACGCTGGCGGTGTGTCTAATACATGCAAGTCGTGCGTCTCGTAGCAATACGGGAAGCGGCGGACGGGTGAGTAACACGTTGGAACCTGCCCCAAACTCAGGGATAACTCCGAGAAATCGGAGCTAATACCGGATAGTCCCTAACGGGTAAAGCTACGGCGGTTTGGGAGGGGCCTGCGGCCTATCAGCTAGTTGGTAAGGTAATGGCTTACCAAGGCTATGACGGGTAGCTGGTCTGAGAGGATGATCAGCCACAATGGGACTGAGATACGGCCCATACTCCTACGGGAGGCAGCAGTAGGGAATCTTTCGCAATGGGCGCAAGCCTGACGAAGCAACACCGCGTGATTGATGAAGTTCTTTTGAATGTAAAAATCTTTTCTGGGGGAAGAATTATGACGGTACCCTAGGAATCAGCACCGGCAAACTCCGTGCCAGCAGCCGCGGTAATACGGGGGGTGCAAGCGTTATCCGGAATTATTGGGCGTAAAGCGTCTGTAGGCTGCTAATTAAGTCGGGTGTTAAATACATTGGCTCAACCAATGGAGTATGCTCGAAACTGATTAGCTAGAGTCCTTGAGAGGTATGCGGAATTCTGCATGTAGGGGTAAAATCCGTAGATATGCAGAGGAACACCAAAAGCGAAGGCAGCATACTGGCAAGGTACTGACGCTCAAAGACGAAAGCGTGGGGAGCAAACGGGATTAGATACCCCGGTAGTCCACGCTGTAAACTATGGGTGCTAGGTGTTTGGAGGGTTCGATCCCCTTTGAGTGCCGACGCTAACGCATTAAGCACCCCGCCTGAGGACTACGGCCGCAAGGCTAAAACTCAAAGGAATAGACGGGGACCCACACAAGCGGTGGAGCATGTGGTTTAATTCGATAATAAGCGAGGAACCTTACCTGGGCTTGACATCCCGAGAATTCTGCAGAGATGCGGAAGTGCCTTTATGGAACTCGGTGACAGGTGCTGCATGGTTGTCGTCAGCTCGTGCCTTGAGGTGTTCGGTTAAGTCCGTAAACGAGCGCAACCCTTGTCGTATGTTGTATTTTTCATACGAGACTGCCTGGTTTAACTAGGAGGAAGGTAAGGATGACGTCAAATCAGCATGGCCCTTATGTCCAGGGCGACACACGTGCTACAATGGCCAGTACAGCAGGAAGCAATACAGTAATGTGGAGCGAATCCTTAAAGCTGGTCTCAGTTCGGATTGAGGGCTGCAACTCGCCCTCATGAAGTTGGAATCGCTAGTAACCGCGTATCAGCCACGATGCGGTGAATCCGTTCCTGGGTCTTGTACTCACCGCCCGTCAAGTCATGAAAGATGGAGGCACCTGAAGTCCCTGCTCAGCGGGGCCCACGGTGAAATCATTGATTGGGACTAAGTCGTAACAAGGTATCTGTAGGAGAACCTGCGGATGGAACATTCCCTTGTAGGGGGTAGACTACGGTTGCTCTTATGGCTGAACTCTGGTTGTTGGTTCGTTAATGCCCTTTGAGGTGGTGTCGCATATTTATATGATGATAACTGCTCTCAACAGAAAGTTTTCGAGTCAATGACTAGAATTCAGCTATAAGACACACGCCAGCTACTTCTAGATCGGCCCTTCGAAGCTCGATAGAGCATAGAATGGGTAAATCCTCATATAAAATTGAGGTGTAGTATCTATTTCTCTACTGCATTTGAGATGTTAGTGTCTTGCCAAGATCCTTAATCAAATGCTATTTTCAATGATTTCTAATAGTTGTTTAGTAGTTTTTTCGCTGTCTTCTGCTGTTCCGGCATCAATAACTGTCCAATTATATTTTTTTGCTAGTAATTTATATTGATCCGTACATTTAGCAACTAATTCATCATTTTGTTCATGGATGTGTTTTTTTTCTTTTTCTGAAATATTTCTTTCTCCTTCAAGTAATATTGCCAAATCTTCTTTGATTAAGTCTTTGTTTAAATTTTCCAGCCAAGCTAAATCTGCTCCTTTTGCTGAGCCCCAAGCAAGAGCTGTGCCAACGTAATCTTCTGCTATAACAATTTTTCCTCCATTTAATAAATTTTTCAATTCAGGCTCAAATTGATATCTATTCAAGGTGAACCAGATTTGTAATTCTTCTTCTAAAATTTTTTGCTTTTTTGCTCTGAGAATTCTATTAATGAATGAGCCGGTTGGTTTAATATTATATATAGGATATTTAATATAAACAGCATTGTAACCTTTTTTATTCAATTCATTTACGATTTTTTTGCATTGATATGTTTTGCCGATATTGTTGATGCCGTATATTGTTATGAACACCTTGGAAAGGGGTAAGGGAATTGTATTAAGTATTAAGTATTAAGTATTAAGTATTAAGTATTAAGTATTAAGTATTA
>CAZEDK010000016.1:0-34477 GCA_964511025.1 uncultured Candidatus Peribacteria bacterium | reverse complement strand
AAGTCCCTCCATTTCAAGGGAGGGATTTAGCCCGCCTGACCTAATTCGGGCAGGGGTGGGTTGCGTTCTTTTAAGTTATTTGAAATATGAAAAAAAAACTATTATTTCTCACTCTAATCTCCATAATATTCACGGATCAAATCAGTAAATATTTCATCACAAAATGGTATTTGACTACAAATAGTAGCACTTTAAAAGAATTAATTTCAGGAGTTTTTGAAATTGCTTACGTTCAAAACTCAGGAATCGCCTTCGGAATACCACTAAAAGGGCTGATTTTTAACATAATAATTTCCATAATATTAATTGCATTAACAATTTTCATATTCAGTAATAAAAAAATATTCCATCCCTTTATACTTAATACACACCCCTTAGCCCTGATTTTCATTCTCGCAGGCGGCATCGGCAACCTTATCGACAGATTTAGACTGGGTTACGTTGTTGATTTCATCAGTTTTTCATTTTGGCCGGCATTTAATGTTGCTGATATAACAATTAGTATCGGAACAATTCTGTTTTTATATATAAACTTTTTGAAAAGAGAAAAGTAAGATATACTTAGTAGTGTATAGTGTAATCGCTAACCACTAATCGCTAAAAAAGGTGCCTCCACAACGAATTACAACAGTACAATTTTTTCTTAAAACATTATCTGGTTTTGCCGGTGGCATCACCGGTACTGTTTTGTTACTGCTTATATTTATAGTTGGATCATCCGTGTTAAAAGATTTCTTTACACCACAAAATGCCGAAGGTGTCCAAGCAATTAATCCATTATTTATTTTTATTTATCTCGCGATGATATTTCTAGGTTCTATTGGCGCAAATATATCAAGTTGTGCGCTTATCGGACTTACAGAAAAAACAAAATATAAACGACTTAATTCTTCCATATACCAAATATTTATCGCAAACATAGTTCTTTTTATTATTTCTGCTCCAATTTATATAATTGCTATAGGTATCGATAACCAAGTAGTTGCGCTCATTACAATGTTACATGTCGTATTGTCTGTAATTATGAGCAGTTTAATACTGGAAACAATTGCTGACAGCGAATTTACATTGCTTGGCCTGTACGCAACCATCATTGCAATTCTTGGTTCAACAATTATAAATTTCATTTTGCTACAAATTATAAATAATAAAATGATACTGCTCTTTGTTGGTATGCCGATACTCTGGAGTGGAACTGGTCTGAGTTTGGGATTTGTAAATATTTTCTATAATGTCATGTACCAAAGCTATGGAATAGATTTTTTGAGCCAAAAAATAAATTACGGAAAAGACGATATAACTGCAGAAGAAATTCTTGAAGAAACGCAAAAAGAAGAAGAAAAACTAGAACATAAAGAAAAAAGAAACGAAACAGGGGCGGATTTTTTGGATAAGATTCAGTAATATATGAATAAATTTGACTTTAAATAGATATAAAATTATAATATTTATATAAATTATAGAATTTTAGTTATGGATACAGTTTTAAAAACTTTTGGAACTGGACAAGTCACTCTTCCAAAAAAATGGAGAATGCAATTCAAAACGAATCATTACAAAGCAATCATAAAAGGACAGAATCTAACACTAAGTCCGATCGAAAATGAAATCGTGGTTTTTGACGCTGATGAATTTAACAATGGCGAAGGTGTTGATCTAAAAGATTTCTATAAAGCTCTTCAAGAATCTCTTAAATAAATGGTTAACAAGCTTACAAAATTTCTTCATAAACAAGATCGAAAAGGAAGAGAATTAATATTAGAATTAATTGAATGTATTTTAAATAATCAATTAGAAGGATCTGACATTAACAAAATTAAAGATTCAAAAGATTTATATAGACTTAAAAAAGGAAGAATAAGAATTATTTTTCAAAAAACAGCAGAAAAAATAATCATTAAAAAAGCAACTTTGAGAGATGATAATACGTATAATGAATTTTAAAGGTTAACAATTAAAGCTTTTTTCATGATTTCAAAAGGTGCCTTTTGATTAGTCCATAATTCAAATTGCTCCACAGCTTGATACAAAAGCATTTTTTCACCTGTTATGATTTGACAGCCTGCATTTTTTGCATCAGTTAAAAATTTTGTCATAAGCGGTCTGTAAACTATATCCATTACAATTTGATGTTTTTTGAAAAGTTCTTTTGGATATGGACTTTTTTCAACTGCTACTCCAAACATACCAACAGAAGTAGTATTGATTATTATATCCGGAATCAGCTTATCTAAATCAGCGTTACACAAAAAATTCACATCAAACTCTTCTGCTAAATCTTTCGCTTTTTCTTCTGTCCTGTTAGCGATAAAAACTTTCAAACCTTTCAGCTTCAGTCCGTAAACAATGGCACGAGCAGAACCACCGGCACCTAAGATAAGAACTGAGGATTTGAGAACTGAGAGCTGAGAATTGAGAGCTGAGTTTGGACAGAGGGCATGCAGTACACCAATGTAGTCCGTATTTGTTCCATATAATTTACCATTTCTATTGATGACGGTATTTACAGCTCCTATAATTTTTGCAGTATCAGAAACTTCATCCAAATACTGAATAATAGTTTCCTTATGTGGAATTGATACTGATAATCCTAAAATATTTTCTTTTTTGACTTTTTTTAAAAATTCAAATAAATCTTCCGACTCAAAATCAAATTTCTCATATTTAGCATCAATATTCAGAGCCTCAAAAGCTGCATTGTGAATAATTGGAGAAAGAGAATGCGCAACAGGATGGGCAACGATGCCGTAAATCTGCGTCATCGTTTCTGTGCAATCCCTTCAACCGCCTTCAAAACTTCCAACGGCACCATCCAAATTGTTGTATTGGACGCATCGGAAGATATATCATTAATTGATTGCAATGTTCTTAAGTGTAAAGCTCCCGGTGTACTTGCCAACATAGCGGCAGCTTTTACCATATTTTCAGCAGATTCGACTTCACCTTGAGATTTGATGACAAGAGCTTTTCTTTCTCTTTGTGATTCAGCCTCTTTTGCCATTGTACGCTTCAAATCCTCCGGAAGAGTTATATCTTTTAATTCAACACTATCCACTTGTATCCCCCATGGATCTGTTGCCTTATCGACAATTGTTTGGATGTTTTCAGCCACGTCATCTCTATTCTTCAGAAGCTCTTCAAGCGTGAATTCTCCTACTACGTTTCGCATTGTTGTCTGCGCAAGAAGGCTTGTAGCATAATAAAAATTTTCGACCTGAATCAAAGCTTTTGCACTATCAATTACCTTATAGTAAATTACTGCATTAATTTTTGCAGGGATATTATCTTTTGTAATTGCTTCTTGATCCGGCACGTCTATAACCTTTGTTCTTATATCGACCTTTGTAAGGCTTTGAATTATTGGGAAAATTATACAAAGACCAGGCTCTTCTGTCTTGGAATATTTACCCAAAGTGAACTTAACACCCCTTTGATATTGATTGATTTGCTTAACACTCATGAATAAGAGTATTATGGCGGGAATGATGAGAAATCCGAATCCTTGCATATATGTATATTTAAGAAATACTAAACATTTATATTTAAACAAATTTCATATTTAATTGCAAAAATAAATCCCATTTAGTAGGATTCATTTAGCGTTCAGTGTAATAATTTTTAAAAAATATGGAAGATCAAGCATACAAAATAAGACATTCTTGTGAACACGTTTATGCTCATGCAATAAAAGAACTTTACGGAGACGATATTAATCTTGCTGCTGCACACATTTCTGATGAAGGCTTTGCGAACGATGCGCAATGGAAACATCAAATTTCAGAAGAAGATTTTCCAAAGATTGAAAAAAAAATGATTGAAATTATCAATGCTAATTTGCCAATTGTTCGCAAAGAAGTTTCTGCTGAAGAGGCAAGGGAACTTTTTAAAAACAATCCATTTAAACTAGAATGGGTAAATCAATGGGCTCAGCAAGATCAAACTTTGACAATTTATCAAACTGGAGATAATTATATTGACCTTTGTAAAGGACCTCACGTCAAAAAAACAGGAGAAATCAAAGCTTTTAAATTAATGTCCATTTCTGGGGCGTATTGGCGAGGAGACGAAAAAAATGAAATGCTGACAAGGGTTTATGGAGTTGCTTTTGGTAGCAAACAGGAATTATATGATTATCTCAGATTACTTGAAGAAGCAAAAAAGAGAGATCACAGAAAACTTGGCAAAACTTTGGATATTTTTATGTTTGCGGATGAAGTTGGAGTCGGCTTACCAATGTGGCTTCCAAATGGCGCTATAATCGTAGAAGAACTTGAAAAACTAGCAAAAGAAATTGAGAAAAAAGCCGGCTACAAAAGGGTGCGTTCGCCACATATCGCGAAAGAAGAACTCTATATCAAATCTGGACATTTGCCATATTACAAAGAATCCATGTATCCACCAATGGAAATGGACAATGAAAAATATTATCTCAAGGCCATGAATTGTCCTCACCATCACTTAATGTTTGCCAATTCACCAAAAAGTTATAGAGATTTACCATTAAGGCTCGCTGAATATGGACACTGTTATAGGTATGAAGATAGTGGGGCTCTATTTGGCTTGATGAGAGTAAGATCATTGTGCATGAATGATGCTCATATATATTGCACTGAAGATCAGTTCAAAGATGAATTTCTAGCAGTAATCGATATGTACAAATACTATTTTGATCTTTTTGGAATTGAAAAATTTGAAATGAGATTAAGTCTGCACGGCAAAGAAGGTCTTGGTAAAAAATATGTAGATGAACCCGAGTTATGGATAAAAACAGAAGAAGATGTCAGACAGGTAATGAAACAGTCAGGAGTTCCATTCAAAGAAGCAGTGGATGAGGCGGCTTTTTATGGGCCAAAAATCGATGTTCAAATATGGAGCGCAATTGGAAGAGAGTTTACATTGGCAACCAATCAACTTGATTTCGCAGTACCAAAGAGATTTGATCTAACTTATATAGACAAAGATGGCAAAGAAAAAACCCCACTTTGCATTCACAGGGCTCCACTCAGCACACATGAACGTTTTATTGGATTTTTGTTGGAACATTATGCAGGTAGCCTTCCTACATGGCTTGCGCCTGTTCAAACTATACTACTGCCAGTATCTGATAAACATATTGACTACGCTAAGAAATTAAAAGAAAAATTTGAACAAAATGATATTAGAGTAGAAATAGATTCAAACGCAGAAACATTAGGTAAAAAAATCCGAAATTCTGAAATGAGAAAAATTCCTTATATGCTTGTTATTGGAGACAAAGAACTCGAAAATAAAGAAGTATCTATTAGAAATTTCAAAACCAAGGAACAAAGTAGCCAAAATTTTGAAAAGTTTTTAAATCAAATTACAGAAGAAATTCAAAACAGACAATAATAATCTTGGCTAATGCATTTCACCAAAGCAATCTGCATACGCAGGTATATTTAAGCAAGGGCCTCCTGGTCCTAATGGTGCGGTATGCGTCAAAGGCATGGTCTTAATAGCATTTGTACATGCTGATTTCATGGCATCTGCATTACTTGGATTTTTTGATCGACGATAATTATTATATATCTTTGTAAATTCAGCACCTTGCAATCTCGTCTTGATAAAAAATTCCGTACCATCATCATCAGACAATATTCCAAGTGCTGCACCGTATTTAATAAGCTCTTTTCTTGCCTCTGATATTTTTCCTCCTGAACTGGCATAAGCTCTAGCTGCTTCCGTAAGAGCAAATCTATAAGCACCCAAACCAAGGAATGGTGGCATAACCGAAGTTTTACTTAATTCACCTCGACCATAAACCGGAGCTGTAGGCTTGCTTGTATCTCGTACCGGCGTATTGTTTTCCACCTGAATCGCACCTGTTGTTGCATCTTTTTTAAATGATTCTTCAAACATATATCTGTCTATATTGACAAATTTTTTCAAAGTTTTTTCCAACAAGTCATCTCGCATCATTCCTCCGTAATAAATCAATGTTTTATACAAATTAGACATACCGGAAACGGCAATTTTATCTGATGAATCTTCTTTCCTATTAAGAGTATTTTTTAAACTACGTTCTGATAAATGCCATAACATTTCTTCACCCCAGTCAGGATCAGGAGGATCACGGAAACGACCGATCGCTTTATCCAACCTATCTTCCGCCATCTTAGATTCAGAGAATCTTTCACCAGAAAGCCACCACTCAAAAATCAAATAATCCGGATTGTTGGCTGAACCATCTTTGTTAAAAGGGTGAAGAGCCGCAATAAAATCAACTTCAGTATAGAAATTATAGCCCTGACTATCCATTACTCTTTGTATATCCTCCGGTGGATTAAATTTGACACGTTTTTTGTGATTTGCAGTAACAACTTGCACCTGCTCAATCGGAGGAAATTTGTTTAATTCGATTTGACCAAGTTCAGTTGCCGCAGAATCACTTAATATTCCAAGATGATAACCTTTGAAGAAATAATAAAAAGATTTTTGCGGTGTAGATTTGCCATCTTCTATACAATAACGAAAAGCTCCATCATATTGCCTCATATCAACCCAAGGTGGTGTTTGACCTGCATTTTTTGCTGATTCCACCTTTTCAACCATACCGTACCATATATCAAACATGTTCTGATCAGCTCGTACCGTTTCTTTATATTCATTAGCCTTGCTGTTATATGTATTACGACTTTTTTTGTTATTATCAACTGCCGAATTCGGACCGAATCTGTCATCGTACGCTTGTTCAGCCTGTTTCCGACTATAAACTTTTTTACCCAAAGATCTTTCAATGGCATCCCGCAAAATATCACTTCCAAAGTCAAGATCACCTATTTTTTCCGCTTTCCATTCAACTATAGCTTTCAATTCAAATTCATTTTTACATTTCATCAACATTTCCTGAATTACAGGATCATTCAAACCGTCAAATATCTTTTTCCATTCACTTACTTTGTTCGTTTCATCTGACTGGTTTTTGGCTTTTTGCTTGCTTCCATAAACAGTGGACCCACCAATTTCCGAACCAACCAAGTGAGCCTTAAATGATTCCATAGTTTCATGCTCTTCTTTCAAATGCGCCCAAGCTTCAGTTACAATTTTAGCAGAACTATTCAGAGACAAAAGCCTGGTATTAAACCAAATATCAGCCCAAAAAGACATTTCATAAGGTTTAGCTCCTTTGATTTCATCAATCTGTGTACGTATTTTTTGTAAATTCGTCTCGTATTTTTCATATAACTTCTTCAATTCTTCGACTGTAGCTTCATCAATATTAGTCACGCTCAATCCATTTTGCAAAATTGTAAATTTGTCTCGAATCGACTCAAAATCTATACCATCATGTTTAATGTTATTATCATCAATATCCTTTTTTAATGTTTTTAAATTTAAGACATATTCATCATCATCACCATCTGTACTTAAAATCGTTTTAATTTTTCCCAAAATATCATCTGCTTTTTCTTGTGGACTATCTTCTTTTGCAGGTCCCTCTTGCCCCGAAGCTGATGCGGTCTGTTCTTCCTGTTCACCTTCTTCACCATAGAGTCCCTTATCATGAGAAGCTCTTGCCCTACTTTTTAGTTCTCTTTCCGCCTCATTCGTATTGCGAAAAATGCTAAAATCCGCAGTGAAATTGTCCATCTGACCAGGATCTCTGGCTATAGCACAAATTTCTTCCCATAAATCACCTATTGGAGCGTAAGCTTGACTATATTTTTTGCCATTATTCGCAGCATCAGCCTCAGCAACAGCTACCTTGAGCGAAGTATTTGGCTCGTTATAATAAGTTTTCCACTTCCGATAAAATTCAGCCACTTTTTCTTTTGTGTTCTTGTGCGAGAATATCAAATCAACATAAGCATCAAACTTATCCCTCATCTTATCCTGCCTGATATGATGCAATTCTTCTTCAAAAAAATCAGATAAAATCGTATCAGCTTTTTTCTTATCTTCAATATTTTTCAAATTCAGTCCTCTTTGTTTGAGCTTATCCTGATAATCGTTAAACAAATAAATAACATGCTTTGTACCTGCAACATTAAGAGGCATTTGCACGCCCATTGGTTCGTGTTGGGCACCCTCTTGTGACTGACGAATGCGCTGCTCAATTTCGCTATTGTAGACTTTGCCTTTTACATTAAGCATCTGAGCTTCTTGCGGATGTGTTTTTTGAAAATCTTCTCTGCTTGTAATGACAAAACTGATACTGCTACCTGCACGGCGAACTTTATCAAAAGAGTCGCGGACTTTTGTCCCATAAGCTAAAAAGTCTTCTTTTTGTTTCGCGGAATCAAATGACTGCGGAGCTGTTTTGATATCATCATCATCAAATGAAACATTTGTTATTCCTTCCTCTTGCCTTCTTGCTCTTCTGGCACTGCCAACACCATTTAGAACGGCTTCTTTTTTTGCGAGCTCAGCCTTTGCCCGCTCGTCAAAGGCAGTAAATTTCGCTTTGATTGCTTCAACGTCAAGATTGGTCCAGTCCAATTTATCATCATTAATATCAAGCCCCATTTGTGCAAAAATCTTGGATTTTTCTTTTAACAAATCATTCAACTGCATAAGTTTTTGAAGGTCTTCCTCGTTGTTTTCGTTAAAACTATTATCATACAAAAAAGCTGAAACTTCTTTGATTTTTGTTTGATAATATTTCATCAAATCAATCTGTCTCTGTTCGTCAGTCATACCGAATTTCTGCTTTAGCTCTTTCATAGTCTTAAGCTGCATCTCTATCTTTGACTCCTCTTTTCTCTTTGCATCCATTTGCTTAAGCAATTCTTGCGATCTTAAGTAATCAGAATCTTCTTTCAAGCTTGTAAAACTTGGAAGTGAATTGTTATGCGCATCTATTAAGCTATTAAATTGAACAGCATTAAATGTGGCTTTTGTGGAATCTGTTTCATCAACTGTAACCGATTGCTGTATAAATTCTCCGAATCTATCAATAAATCCTCGCACTTCGTTCTCGTTTCTTCCTTCTACTCGTCTAAGTAAACTTTGAAGATGCCCATCCTTTTTTAAATCCTCAAATGATGTAAAAAACTTTCTATAAGCTTCATGCAAAACCTCCACATTAGCTTCTCCTTCAGCAAATTTTCTGGCAAGCGTTATGATATCCGGCCCTATAAGATCCTTCATATAATTTGCTATATAAGGATCTTTAAATCCAATATATGCATCGAAAGTATCAACTAAAACATCAGTATCAAAAAAATATTTATTACCTGTCTTAACTATAAATTGATTGAAAACTTCATCTTTTAAGAAATCTGATGAGAAAGAATTTAAGTCTTCTTCCAAACCAGGAATAACAAAATTTGAATCAAATAGTGCTTTAAAACTTTCACTCAATTCATCCAAATTTCTTTCTCCATTGTTCTTACTTGCCCAGTTTTTAATTTGCTCTACAGCTGATGGAATAGTATCTTTGTCCGCATCTATTCCTCCACAATTCAAAGACAACTGCAAGCTAGCTTGAGCTCTTTTTATTTCCAAACGACCACTCAACTCTCCTTCTCTTTCTTGAGCTAAAATTAATCTTTCACGTCCAAGTTGTTCTTGATCAGCTTTTAATTTAGCTTCACGCTCAGCAAAACTCTCATCATTTAATTCTGTTATTCCGCCTTTTCTTAACAAAGCAAGGCCTTCAGACAACTCCTTATCATCAGCATATTCCTTCACCTTCGAATCATCTAAAGAAACTTTGAATTGTGGATTATCAACGTTAATCCCTTTAGCCTTTGCTTCTGCTCTCCATTTTTCTTCAATAGCAGAACTTACTTTCAAAGCTCTATCTCTAGTCTCTTTTAATTTGCCCAAATTATCAGCGCTATCTCGAAGTTCTTGCGCGTCTCTCAAATGCGCAATATTCGCAAGTCTATATCTCTCACGCGAAAGAGCCCTAAATTCTTCATTTTGTGCAACAGCGGTATATTCAGCTTCAGTAATTTTTCCGTTTGTTTTGAACTGCTTGAGAGCTTCTGGAAATGCCTTGAGACCAGCAACTCCAGGACTGTTTGGATCGGCATTATATGTTTTTAAAAAATTCACAAATTCTCTCGATTTATCTCCAAGTCCACTTTTGGCTGCAAAAAATTTTTCAACTTTTCTATCAAAATTTGCCCAAGCACCATAAATTTCTTTTTTGGAAGGAATAGCTGCCTGCTGAAGCTGCTCTTTTTTCGCTGGATCTTTCAAAGCAGCTAAATAATCCTTCACTGACGATATGGCTTGCAAATTCAAAGTCTCCGCTACTTTTCCTCTCACATCGGCAATAATTTTTGAAATTTTTTCAAAACCTTTTTTTTCAAAAATATTGTGATAAAGAATTGCAACATTATCTTTTTCAGTTTGCGTAACAGCACTCAATTCAATGTTAGCTCGAAAATCTTGTAAAAATCCGGATTCATTTGGTTCAAGCTGTTGCTTATTTTTAATTTTTTTCTGAAACAAATAACTGAAATATCGCTTAACAGCATCGTTTGGGTCTATAGATCTTAAACCATTCTGCTTTGCCTTCAACAAATTCAATATCTCCTCTTCTTCTCTAGTTTTCTTTTCTTTAGCATTTAAAATTGCAAAAATTGCCTGTTCCACCTGCGACAATCGTGACTCTTCAGATGGACCACTGTTTCCTTCACCCACCCCATTAACAAAAACAAAATTTCTTCCCTGAAAAAAGCTTTTTAACAGATATTTTTTAAAATTTCGAAACATTGTTAAATTACGCATAAATAAATCTTAATATTATAGCAGAAAAAGCGGTTTTTTATAAGGTAGAAAGCCATGATTAAACCTTTTAAGAGAAATCCGTTTTTTGTAGCAACAAATCTTAAATTTTCTGTTATTTTCGCTCTGTTTGCAATGTTTGCATTTTTATGTCAAATTAAATTAAGATATTCTAACAGATTTACAAATAAACGCAAGTCTTTTTCACTTTTACGCAAAAAAACAGCAAAAAGAAGAATACTTAAAAAGTAATATAAGTAGAGTTCTTGCAAGTTGTTTTGAAGTAAGTGATCATTGCTTTTTGCAAAATTTAGTCAACCTCATCGCAATGTCATCCTGAATTCATTTCAGGATCCAGAACTGCTAATTATGTTGCGATAGATTTGAGACATTGTTTCAAGCCGAAATACAAATCCCTCTAAATCTCCCTTTCATTTAAAGGGAGACTTTTTATGTTTTTTAAATAATTTTTACGTGTTTTATCTTCTTAAAAATTAATCTCCTCCCTTTGCATGAAAGGGAGGTCGGGAGGGATTTTTAACCTGATTTTAAGTTAGAAATAACAAATACCGGTAAACAGTTACGTTTTGAAGAAACAAAAAGAAGAAACAAAAAGCCCCCTTGACAAAGGGGGTTGGGGGGATTTGTATTTCAAGTTGAAACAATGTTCCAAGTTTGAGATTCTTCACTCCGTTCAGAATGACATTGTGATGAGGTTGATCAAATTATACAAAGCAATGAGCAGTTACGTTTTCTCATTGTTACGATATTGGCTCTTCACCGGCAGGTAATGCTACATCGCTTGCATTTGCTACAACAACATCAGCATCATTCTTAACAATAAAATCACTTGCAACAGCATCACCTTTCTCAGATTTTTCTTTGTCACTATCCTCCTTGAAAGCAACAGCTTCCGCATTTTTATCTTCAGACTTTTCTTCTCCATCAACAGAAGCCATCATCTCTTCAGGTGGCGCGCCATCTAAATTCTCCTTCATAGTAACAGGGACTGGAGGTGGAACTGTCCCGCCATTGTCAATAATAGTCTTTTTTAATTCTTCCTGTGCCGTCTGCTTGTTAGCATCAGTCGCATTCGGATCAGCTAAAATCGCATTAAGTGCATCTCGTTTAGTTGTTACTGTTTTTACATCTGTAGTAGATAGTGGAGGATTTGCAATAAAATCATTTGCTATCCCTAATAATCTTTGATTTTCGTCCACTGGTGCCGGATTTCCTGCTGGCGGCGGACCTGATGGCGGCACAACCCCTCCTGCTCCTGCTACTGGCACTACTCCTGACGTTGTTGATGCAGGAACTGTGCCTGCTGACTGAGTGCTAGCTGCTTTTTTGGCATCAACTGCATTTTTAGCATCGCCTTTTAAATTATAGCTTGCAGTTGGGTCAGGATCTTCCGCCAAAACATCTCTAGCTCCTTCGTAAGCTGCTTTTTCCTCTGGAGTATCTACCATTGTTCCATTTGCCTTCATGTCAGCAATAGCTTTCATAATCGGAATTAGCATACTTGGATTCTTCGCCGCTATTTCACCGAGTTTTTGTAATGATTCGTCGGAAAACTTTACTCCTTTGCTGACAAGATTATCGTATGTTTTTTTCAAAGCACCTGTGCTTGGATCTCCCACTTCTTTATTGAATTTATCAGATGATGCTTTATCAAATTTAGAAACAGCAGTGCTATTTTTGACAGGCTCAATAACAAGCTGTTCAAACTTACCACCTATCGCCTTACCTGCAGCACCAATTTGAGCTTTTGAAGCCTCAGCATGAGGATTAGGTTTTGCCGTAGGAGCAGCTTGCCCTTGTTTTTTCTGAAACGCAGCATCACTCTTTTTAAGATATGTCTCAATCCCTGCCTTCATCTTGTCAGGCTGTAATTCCAGCCCTTGCACCCCAAACATTGCTCTCAAATCTTCAGCTTCTTTGCCTCCATTTGCCATAGCAAGCTGTAGAAGTCTAACGTACTCATCCTTATCTTTACCTTCTACCCCACCATTATAGTTATTAAACTTCTCTAACTCTTCTGGAGAAAGCTTGGTATCAAGGTTGTAATGTGAAACCATTTCTTTAAACATTTTTATTCTTGATTCTCGCGCATCTTTGTCATTCAAAAAATTAAAATCTCTTTGATTATCCTGAATTGCTTTCTTAAACTCTTGTGGATTCTTTGCTTGACTAAGAGCAGCCACTGTATCTGTCGTGCCTTTTGCCTTGCCTTTGTCCGTATCCCAACCCAATTTCCTAGCCAATTGTGGAGCTGCAATATTTGGATTCGTGACAAAATTCCATGCCTCAGCGGCACTCACACTCTTCTCATCAGCTCCACCTGACGCATTCGGTGAATAATACGGTATAGCGACAGCATGAAGAGGAGCTTTTGCAATCTGCTGCCCCCAACCTTTGACACCGTTCCAAATACTATCCGTAACTGAACTTGTAATCGTATCCTTGGTCGCCCAAGAAATCCCCCGCCAAAGTACAACTACAACAACCAAATTAAATGCAAGCTGACGAATATCCGCGAAATTACTAAACACGCCGGCAGTACGAAATGTCACATTCATGCTATTGTTGTTTTTACCAACAAGCTGTACATTACCCCCATATTGCATTGCCTTGCCTTCAAGTGTTGAACCCGGTTCAGAGATGATTTTGTTAAACTGAAAAATCAGTAAAAATCCCATCGTTGTCACTAATGCGACTTTGAAGGGGATAAAAGCATACGCAACAAATTTTTCTATACTGAAATCAGCAACCTTCGATGTAATGCCTCCTACACCCTCAAGAGCAGAAAGAATAGCAATAATCGGAGACAAACACATAAACGCCCAGATATAAACAGCTCTTCCAAGAAGAGTAATCGCGACAAGCGCGAAACCAATTCCGTAAATAAACATAAATATCAAGCCATATCCTCCTTTGAGAAAAAGCATCATCGTAGTATTAATATTAGCCTTCCCGTCAAAAGCTTCCATCCCAACCATTGGAAGCTGCCTCAATTTGAGAACATTTTCCGCGAGTATAAATGCTATATTATTACTTCCAAAAGTTTTGGTATCAGCCTGTGTTTGATTTTTTTCGTCTATTTTGATGACATTATTCCAATTCACCGAACCTGACTGACTGCCGTCCACCATCGCCCACAAATCAATCTCCATATGAGTTGGCAATTTACATTTTCCTTTTTTTGGTGGTCCTTTTACATAACCTGCTCCTTCATATTTCTGTCCTGCAATTATAGTTGTCTCTCCTTTTTTACTTACATCCGGTGTATTACATATCTGATCAAATGAACTGCCAATAATATCGGAAGGCATCGCAAAAACACCTGTCGTAAATACATTGGCAACATCAAGTATCACCCTGCCTCCAAAAAATGAAAAATTTACAAGAACAACAGCCAACACAAACCTTTTCATTGCTTTTTTCCACTCAAGCTGCTCAAAATTATTCAGTCCTGTTATATTGTAAATTGCAATAACAAGCAGGACTATTACAAATCCTATGTTGACAAGATTTCTCACCATTCTCCACGTATCCATAAGAACAACATCAATCCCTCCGCCAAGAATAAATTCATTATCCATAAATAATCCAATAAACACGATAAAGACCCAAGTCAGCGGATAAAGAATATTAATCGTAATCGACATTAGAACTGTTACTTTTTCAAGAATTTCCTGTGTAATTGTCTTCTCTACCGCAGCAGCAAAAGCAAAATCAGGTACAAAAAACACAATTATAAGGACAGATAAAAGAATTATAAATCGAAGATGTTTTTTGAAGAAATGCATTTTTTTGTTTTGTGTTTTTATTAACGTAGCTAAGCACTGTCTTTTTTTGTCATTCCCGACCTGATCGGGAATCCAGTAGGGCAACTATCTTTGTACTTCAAGCTGAAACAATGTCTCAAGGCTATCGCAATTTAATGAGCAGTGCTGGATTCCCGCCTTCCTGCCCGAGTACATTCAGGCGGGCGCGAGAATGACATATTAATCCCTATATTATACCAGTTGCCGTTCCTACTGTCACTAGCCCTCCACCTCCGGCAGCACTTGCCAGCAACCAATAAGCGGCTTTTTTTGCAAGCGACGATTTAGCCTTTTTCTTTGTCGTTTGTTCATTACGACTTGTTTTTGCTTCACCTGAACCAGATCTATTCTCTTCCACGCCTTCGTTATAATCTGTAGACAGAGATCCTGAATTATTTTGTTTTACTCTGTTCGCAGTGTGTCCGCCACGATAATTAGTCCCGGTTCGAGATGTCATAAGTTGCTGCTCTGTTAGTCTCCTTGGATTTCGTGAAATATTCCGCACCGTTCTAATTATTTGTTTTGGCGGATTTTTGCTACTAATCATTTGATTAGCCTGATTATCCATATCAATTTGCTCCAGCATTTCTTCAGTCATTATGCCGTCAGCCATCATTTCACTCAATTGAGTTTGCGGCAAAAAAGCTCTATTTGGAATATTTGGTTTTTGATCTTGCAAAAATATATTGACCCCATTCAAAGGATTCTGTGCGGAAATATCTTGTTTCGCGTCAAAACTAGGCAAAACAGGCTTTTTTGTATCCAAATATGGCATGTGCGGATCCGGTAACATTGATGCTTTATTTTGATCTTGAACAACGCCATCTTGTAATAGCTGATCCTGAACTAATTCTTGATCTTGCTGATCTGTATCTTCTTGTGGCTGATCAGCAATAACAGGTTGAGCTTGCTCTTGTTCTTCAATTTGCGTTTGATCATCTGTAGCTTGTTGTTGAGTCTGGATATGAGGCTGAACCTCCTCTGTTTCTTGATCTTTTGTTTCAGAAATCTCAGCATCTCCAGCTTGATGAGATTCACTTTCAAAATCTTCAGCATCAAAATCTGAGATCCAGTCTTTATGATTTTCACGCATAAAATTCTTGCTTGGCACTTCACTGTCAGGATGCATTTTGCCATTTTCATCTCTCTGCCTCGTATTACCATCATTATTCGCAAAAATTTCTGCTTTTTTTTGCGCTTCTTTTTCCGACAAGCCTAATTTGAGATACGCTGTTTTTGCCTTAATTTTGGGAGAACTATCGGAATCAATATTTATTTTCAAAGTTTGCTCGTCCGATAATTCAAAATAATCCGAATCACCATACAAAACCATTACAGCTCTACCTTCTACAGAAGTAATATCCAAATGATATTTTGAAAAATTTTCGTCCGCCAATTTCGAAGCCAGTTCTTCGGAAAATCCATATTCACTGATATACATTTGTTTAAGGGCTTCTTTGATCTTTTTTGCTTCCTCATCTGAAATTTGTCTTTCTTCTTTTTTCTCCTTTTCTTTTTCTACAAGCTCAACTTCATTAACCTCTTTACCATCTTTATCATGCGATTTTTTCATTACAAAATTAAGATCTGAACCTCGTGATTTTTTTAAAGAATTAGTTATTTCTTGAATGAGAGGATCACCATATTTTCGAAAAAGTCCTAATTTCAAATCTTGGTCTTTGTCGAGATCATGAAGAGTGCTATAAATATTTCTTCCGCTATAAGATTTCCCTGCAGCAAAATCATTAAAAAAATCTTCTACAGATGAGATCAGTAATTCTTGCACTTCAGCCAACTCTTGAGGTTTTAAAGTTTTTAATAATGGATTGTTATTGATACTCAACAAATAATTTCCGCTAAAAATCTCTATTGCCTTCTCATCATCATGACCTGTCAAATAATCAAGCATCTTGCCTCTTCTTTCCTCTTCTCCCTGAGCCATCACTTCCAAAGGTCTCACGCTATCATCAGGAACAAATTCATTATTTAATATTTTCTCTCGCGTCTCATCATCAAAAGCATGCATGTATACAGCCTGCAAAACCGGCACCAACAAATCATTGACTATGTATTTTGTTTTTATTAATGACATTTTAATGTTATTAACGTCATTCCAAATTTAGTTTAGAATGACGTTAAATTAATATTTTAACAACCAGTTCTCAAGGATCATCTGATTTTTAGCTTGAAGGAGCTTATTAGCTTCGAAGACAACCCACCCTAAATCCCTCCATTTCAAGGGAGGGCTGTGGTGGGTTGTATTTCTTCAAACCACTCATCATTCACCACCCGCCACTGACCTCCTCCTATTCTCCGGCAAATAGTCAACACAAATAGCTGCGGCTCTGCTAAGTCGCAATGCTGACCAGTTATTTGGCATTTTCGCGTAAGACAGAATCCCAACTAATTCTTTCAGTACCGCACCCTTGTTAACGCTTAAATAAGTTTTCCACTTTGCTTGGTCTTGATACGTATAAGTGTCAGCCATAAACTGCGCTAGCTTATCAAGACTATCATTTTCCGTTTTACCCGGAAATCCAATTGCTTTGTATCCAATCCCTGCCAAATATTCACTGTTTTTACCATACAGATTATGCGTATCAGCACCATCCTTCAACTTATAAACAAACATAGAGCTTTGTCTTTTGTCAAAAGTTGCAGACCTAGCTCCAAGAATCTGAAGGGCGGTCTGTTTTGGTGAATCTCCAAGTTTGAGCTCTGCCGTACCATTCTCTTCTTTGAACGATTGTTTCCCCAGAAACCTCGCCAAATTAATCGGATCACTATCTGAAGGCAAAAATTCTTGACCTTCTTGTCTTTGAATATTTCGAATAGAAGCTGTTAACGCCGTAATACCCAAGAAAGAATAAGGCATATTCTTAATAGCGGTATTGATAGCAGTATCCCAATCACCACCTATTGCCCCCGTACTAACAAGACTGCCAAGAGCTGCGGCAATATTCACAAGAGCCGTCATGAAACCCCAAAATCCCATGCCGGCATTTAACAGCCCCTCCCAATCCATCTGTCTCATTAGGCTGTTTCTACAATTAAAAATTGTATTTTTTTGAACAAGAGCACCTCTTTCAAAAGACATATTTTCAGTAAAATTATATTTACTGTGTATTTCATCAAAAAGGCTCGAATAAGCGTCAGATCTTGCTTCCTCAGCTTGTGCGGACATATCATACTGAGACAGTCCTGTATACATGACTGATAAAGGAATATCTTCTTTTTTCGTAATTCGAGCATTGTAGGCTTCTATCATTTCAGCTATCTTCTTTGCCTGTCTGCCAAAACTTCCATATATCTTTGGATCAGGTTCTTTTGAAATTAGAGTTGTAGCGGTAAGTGTTTTTTTCATATTTTCTGTAAAGCTCTTTTGTTGACTTGCATCAAGTTCACTAATTTTTTTAGCTTTGTTTAATTGAAGGAAATCAACAAAAGTCTTATGTGTGGTCTGCATTATACTAATATTTTGATTTACTTCAGCCATTTTTTTATCAAAATCAATTAAATCATCTGCGTTTATAGCAGAATCAAGTCTGGAAAAACTTCTTTCCGTAGCTGCGGTAATCTGAGCTAGACTAAGATCAACAGATATTCCTGAAAAATTTTCGACATCTTTTTGATAATTTTCCAAATTTTCTGACAATTCCATCAAAGATACAGCATTGCGTATTTTTTTTTCCGAACTATTTATACTCTTTAAATATACTCCAATTTTATCAGACATTTTCGTAAGATCACTATCTTTTGCTATTTTTTGCATTTCAACCAGTTTCACTTTCAATATTTCTTGTTTTGCCGGACTCAATTCTCCAAAAGTTTTAGCTTCGCCCATTGTCTCTTTCAAAAAACCCGTTAATCCTTTGTATTTTGCAGCTAAATGATGCCTGTTTACGCTAGCGCCAATATCTTCCATGTCTTGACTTATCTTGTGCCTATAATGCAAGACTCCAAGTCCAAGCTCATTTGTGCCGATATTTTTTAAATATTTGACAATGAAATCAACTTTATCTACGCCTGGTGCATTAACGGCAAAAGCAACTTTATTCAAAACCTGACGTAGATCTATAGTGTTATCAGCCGCGAAGCTGTCAATAGTAGTCATCAGCACTTCGTATGTCAGCGGTTGAGGCTTCAATTCAGTAATTTTCTTATTAAGCGCGTCTTTTAATCCTGTCAAATCGCTTAAATTATCAGCAATTTCTTGCATATTTGATACCGCCTGAAGTCCCATTTCTTCAAAAGATGTGGCATAACTATCAAGATCTCTAAGTAAATTGTCTGAAGCTGAAAGCTTAGCTTGAATAAATTCTTCCTCTATTTTACGATAAGTAACAGGCAAATTCTTATATGCCAACAAATATTCTTTTATTTTGCCAGGATTATCTTGGAATGTATCTATATTGTCTCGAATATAAGTCAAGACTTCCACTCCAAGCTTATCGCCTGACTTCTTGGCGTACTCCAGAGCTGTGATCAAAAAACCTTTCGACTGAAATCCTCCATTTTTGTCGGGACTGGCTACCAGATAATCTTTTAAGGCTGGCGTTAAAGATGTCGCGCCTTCCAAATTCGTAATAATTTCTTCCAAACCGGATTTGAGTTCACGGCTCGCTTCATATCTTGCGTTGATTTTTGCGTCAACCTCTTCATATACCGATCTTTTTAGCAAGCCATCCGCGAGACCTCTGCTATATCCCATCGACCTCAGCTGATCAAAAATCATTTCGACCTGCGGATCATCAATTCTTTTCTTTTCGTTGACAATCAAATTTCGCGCTTTTTCAATTAACCTGCTTAGCTCAACTTGCTGATGCGTTTGCCCCATCAAGCTTGCGATTTTTTGATCTATCTGAGTCTTCATTGCAATGGGTTCCATATCGTCCGTATTGCGAATAACATAAAACATCTCATCACCATGAATCATCCCTGTCACACGAGAATAAGCTATGAAACTGGTTCGTAAATTCTTATCCTGTATAGAATTAAAAAGAAGCGATATATACGGCCAATGCTGAGGCGTGTTTCTTACGTGTTCCAATATTATAGTAAGAGTTTCTCTGTATCCTTTATGCGCTAAATTTCTATCCGGACCAAGATTTTGAAGATCCAGCTGCCCCACAAGCAGTCCAAAAGTTTTCTGATCAATCAATTCCCCTCTTGACATATTCTCTATCACTTTTTTTAATAAAGCTTTTTCGTCACTTGCAAATGTTTCTGCTATTTCTTTTTCTTGCTGACCCAATTGATCCACATATTCAGTCAAAACAGATGGCGATATTCTAGGATTATCAGAAGCAAAGTTTGCCGTGATATCTTCAATATATTGCTGCTTGTCACTCCCTTCTTTTTTCTCAACTTCTACTTTCCAGATTTCATCAGCATATTTTCTAAGAGATTTATATGCCTCCACTTCTTCAGGATGATCATAGAATTCTGCCAGATTTTTAATTTCATATTGTCCATTTTCAGCCTGATCGTTTAGTGGTTCGACAGTTGGTAAAGTTTCCATATAAGCACTCAAAATAAAATTAAAGACGCAGTAATCTAGCCAAAATACTCATAAATGATTCCGACCTGCCTTCCAATTCAGGAATTTCGTTTATCAGCATATTGCGTACAGCTACAGGATCTTGATGAACCAAATTTATCTCAATTTCTTTTTGCATTTTATTCGCCAGTATCACATGCAATGTGGAAAAAGGAGGATTATAATTAATCCAAAAAGTTTTTAACTGATTAAATCCATAAAATTTGTTACCTATTTGTATCCCGAGTTTTGAGATACCGGTATGTAGCAAAGGAATAGGCTGCAAATAATGCATAGCGTAAACCCCACTGAGAAGTATAAAAACAATCGCAGAGAGCCACTCCCCGGTTACAAGAGAATATATAACCGCCCCCAGAATCACGCTACCTGCAATAGAAAACCATTTCCAGCCTTTTTTGTAATGAAAATAAGCAGGACAAATCCATTCAATATCAAAACTTTGATCTCCTGAAGATTTTATGAGCTTTATTTGGTTATTCATGTTAAATATTTATATCTGGATATTTTAACACAAAAAAGACCTTCTTTTATAGAAGAAGGTCTAAGTTAAATTTGAAAGATATAAAATCACCTTGAAGTTATCACGGAAACATTGTCTAACTACTTAACAAAAGGAAGTAGGCACATAAATCTAGCTCTTTTGACTGCCAAAGATAATTCTTTTTGCTTTTTCACTGGAAGACCTGTGTATCTTCTTGCGACTATTCTTCCATAGATATCTATAAACAAAGCAAGAATTGGTTCTTTGTAATCGACATAATCGAGACCACTTAAAATTTTAGCTCGATTTTTTCCTGTAGGATGTTTAACTTTAGCCATAGTTCTTTAATACTTAACGTTTAGATTAATTAGATTAAAATAAATCATCTTCTCCATTTCCTTTTGTTCTATCTTCTTCAACAGATTCATCATAAAAGACAGGATCAACATCGTCAGCTACCGGATGTTCAGATGGCGCAAGCATTTCATCATCTCTATTCCTCTTTGTCAAAAGAAGCACATCATCTCCAATAATTTCTGTCCTGAAAAACTTCTTGCCGGAAGGATCATCCCACGATCTAGTCTTAAGATAACCTTCAACATAAACATATTTACCCTTAGTCAATGCTCCACTTTGCGCAAGACCTACGATCCATTTTTTGAAACTGCAACATTCATGAAACTCAGTAGTTGATTTTCTTTCGCCTGTTTTTGTACTGAAGTTACGATTAGTCGCAACACCAAACAACGCATATTGTACTCCGCTTGGAGTGTCTTTTATTGTGGCATTTCTTGTGAGATTGCCTATGATTATTACCTTGTTGATACTTCTCATGTTTGATTAGTTATAAGATATAAAATTTAAATCCCCATAATATCAGGATCGTTGACTATTGCATCTAATTTTTTATCAAGGTCTTCCATTTTATCTTCCAAAGTCTTTTTTGGCTCTTTTTTAAGTTTGGCGCGGTCAGTTTCTTTTTGGATTTTTTCTTCTGTTTTTACGTCTGTTTGCACAAATGTAATTTCTTTTTTGGTCTCCGGACGATTTTCTGAATTTTGTTTATATGGTTTTGACCTCTGCCCTTTGTCTTCTTTTTTTATAAGATCAAAAGACAGCTCCAAAGCTTTGAATTTATAAGAATCCTTTACTTTCAAAACAAGCTGTCTTAATGCCCTTTTATCAAGCCTTAATTCCGACTCAATCAGTCTTATTTTCGCAGCAGGCAAGAAGAAATAAGCAAGCAAATAAATACCTTCATCGCAGTTCTTAACCTTATAAGCCAGCTTCTGTTTCTCCCAAAAATTAAAACTCTCAATCTTGCCTTGATTTGTGTTGATGATGTTTGAGAGGATTTCTTTGATGTCTTCTTTGTCTTTTTCCAGAATTTCCGGTGAAAAAAGAGCAAATAATTCATAATAGTTTTTTTCTTTTTCTGGCATTTCAATTAAATAAGTTGTTGTTTGCTTCGGATTTAACTCGCCAGAATCAAGTCCTAGCGAGAGAAAACAAAACTTTTAAATCTCATTTCTGATTTAAAGCTAGCTTAGCTTAGCAGTAGCAAAAAAAAAATACAAGCTTTTTTCGAGGTAGTTGCTTTGAGTTCAAAAAAGTGTTACTCTCCCCCCAAGATTTGCATTAAAATATAGTATGAAAAGTTTTTTGTCTTTTTTTGAAAAAGAAGAAATTCAACATCATAGAGCAGATAAATATCATTTCGAATATTTAAAAACACATTTGCGTTTGCAGCGTTTACCTTCGCAACAAAAATTGTTTTTTACCGTAAGCATATTGAGCTTAACGCTCCTTCTTATTAACTCATTTCAATTTGGAAAAAATATCTACAGTGACTCGATACCTACAGCTTTGGCCTATGATCCTGTTTTTGTAACTGACGATGAAGGATTCCTCATCAAATCAATGCCTGCAACTTCACATGGAGACTATAGCAACAGGACAGGTGTTATGGATTATGAAATCCAATCCGGCGATACAGTGTCATCAATTGCTTATGCTTTTGGACTAAAAGTAAGAACAATACTGGAAAACAATCCGTCACTTGGAGCCGGTAATTATCTAAAAGTCGGACAAAAAATATCTATTTTACCTCTGGATGGTCTCTTATATGAAGTAAAAAATGGTGACACAGTGTCTGCATTAGCGAAAAAATATAGTATTGATGAAGTTTCTGTAAGCGGAGAATTAACAACAGGCAATAAAATCATACTTGCAGGCGCTACATTGCCAAGACCTATATATATCGCCTCAACCACAAATTCTTATTCATCCGGCTACGTTGATATTGGAACACAGGTAATCAACGTTACACCATCAAATTCAGGTATTATCAATCCGGTACCAACAAATGGAAAATTCTCCAGAGGGTGGGCTGGTCATGGATATGCTGCTGTTGATATTTCGAGAGCAGATAAATCCTGGGTGCCAAATGCTATCGCCGCATGTTCAGGAACTGTTGTAACAGCAAAATCTTCCGGCTACAATGGCGGTTATGGTTTGTATGTTGAAATCGCCTGTGATAATGGATATCACGTTCTTACAGCTCATCACAGCCAAATTTATGTTCAGGTGGGGGATTATGTCGCGCAAGGTACAATTATTGCAAAAATGGGTACAACCGGAGCTTCAACAGGTGTACATGTTCACGTTGAAGTACGTGATTCAAGCGGAACGAGACTGAATCCATTGAATTTTTTTGATGTACCCTCTTAGTTCTTAGTCATTGGAAAATTACATTAAATTGTTACTGATTAAAATTATAGAATTGTATCAAAAATTGTTATCACCGGATCATAGTTTTTGGGCAAAATTTCGTTTTCCGGGTGGATTTTGCAAATTTTATCCCAGCTGTTCACAGTACAGCAAAGATTCAATTAAAAGACATGGCATTTTAAAAGGATTAATGAAAGCAATTTATAGAATTTTCAGATGTAACCCATGGAACAAAGGCGGGATAGATTTATCTTGACTTGCATTGATTTTATAAAGCAATTAATTTATAACTTCAGTGCTTTCATCATTTAAATCAAAAATATGAGCATCAAACGCGCCCTAATAAGTGTATCTGATAAAACATCTATAGTTAATTTTGCGACAGAATTAAATAAATTGGGCATAGAAATACTATCTACTGGTGGCACTGCAAAGACATTAAAAGAAGCAGGTATTTCTGTAAAAGATGTGTCTGATTATACAGGTTTCCCTGAAATGATGAACGGAAGAGTCAAAACTTTGCACCCAAAAATACATGGCGGATTACTAGCATTGCGTTCAAATGAAAGCCACATGGAGCAGGCAAAGAAAAACAATATCGAAATGATAGATTTGGTCGTGGTTAATTTGTATCCGTTTGAAACTACAGTAGCAAAAGAAGGAGTGACTGAAGAACAAGCCATAGAACAAATAGATATTGGCGGACCGAGCATGCTAAGAGCGGCGGCAAAAAATTTCTATTCAGTAACCGTAGTAACAGACCCAAATGATTATGATCGGGTTATCAGTGATATTAAAAAAAATGGCAAGACTTCGAAAGAGTTAAGAAAAGAACTTGCGCTGAAAGTTTTCGAAAAAACATATAGATACGACTTGGCTATATCAAATTATCTCAGACAGGCGGCTAGCGAAAAAGAATTGCTTGATTTTGGGCATTATGAAAAAATTATGAGTCTGAGATACGGAGAAAACCCTCATCAAAAAGCAGCATTTTTTCGAAATCCAAAAAATACAGATCCAAATGTCACAAATGCAAAAGTCCTTCATGGCAAACAATTATCTTTCAATAATATCATTGATGCTGATGCGGCAATTGAACTCGTAAAAGAATTTGAAAGACCTGCCGCAGTATTCGTAAAACATAACAATCCGTGCGGAGTGGCTGAAGCTAACACGGCAGAAGAAGCCTTTGAATATGCTCATCAGGTAGACACAGCATCGGCATTTGGATGTATAATCGCGCTGAATCGTCCTTTTACAATTGAAATGGCAAATTACATGAGTCAACAAAAAATGTTTGCAGAACTTATCATTTGCCCATATTTCGAAACTGATGCACTAGAAAAACTCGAAAAAAGAGAAAATATAAGACTTCTTGAAACCGGAGAACTTTCAATAGATTTAAAAAGAAGAGATGTCAAAAAAGTTGCAGGAGGTATACTGCTTCAAAATGCAAATACATATCTGATCAAAAAAGAAGATCTTAAAACTGTTACTAATACAGATCCTACAGAACATCAAATTGAAGAAATGATATTCGCTTTCAAAGTTTGCAAACACGTTAAATCAAATGCAATTATTTTTGCAAAGAAATTAGACAACGCCGTCATTCTCACAACAGGGATCGGAGCCGGTCAAATGTCCAGAGTGGATTCTGTAATGATAGCGAAACACAAAGGAGGAGATAAAGTTTCAGGATCAGTTATGGCATCAGATGCTTTTTTCCCATTTTCAGACTCAATTGAACAAGCTAATTCTGCCGGCATCAAAGCAATAATACAACCTGGAGGTTCAGTAAGAGATGATGAAGTAGTTGCAAAAGCCAACGAATATGGAATAGCAATGGTCTTTTCCGGAATTAGGTGTTTTCGACATTAGAATTTTGGCAACCTGCTCTCAACCTCTTGCCACGCAATCGCACCCATAAAAGCCGCAATATAATCAGTCCTATTCAGCCCGTAGTCAATCATAAAAGCATGTTCAAATACATCAAAAACAAGAAGAGGAATCGTTCCTGCTAAATGCCCAAGATCATGTTCATTGATCCAAGTGTTTATAAGTTTTCCTGTGCTTTTGTCAAAATATAATATCATCCAGCCAATTCCTCTCATTGTTGCGATTGCTTTAAAATCTTTTTCCCAATCTTCAAAAGAAGCAAAATCTTTTTCTATTTGTTTAAAAAGTTCACTTGACTGATTTATTGGCATTGGATTTCTGGTCAAATTTTCAAAATAATACTCATGAAGCCTCATTCCGTTCCATTCCCATCCGAATCTTCTTTTCATCTCTGCGTATTCATAAGTATTGCCTTCTTTTAAATGTTTTTCAGCAAGTTCAGCATTTTTATTTGTATTAGCAACGTAACCTTGATAAAGCTTGAAATGATTATTAAGTAAATTATCACTAAAACCGGTTAAACCTAGTAAATGTGAGTAATCTTTTGCTTGATACATGTTTAAATTATTAGTTGTTTAAATTTTCCCAACCAAAGCAAGCCCCGGAGTCAAGGTCTTCGAGCCAGGCTTCCATCTCGCAGGACAGACTTGATCTCCATGCTCTCGGATAAATTGAGCAGCTTGAAGTTTGCGCAATGATTCATCGGCACTTCTTCCAATGCCAAGATCGTGAATTTCTGAGGTCTTCAAAACTCCATCAGGATCTATGATAAAAGTTCCTCTAAGCGCCAAACCTTCGTTATCAATATAGACTCCGAACTCTTTGCTCACAGCGCCTGTCGGATCCGCAAGCATTGGATATTTAATTTTTGCAATAGATGGAGACTGATCATGCCATGCTTTGTGAACAAAAGCAGTATCAGTACTGACACTTATAATTTCAGCACCAATTTTGCTAAATTCATCATATAACAAAGCGTAATCTTCAAGTTCTGTAGGACAGACAAAAGTAAAATCAGCCGGATAAAAAACCATAACTACCCATTTGCCTTTGTAATCAGATAGTTTGATTTCTTTCACTCTGTCCTCGTGATAAGCTTTTGCGTGAAAATCCTCCACTTTGCTACCAATTTGTATCATGTGATCAAAAATTAAGTATTAGTAAAATGGTCATAGTTTGACCTAAAACAGAGTAACATTATCAAGCATAAAGTCAATTAAAATTTGCATTTTTATTTAATTCTTTTGATCTCGCATTTGCTTTTTCAATAGCATTTTTGAATATTTCATCAAATTTGCTATCACTCATAAAACCCAAAGCAGCTTCTGTTGTGCCACCATTCGAAGTAACTGCATTTTTCCATTCAGATGACGACATTTTTCCATTTTTCAAAGTCAAAGCACTGCCAACAAAAGTTCCTTCTGCAATTTTTTTCGCATCAATATCTGAAAAACCAAGCTCTTTTGCCTTTTGCTGCATTATTTCGCAAAGATAAAAGAAATAAGCAGGTCCGCTACCGCTCAAAGCTGTAATTGCATCTATCATGGATTCGTCCGTAAGCTCAATTTGCTCAGCCATGGATTCAAAAATTTTGACTACAAATTCTTTGTCCTCGCTGGTCACTTTATTATTTGGCATCCATCCTATTACACCTTTTGATACATTTATACAGAGATTAGGCATACAGCGTATTATTTTGGAAGCTTTTGTACACTTGCTTAAATTCTCAATTGAAAGTCCTGCCATTATTGAAATCAGCAATTTTTTAGTTAAATCAACCCTCAAAGTATCACAAAAATTTCTAAACGACTGAGGTTTTATGGCAAGAATAACAATATCAGAGTGATTCAAAATATCGTTTGGATCTTTGCTGCAATTGCCATCCGGCAAATTAAATTCATTCTTTTTCTCCAGTAATTTTGCTTCAAAAAATTCTGAAATATAAATATCTTTTGGCTCAAAAATTGTTGAAACGGCCTTCAAAATTGCTGATCCCATGTTTCCGATGCCAACAATACTGATTTTCATAAATTTAATTAAATTTCATAGTTTTTAAATTCTCATAAATAAATAATCATATTTAATAATTGGTTTCTTATCTTGTTGACCAAGAGATTCTCTCGCCTCTTCATCGTTACAATTTGCCATGCCATATCCAATATCTTCAGCTTTTTCGTTCATTACTTTTATTATATCACCTTTTTCAAAATGACCTTCTATTTTTGTGGCTCCGATTGGTAAGAGACTGGCTACGCTTACTTTGGAATTTAAAGCTTTTTCAGCTCCTTCATTGACATAAACCACACCTTTTTCATGCCCTTCGCTGTCAGCAAGCCATCTTTTGGTACTTGATACATCGCAAGATTTTGGAATGAATTTTGTTCCAACTTTGTCACCTTTCAACAAATCAATCAAAATATTCTTTGTTTTACCATTAATAATATGAGTTGATATTCCCATCTCAGCAATTTTGACGGCAATATTTGACTTGGTGAGCATTCCACCTCTTCCAAACTCAGATTTTTTAGGTGAAATATATTGCTGTAACTTCTCCACATCTTCCAAATTCACTTCAGAAATAAGCTTCGAACTCAGCTCTTTCGGATGTCCTGTAAACAAACCGTCAACATGAGTCAAAACAACCATTGAATCAGCATAAACCATAGACGCAATCAGTCCTGCAAGCTGATCGTTATCTGTAAACATAATTCCTTGAACAGATACAGCGTCATTTTCATTTACTATAGGAATGATATTTTCCTGCAAAACTCCTTCAAAACAACTCTTCATATTTATATAATGCAATCTATCTCGAAAATCACTTTTTGTTACAAGCAAACAAGCGCATGTAAGATTATATTTTGAAAAATAATCCGAATATATCTCCATAAGCCTCACATTACCAACAGAAGCGTAAACTTGTCTTTTTGCTACTTCCGTCAATTTCGCCGGCAAAGAAACTTTTGCCTTCCCAGCAGCTACAGCTCCAGAGCTAACAACAATCACTTCAACTCCGTTTTTTTTGAGTTCCGCTATTTGATCAACAAGATGTGACACATGAGGTAAATCAAGTTTTCCTTCATTGTCAGTCAAAACCGCAGTGCCAATTTTGATTACTATTCTTTTGTAGATAGATTTCAGCACAATTTGAAAATTAGAAGCATCTAAATATTCCGCAAATTGAGAAATAATTCAATGGAAATTTGATATGATTTCGTTTAACACAGCTTCAATATTTGTATAAATCTCATAATTCGTAAATCTCAAAAATTTTATCCCAAATGATTCAATAAAGGTTTGTCTCATTTTGTCATATTCTTGCACTCCATCTACAAAATGAGAATCTCCATCAAGCTCAATAGCTAATTTAAGTTTAGCACAATAAAAATCAAGCACATAAGCACCAACACTATATTGTCGGCGAAATTTATAACCATTTAAATTTTTACCTTTCAAAAATCGCCATAAAATCATTTCAGCTTTTGGCATGTTATTTCGCAAAAATTGACGTTTGGATTTCTCTGAGTTTTTGTTGAAAATTTTTGTCATATAAAACAGGAGAGAATGACCCCTCTGATTTGCGAATATTCGCAAATCTTCTCCCCTTGGGAAGGGGGAGAGGGGCACCACCCCTCCGACCTGCGGTCACCTCCCCTTGGTAAGGGGAGGACGTTGGATAGTAATTAGATTACAATTAGACATCAGGATTCCCCTCCTTACGAAGGAGGGGCGAGGGGAGGTCACCTCCACACGTTCATTTTAAATCCTTCACAACAAACTGAAATATTACGTTTCGCAAAATATGCAAAAATAACAAGACAACTATAGAAATGGATACTTTGGAACGTTTATCAAAAAACCTTGCAAAAAACATAAAAAGTGGTATAGAATCCAAACCATAGTATTAATGAAAATTTATGCAAAAGCTACTATACACACAAAACATAAATAGCTTTTTTGAGAGAAGAATGTTAAAGATGGCAAACGAAGCTCCAGCAGAAGGCTTAGAGTCTCAGTCAACAAATTTCAAAAGAGAACCAATAGAACAAACTGGAAGATGGCAAGCAACTGTAATGCGAACAATAAAATCTAATTTAACAACTCTTGACGCCAGTGTTGCTTCAACTTTTGCAATAAGAATAAGCATGATGATCAAAAGCGGAGAGCTAGATCTGCGAGAAATAAGAAATCAAAATGCACCAGAAGCAGTTGATATTATATTAGAAGAGCTAACTGTGACAAACAAAGATGATCATTATATATTTATCACGTCTTTAAATGTAGTATTTGCAACAATCAGCGCAACAAGACATCCGACCTTAAATCATTTTAAAACAGCTCTTGCAACAGCGTTATTAGCGTCTTTGGACAAAATAAAAGAAAATGAAACAACAGCTTTTCTTTTTGAAGAAGATAATATTCCAGCTTCAGCAATTG
The DNA here is from genome assembly GCA_964511025.1 of uncultured Candidatus Peribacteria bacterium. Lineage (GTDB taxonomy): Bacteria > Patescibacteriota > Gracilibacteria > UBA1369 > GWF2-33-10 > CAZEDK01. The sequence continues at coordinate 4,845 of CAZEDK010000016.1, read as the reverse complement.
AAAATGTTGAGGAAGGAGCCTCTGATATAGCAACAGATCTTAGACCCGAATTAGCATCCACATTAACTTCCGTCGAAAATTTGCCAGGATATCAAATTTTAATTGCGGCAATTTCTGCTATGAGACCTGCTAATTCGCATGGTTCAATTCTTACTGAAGGTTCATTACGTAGAATATTAGAGAGCGTGCAGTCTACAATGAAAGCAAGCCCTAAATTAAATATAGTCAATGAAACAACATTAGCATTAGTTTTGGAATTAACGAGGCTTAACGGAGGAGAGCCTGAAAGTTATGGAGCTTGCAATACTGTAAATGATAGAGAAAATTTGATAAAACAATTGCTGGCAAAAATTGTTAATCCATCTGCAGGTAGCACAATACAAAGAACACATCCTGCTCCAACAACATCAACAAGGACAGCATCAGAAGATGATTTTGATGGGACAACGCCTCCTCGAAACAAACCACCGGCATTCAATGGACACGATGATGATGAAGTGGCTAATGACGCGACATTAATATTTTCAGAACAAGCGCTTTCCGGATGGACTGACCCAGTGGTCCCGCCAGCAACAGGTCAAGAAGAGACATGGGTTGATGAATCTGATGATACTCCAACGCTTACTGCAAAAGCTGATGCGTCACCTAATGAAGCAACAGAAGAAGAACTAGATCTGGATGATGAGGAACCAATAAGCGCTTTACAAAGGCGATTTAATCAAGATGATGGTGGAGACGATGATGAGCGTACCATAATCACTCATCCACCTGAATTACAATAAGCTAGTTCCCTTTCAAAATATCTTTAATTTGCCTTCAAAAATTCATCGAAGTTTTCTGGCGTGATAACTTGAAATAAATTATCCGGATAAGTAGCCAAAAATTCTTTCGGTTGTTTCACTTTCGCTTTTTCATTCCATTTAAACTCAAAAGAATTCAGTATTGTATTTTTTTCCTCTATATAGTCCACTTCTTTTTGATCATAAGTTCGCCAAAAGTATTTATTGACAGAATTTTGAGCGTATTCAAGCATCTTTAACCTTTCTAATATACAAAAATTTTCAAAAAGAGCCCCGATATCATTTCTAAGCTCTAGCGGATTAAAATTTTGAATTAATGTATTTCGAACCCCTAAATCATAAAAATAAATTTTTCTACTTTTAGAAATTTCTTTTCTTAAGTTTTTGCTAAAAGCCGACAATCTGAAAATCACAAAAGCTTCTTCAAGTAAATGTATATATTTTTGCACTACCGTTTGATCCACTTTCAAATTTTGAGCCAACTCATTATACGACACTTCAGATCCAATTTGAAATGCCAATAATCTCAGAAGTTTTAACAAAATTTCAGGTTTTTTTAATTCTTGAAAATTGAATATATCTTTGAACAAATAACTATTCGTAAGCTCTTTGAGAAATAATTCACTATCTTCAATATTATTGAGAATAACCAAAGGATAAGAACCGTAAATCAACATATCACTCATTAATTGCTTATAATCCAAAATACTTCTACCATTCACTACTTCCTGAAAAGAAAAAGGAAACAATTTAAATTCTATTTTTCTACCAGTTAAAGGTTCATTTATTTTATTAGATAAATCAAAACTAGAAGATCCAGAAGCAATAATCTGCAAATGGGAATATTTATCTACAAGTATCTTAAGCACCAAACCTATATTTTCTATCCTCTGCGCCTCATCTAAAGCTATCAAATCAAGATTGCGAAAGATCTTATCATGTTTCAATACGTTTTGATGTGAAAAAATCTCCTGAACGTCAAAAAAATCACAATTGAAATATTCTGATTTTTTAGGGTGTTTTTTTAAAATCTCTTTTATTAACGTTGTTTTGCCTACCTGCCTCGCTCCATAAACAATGATAATCTTTTTTTTACCACTTTTATGTATGTATCTTTCTATATTTTGCCTCAACTGTCTGACTATAGTCATAAATTTTATATTAATTATATGATCTATCATAGATAGTTTAGCAAAAAAACATATTTCATTCAAGCTATTTTCAAAAAACTATTTCAAATAATATCTATATGTTTCAAACTCTTTATCTGTTTTAATTTCAAAAGATCGTTTTTCACCAACATTTATTCCAGCAGTATCAAGCGTCATTGATTTTTTGTCTACAATTTCTCCATCCTTATCCAAAAAATCAACATTTACTATCACATAAGGCTTGTTGATATTTTCTGTCTTTTTGTATACCAAACCTGTCACTATACCTACATATTTATTTGCTGTATATCGTTTTTCAAATTGTAAATCCGAAACTGTATATTGAGATTTATTTTTTACAAGATCATAAACCCCAATCACATCCGCTCTCAGATTGGAACAGCTTGTAAAGGCAATCATCGAGACAAGAATAACAGCGCTAATGAGAAAAATTTTTCTTTGCATTTTTTTCAGATTAAAATTAATAAGTCACACAAGCTTCCGATTGTCCCTCGCATTGAGTACAACTTTCTGTGAGATTAAGCTTGTTTTCTATGTATTTGTAAGAATAACTGGAATTATATTTACAGCTATTTTGTTCGCCATAACCAAACATATTGATACTATCGCTATGCCTTTTGCCAAATTCGTCCGGAGCTACGAAATCACGAAATCCATAATTTTCTATTTGAGCGGTTGTTAATTTTTCAGAAGCTATATCGTATTTAAAAAGTAAAAATCCATTATTAGGAAACTCAAGTTTTGATTGTATAGCAATAAAGGATTTGCCTACACTTGAATAACAAGCCTGACCAAATCGATCAAAACTAGGATAAGAAGCTGTGCCAGTCTTTGGCGGATAAAGAGTCTCAAATGCAGTCTTAAAATTAGCAAACCAAGCCTGAGAGGCATAAGTTGTAACCTTGTCGCAACTTTCAAAAGGATATTCAGTCAAAGTGGGTGTTTTGTCAGTCACGGCAGTTGATTCGCCATCTTTTGATTCATCTGTTATATCAGCTGACTCCTCCGAAGCTGTTTTTTCGTCTTGCAATTGCGTTTCTAATTCTTCTACTCTATCACCAAGTAAATTTATTTCCTGTTGCATATCAAGCACTCTTTTTTCAATGCCCTTGTTGCAACTTGTTAAGGATAAAGCACAAAGGATAAAGGATAAAGCGAGAAAATAAATTTTACAATTTTTCATAGTGCAAAAGCTAATTTAAAAAAACTGCTTTTATTTTAAATGAAATTCGTATAAATACAAATTAATAATTTTCTCCAACTATCGCTCCGCTTGATCTGACAGCTTGTCTATATTCATATTTTTGACCGAATCTACCTTTTGCAATGTATGAAATCAAGTCAACAAGCCTATTTGAGAAACCCCATTCGTTATCATACCAGCAATTCAATTGAAGGAGTGTACCGTTTTGAACTTTTGTAATATTTGAATCAAGAATTGAAGATCTTGGATCGCCAATTATATCACTTGATACTATTTCTCTTTCTGTGTATCTGACAACACCTTTTAAATCATTATCACATTTTTGTTTAAGTAAAGTATTCACTTCTTCTTTTGTAACTGTTTTTTTTAAATTTAAAGCAACTTGTGTAACTGAACCTGTAATAGTAGGAACACGGAATGCCATTCCATCAATTTTTCCACTAAGACCAATCAGTGTGCCTGCAAGTTTGGCGGCACCGGTTGAAGATGGAATGAGATTTTGACAAGCAGCTCTGGCGCGTCTTAAATCTTTGTGCGGGGCATCATGAAGACGCTGATCCATTGTATACGAATGAATTGTCGTAAGAAGTCCGTTTTCTATGCCGTAAGCATCATTTATTACTTTCAAAACTGATGTTATGGAATTTGTTGTACAGGAAGCGTTTGAAATTATTTTATCACTTTCTTTCAAAATGTCTTCATTGCATCCAATCACGATTGTTGCGTCAACTTCAGATTCAGCCGGCGCAGAGATAATCACTTTTTTGACACCTTTGTTTAAATGAAGAGATGCTTTTTCTTTTGTAGTAAAAAATCCTGTTGATTCAATAACCAAATCTACAGCGGACTTATCCCAAGGGATCTCTTCTGCCTTTGCAGTTTGACTAAAACTAATTTCACCATATCCATCAATTAAAATTTTATCACCAACTATGTCAACCCTCTTTCCAAGCGGACCATGGGCTGTATCCAATTCAAATAGATCAAAAAGACATCTAAAATCAGCGAGATCATTTATGTGAGTGACCTTGAACGGAAGACTTCGATCATAAACAACAGCTCTCAAAAACAACCTTCCAATACGACCAAAACCATTTATACCAATATTCATAATAAAAAGTTAATAATTTTCATACAGCAAGCCTACTATAAATAAAGCTTAGAAAAGAGGCAAGAATAGTATTTATTTTGTTTGCAGATATCATGGTGTAGGTATAAATTTCATAGATAAACTATTAACACAGTGTCTTGTATTTTTATCAGTTAAGCGCTCGCCTTCAAAGACGTGCCCCAAATGTCCAGCACAATTAGCGCAAGTTATCTCTATTCTTCTTCCGTCTGCATCTACATTTCGCGTAACCGCTTCAGAAATTTCATCGTCAAAGCTTGGCCAGCCACAGCCACTATGGAATTTGTCTTTTGAATTATAAAGTTTGCTATTACATCTTCTACAAACATAAATTCCATCTTTAAAATTGTTCTCATATTCCCCTGAAAAAGGCATTTCTGTCCCCTTTCTCAAAATTATTCTCTCTTCTTCTGCTGTTAATTTGTTGAATTGCATAAATTAATTTAAGTTCACTACTATATTAGACTTACTGCGCAATAATATTGCTACTGCAATTTCCATATTTTGGCTACGGCTTTGTAAAAATTTTTCAACATATAG
>CAZEDK010000015.1:8871-34706 GCA_964511025.1 uncultured Candidatus Peribacteria bacterium | reverse complement strand
CAGTCTCGTTATAGCCAAAAGGTGAAATTGATGACGGGAAGAATTCGCCCCATTCACAAGACAAACCCCCTTTATCCCCCTTGTCAGGGGGACTTGTATCTTGCCCCCCTGACAAGGGGGGTTGGGGGGTTTGCATCTGTCCAATTATTCTCACCACCAACTCCTCATACTCCTCTTTTGTATATTGTTTGTTGAGAATACAATACTGTTTATGATTAAGACCAATACACCCAAAAAGATTTGAAGAATTATCACATTCATTCGAATACATACTGTCTTTTACCGTCCAACATCTTGCACAAAAAATATTATTATAACTATTTATTGCCGTATTAATACATTCATAACAAAGTTCACTATCAATTCCAACCGTATCGCAATCAAAAACAAATTTACTATTTCTCCAAACATGACAACTATTTTTACAATATTCGGCATTACTGGCATGGAAACAATTAATGCAATCTTTGCTGTTTGCAATATAATTCCCACTACAGTTCTCACTGTTGATTATTTTTGCATATTTTTTTGGATACGTTGTAAAATGCTCCGAAACATAATCTTTTATAGAATTAAGATTTTTCAACAGTTCATTTAATTTATTAAAATAATCTTGTTTATCATAGCCTACATTAAAAATATAAAATTCCTTTTGAACCAAATTGATAGATCCAAAACAGTTTTGACAAGATATACAGTCAGTCAAAAAATAACTATCACTGCAATTTACTGAGTTTTGAGAAAATTTCAAATTATAACAGTTTTCACAGTTATCAGACTCATAACACAGCGTACATTCATGGCAAAACGAACAATCAACGCAATTTTTAGATTTCTGTATCCAGTAAGAATAAAGGCAGTCTTCATTGTCACTGCTTTCTACAAGCATATAACAATTCTTGTTTTTCTCACAAATGTTTGTGTATTCACTATTTTGACTGTTCCGATGTATTATAGAAAGTCTAGGTATGGATAACATTAATTTTTCAAATTGTTCAAAAAAAGACACATTAAAATCATAATCTTTTCCAAAAGCTAAAGGATCCCATTTATCGCTCCACCAACAATCAGGGCAATAAACTATATATTTTTTATCTGGGCTATAAATTGAAATAATTTCTTTTTTACATAAATCACATTTCCTTTTATATAAATTCCTTTCATTTCTCCAAGCAAGCCTTCTTTGCTGCCTGCAATCCGGACATAAACTAGGTGCTGGAATTAAATATTTCTTAGCTCCAAAAACCGGAGAAACTTTTTCATAGAATTTTAAATCATCATCAGCCCGCCCGACTGAGTCATTCGGGCAGGTGATTTCAAAGTTTTGTTGGCAGTTTTTGCAGATTTTTCTCATAACGCTCCTGATGAATTATAAAACAAAATCAAAGTTTTACAATGGCATATATTGTTACAAATGGCAAATTTACGTTATAATATAAAGATTTGTAAAATTTATATTCAAAAATGAAAACAAAAATAAAATACACTATTTTTTGCTGTTTAACACTAATTCTTTCTGTAACTGCATTTATTGCAATTAAAGAAAAAATATTTGCTGTTACAGAAAGTTTAACTATAACTTCAGTTGTTTCAAGTTCTCAAACAGTTAGTGAAAATACACTTTTAGGAGTTTTTAAAATTCAATTTAATGGTGTAGAAAGTAATGAAACTTTACAGTCAATTGATGTTGTACTAAATAGTAGCGCAAGTAGTGATGTGGGGGCTATTACATCTAACGTTTTGGAAGATAATAGAATTTTTAATGGTGGCTGGCAATTATGGAAAGATTCATCAAGTGGCACGGCTGGGACTTTTGAAAGATATACCGATACACAACTTATTTTGGATGCGGATACTTTGAATTATGGATCAAATGGATCGTTTACCATGGATCTTGATGTAGATGAGCCTGTTAGTGAAGACGATATTTTCTATGTTGTAATTTATACTGACAATAGTGCTTTGCCATCAAATACAAGTTTCACTGTTTCAATGACTGATATTGTCACATCTGGCGCTTCACAGCCTAGTGTTAGCACAACGACATCTTCCTATATTACTTTATCATCCACCGGGAAATGTATAAAAATGGAATTATTAGATGGAACTTTGACTGCAGGAGATAGAATCCGAATGGTATTTAATCAAAGTATGGATTTTTCATATATTAGTACTTATGGATTAAGTTGGTATATATATCAATATGATTCAAATTGGTATTCATTAAGTTTTGGTACAAATCCAAGTTACGCTTATAGCAACACAACCGGTGCAAATAATGATACGATTACTATTACATTGGGATCTAGCCCGACCATAGTAACAAATAGACCGATTTATTATTCTTTGCCGACATCATCTTCAAGTTACTCTTGGGCATACGGTCAAAAGAGCTTTGACTTAGTTGATCCAACATTGAATAGAGTTGAACTTATTACTGATGCCCAAAACGATGGTGCTGCGAATGATATTGGTGATCAGATAGCTTTTCAGTTTAGTGAATCAATCGATATTTTGAGTGAAGATGACGATGGGACAACAAATCCTTTAAATGCAAGTACTTTAAGTGCCTTAGTTGTTCTTTCAGGAGGCGCAAGTTATGGATCTACTCCTGATGTAACTTTTTGGGGACCAAATACTTTAGTTCTTACATTAAATGAAAATTTAGGGATTGATTTAATTGCTAAAACAGTCACTCCATCAATTCAATTCAAGGATTTAGCAGGCAATGCTTTGAGCAATACAAATCCAGTTACGATTGTTGCGAGTACTATTAAACCTCTTGATAGTCTAGCGTTTACAGATCAAGACACTGTTGCTAGTTATATTTCAAAACAGGATATGACTGTAGATTATACAATGCCAATAGCAAATAATATTGATCACGTTGATTTTTATTTGGTGCCAGAAAATATAGGATTTAGTGCGTCTTCTTTATATCGTATCAATAGTGCGGATTTAGAATGTAGTAGTGGAGAAAATTGTACTTTTGAAGGAGAAGAGACTGATTATTCTTTGTATTATGACAGTAGAACAAATCTTGCAGCTATATATGATAATGATTGGAGCAATGCAGGTGAATATAATTACATTCAGGAAAATACTAAATATATTGTTTATGGTGTTTTAAGCACAGTAAGTCATGGAACTGAAACTGTCACTAATGTGTCAATTGCCAAACCAAGCGAACCTTTGAAATTCACTTCAGAGCCTTGGAGTTACACAACAGGTACAACACCTTGGATTAAGCAGTATTCTCCAAATACGACTTCTGTTCCAAGGAATAGGCAAACGTTTAGTATTCAATATTCTGAAGCTCTTGATGAAAGTACTGTAGAGGATATTGATAATTATATTTTGAAATATGATAGTGATGGGAATTGGTCTTATGATACTGTAACTGCGTTAAGTGAGGTTAGTTATGATAGTGAAACTTACACAATTCATATAACTACAGAAAATACTCTTGCATCAAGCAAATGGTATTATTTGAGAGTAAAAAGCCAAGTGGAAAGTGCTCTTGGTGTGTCTGTGGGTGATTATTCTGGATTCTATTTCCAAACAGGAAGTTCTACTGATACAAGTGCTCCAACCGTTTCAAGTTCAAGTATAAGTGATGAATCTATAAATGTTGATCCATCACGTTCTTCGTTGAATTTTGTTTTTAGTGAATCAATGAATCCGTTGTCACTTATTGAAGAGAATGGGGCAACATTAGAGCCGGCAGTAATCGATGCTAATTTAACATATGATATTGCATCTAATGCTTTGAAGTATGTATTTGGAACTCAAAATATGGCTGAGAATACAGTATATAGTTTTCTAATAGACAGTTCAAAAGCAAAAGATAGTCAGGGAAATTATTTAAGTTCCGATTATGAAATTAATTTTACAACCGGAGAACTTGATTTAGCTCAACCTAGAATAACTTGGTCTACATTTGATGGATATAATTTATATGTTGGGTTTGATAAGGATATGAAAGAAGGTGATGTCGAAGATGATATTAATTGGACTTTAACATGTGACGGTTCAACTCAAACTTTGACATGGGCAACATTTACTTATGATGATTCCGATAAAGAGCTCAAAATAAGTGGCTTGTATTGTTCAGATGGAGCTGATTATGTAATTACAGCAGCAAGCAATGTAAGAGGTAGTAATAATCAAAATATTGATGTGAATTATACTTCATCTACTTCGGAGGTTGAATCAGCAACAACCAATAGTGGTAGTGTTTCTGGAAGTTCAACGTATGATACTTATAATAATTATAATAAAGCTTCTGTATATCCAAGCGATAGTTCTGCTGCCGCTCAAACAAGTTATTCTTTCTATATGCCTATTAACAAAGCTTTGGGCAATGAATATAAGATAGAAATCGAATGGCCAAGTGGTTTTGATATATCTAATGTTACTTTAAAAACACCATGTAGCGGAGGAACTTATAGCAGTAGCTGTAGTTATAATAATGCTGATATAAATGGAAGTTGGAATGGACTCTATGATCAAGATGGCGGAGATTTTTATAGCGAAGGTGTCATTAAGGCGTATGATTTAGTTGCGGGAGTGACATGTCCGTCAGATGAAAATTGTATAACTAATGATACAATACAAAATAAGACAACTTTGACTCTTTGGATGGATTATGATGATGACGATGTTGTTGATGCTAATGCTGTAAGCAAAGCAAGTGATTACATATATTTTGATTTAGCAAATGTTGTAAATCCAAGTGATCCGAGTACAATTGACTGGTATAGCAATACCGGTGGCTATACAGTTAACGTATATACAAAAACAGATATTGGAGCGAATTTGGAAGGACCTCTTGCGTCTTATGCGTTTTCTATTATTGAAGCTGGTACTGGCACTTTGAGTGGTAGAGTGACAGCAAATACTGAAGATGGCGATGGAATAGAGGGCGCAACTGTTTATGCTTATGGTCCAGCTAGTAAATCTACTGTGACTGATAGTGATGGTAACTGGGAAATAACTGGAGCTCAAGATGGTACTTGGTGGTTCTATGCATATCCGCCAGCAAATAGCAGATATACTTATAATTATTCTTCTTATTCCTCATGTGCAATTTCAGATTCAGTGCAAGCTTGTACTTATAATTCAACATTGCCAAGTTTGGATTATTCAATTTCCGGGACAATAGTGCATGGAGCTGATTTAGCTGGAACTGATGTTAACGTATGGCAATACAATAAAGACACATGGAATTGGTCAAGTACAACTGTGACATTGCAAAGTGATGGAACTACACCCTTTACCATTTATACCGCAGAAGGAAAAGTGGAAGTTGGTCTCTATGAATCATATTATAAAAATAAATTCGTAGCTCCAAGTTCACAAACGGTAAATGTCACCGGTGACATGACTTCCGTGAATTTCAATTTAACTACAGCTGATATTGATTTGCCGTTTACAGTATTAGATGACGATGGAAATGGGCTGCTGGGCGTATCAATTGGAGCATGGAGTTATGATGAAGGTTATGGATTCAGTGTCTGGGGGACAACAGATAAAAATGGACAAGCGACTTTAAAAGTTGTCGCTGGAGATTACACTGCTTATGCGTATCAATGGGGATTTGGAAACGCTCAAAAAGCAGTAAGCGTTAATGAAGATGGTTCACTTAGTCCATCTACTGGAGCAAGATTTACTTTTAGGCAGGCAGATTCAACTATTTCTGGTCGCGTCTTAGATGACAGCGATGAACCAATCCAGTGGGCATCAATATCTTATAGGGATTCAGATGGGATATCTCAATGGAGTTCAACTGATAGTAATGGTGATTACACTTTGTGGGTTCCTGGTGGAACTGGAGTTAGCGGTACTGTTGCTGCTTATTCTTGGCAGCATGGTGGCAATCTTCCAGCAGCTTCAGGAGTTGATCTTACAGATTTTGCAGTTAGTTCAAGTTCGACAATTACTGGAAAAGATTTCAAATATGATCCAAGCGCTTACGGAAATATTTCAGGACAAATCTCCACAGATGATGGAGGTATTCAATGGTCAAGCGTATGGACTGAAGAAGTAAATAGCGAAACAGGACTAAATACAGGTAATTATAATAATAGCTGGGCCAGTACAGATTCTGATGGCAATTTCTCAATCAAAGTCACAAAAAATACAGATTCAACTTGTTATAATCTTCATGCGTGGGCAGGTAGTTTTGGAGAACTTCCGGAAAAAGAATGTTTGGATGTTTCAAGTGGTGATCTAGCTAATCAAGATTGGGATTTGGGAGCTTTGCAAACTTTAACGGTCAATGTTACCGGTGCAACAAGTGATGTTAATCTTGCTTATCTCACTCTCAAACAAACTGATACTGATATAGATTCAAGCAAATGGGAGACAATAACTTTGGCTGATGGTGCTGCTACAGAATCAATGGAAATTTGGGACGGAACATATAAAGCTAAATTATATATAGATGGATTTGGCGAAATTAGTCCAGACAGCCCATATGATCAAAGTTTCACAGTGTCAGGTGAAGATTTAACAATTAGTTTTGATTTGTCAGATTTAACTGATTCAATTATTAGTTTAAGCGGTCAAGTTACTGATGAGAATGGAGATCCAGTTGCAAATGCTCGTGTAAATATGTTTGAAGCCTCTACAAATCAAGTAAACGGTACAAAAACAGATAGTAGTGGTAATTATTCACTTGTAGCGATGGATGGTAGTTATACAATTTTTGCCGCAAAAAATAAATATATTAATTCCGACAAAATGACAGTAACAGAATCTGGGACTTATGATTTCACTGTTACTTCAGCTGCTTCGACTATTACTGGAACGGCATATAGAGATGGCTCAGTTGTAGAAGGGGCGTGGATTATGGCGGCAAGTGGTGAAAAATGGAGTAGCGCTAAATCTGAAGGAGATGGAACATTTACATTATATGTTTCAGATGACAGTAGTTTAACTTGGACTCTTTCTGCTATGACAAAAAATGGATATAGCGGTACGGAAGAAAATATTTCAAGTGGCGATTCTGGCGTAACATTAAATCTTGATACTTTATCAAATTCAACTCTTGCAGATGAAGCTTGTACATCTTCGGTTCCATCACAATCAGTGACTCTTGATGATAGCGATGGGACAAATACTTCAATTAAATTACCAGCAAATGCATATAATGATTCTTCCGGTAATAACTCGCAAGCAGGCACTTTATGTGTAAGTGATATTGCTATTCCGTCAGTAGCCAATGATGGACTTGATATAGTTGAATCAAAAGAAATTTTATTAAATGATAGCGAGGGAGTAGCTCAAACCAAATTCCAATCAGATCTTGATTTAACATTTACATATGAAAAATCTGAAATTGAAGATCTTTTGGAAAACGGTAGTTTGAATACCTGTGAAGATTTATCTGCTTTTTCAATTAATTATTGGGACGATTCAAGTCAAACATGGATATCAATGCCAACAACAAGAATCATCAAAATACAAACATTATCAGGTGGAGATTTTGAAGATATAGATTATGACAGCGCGACAGCAAATATTTGCGATAATGCTGATTATTATAATGATTATAAAATCACACTTCAGGTTCAATCAGATCACTTAACAGTATTTGGTCTAGGAATTCCTGAGGCTGAGGATAATGCAGAAGAAGATAGTGATAACAATAATAATAATAATAATTCAAGTGCTAGCAGTTCAAGCAATGCCAGCGGTAATTTAGATAGTTATCTTGATGATCAAATCGGTGATAACTCTTCTGATGCAGATATTAAAGAGTTAGTAGTGGATGATGATAACGAAAAAGCAATAGTATCTGACGAGCTAGTAGAATATCAAGTTGATGAAAATGTTGATTACGCAGAACATTGGGCGTTTGATTATATAACTGAATTATATGCCAGAAATATAGTAAGTGGCTGTGATGATGAAGCTAATTATTGTCCGGATAAAGAAATAACAAGAGCTGAATTGCTTAAGATCGTAATGAATTTATATGGTGTTAATTTACAATCTGATTTAAATAATCCATTTATAGATCTTGATGAAAATCATTGGGCTTATAAGTACATTCTTAATGCGTATGATGCAAAAATTATAAAAGGATATGAAGATAAAACTTTCAAGGCTGACAACAATATAAATAGAGCGGAAGCAATGAAAATAATATTAAACACTGCAAATGTTAATATTGAAGAAGGTAGTCAATATATAAATCCTTTTGTTGATATAGATATAAGTAAATGGTATGCAAAATATGTACTGAAAGCATACACTGATGGAATAGTTCAGGGTTATGAAGAAAATGAAGCTAGATATTTTAAACCGGAGAACAATATAACAAGAGCTGAAACTGCAAAGGTAGTTGTATTATTGGATTTATTAATAAATTTATCTGAATAAAATAATTACCCAATAAGTTTTAAAAAATGCAATATGGTTTTGTGGAGCATGTTTTATGGAAGAAACGGCTTAAATAAATGCAATTTTGAACATAAAAAGTATTCTTGTGGCGTTTTTACTGCAAATTTTAGTTAAAAGAATTTGACTCTATGAAAAGATAAATATAACTTTATATTGTTTTCGTGATCAAAAAAGTTATACACAATTTGCACACAAGTTTTGCACAAAAAAGAACATATTTCAGTCCTGAAAAAAGAAGCAGTAAATTATTTGATTACTCTTAAGGAAGGTGTTTATGTAGATGGAACCCTTGGGCTTGGTGGGCATAGTGAAATAATTCTCCAAAAACTTAGCGTAAAAGGAAAACTTATAGGTCTAGATTGGGATCAAACAAATTTAGATTTTGCAAAAGAAAGATTAAAAGATTTTAAGCATAGATTTACAGCAATACATGCAAATTTTTCTTCGCTCAAAGCTCTTTTACATAAACTCAAAATAAAAAAAATCAATGGTTTGCTTTTGGATCTTGGACTTTCCTCTCCTCATGTTGATGAGGGTGAGAGAGGTTTTTCTTTTCTATTCGATGCGCCGCTCGATATGAGATTTGATTTAACCGGAGATACAACGGCAGCAGATCTTTTAAATACATTGGATAAGCAAGAGTTAACTGATATTTTCCGAAAATATGGAGAAGAAGAAAAAGCGTGGCGAATTGCGGGAGAAATTTTAGAAAGTAGAGTAATTAAACCTTTTAAGACCACTTTTGATTTAAAAGATGCAGTATCGAGAATTTATGGTAAAGAAAAAATCAAAGGCAAAAGTGTTGCTACAAAAGTTTTTCAAGCAATGCGTATAGCCGTTAATAAAGAAATGGAAGAACTTGAAACTATACTTGATCAAATTCCTGATTTGCTTCTCAGCGGTGGTCGTTTTGTGTGTATAAGTTACCACTCGCTTGAAGATAGAATGGTGAAACATAAAATGAGGGATTTGACTAAGGATATTTATTCAGATGATCCATTGCCAAAAATTGAAAAGAAAGCACTTTTAAAAATTGTTACAAAGAAGCCAATTCTTCCTTCTGAAGATGAAGTTTCCTCTAATCCAAGGAGTAGAAGTGCAAAAATGAGAGTTTATGAAAAATGTTGAATTTAAAATTTAAAACCTAATTATAGAATGGCTCATTTATTAATTACAAGGGGACGTAGCTATAATAATCGCAGTGGTGTGATGGAATTATTGCTAAATTTGAAGTTGGGTAAAATAACAATAACATTTACTGTGATTTTGATGTTAATTGGTGTCAGTTTTTCATATTTACTTATATCAAACGAGCAAATAACGATGGGTTATCGAATCAATGAATTAAAAGCTTCAAAAGCTTATCTAACTGAAGAACAAGAACATCTTGCAGTGGAAGTTGACAAAGCAATAGCCCTTATAAATGTCGAAAATGCGGCTTTAAAAAAAGGCATGCTTGTGAATAATATGTTTACTTATGTAGAATCAGATGGTGAAGTAGCTCAAAGATAAATTGACTTTTTTTATTCCTTTGAAGATTATAAAGGGGCTTTTTAGAATTTATAAAGCCAAAGGCTCCCCATTGGGGTTTAACATTTCAAATAATGGATACTCTTCGTTTTTTTCGACATTGTAGTTTCGGTTCTGGTGAATTATCCAGAATCAGACAGATTTTGAGACCAAGCGGAACAACCATGATCTTGCCGTATGATCAGTTTATTGAACATGATTGTAGACATTTGGAAGCAAAATCCGATGCCGGGAATCCTGATTACATTATAAATTTGGCATTAAAAGGAGGATATAATGCCATTGCTGTTCATTATGGTATTGCAAAAAGATTTTGGTCAAAATATGACGGTCAAATACCTTTAATTTTGAAAATTAATGGTAAAAGTTCTATACCATCTGACAAACAAGCTCTTAGTACTTATACTTCTTATGTTGAAGACGCTGTAAGAATCGGTGCTGTTGCAGTTGGATATACGATGTATTATGGATCGACAAGACAAGATGAAGATTTGCCTCAACTTGCAACTGTTAGAAAGATTTGTGATCAATATGGCATGCCTTTGATTGTTTGGGCTTATCCTAGAGGTGAAGCTATGGACGCAAAAGGAGGTAAAGATTCAAGTTATGCGTTGGAGTCTGCAGCTAGACTTGCAATGGAAATGGGTGCCACTATAATCAAATCAAATTTACCAAAAGCTGCTAAAGTTGATTACATAGAAAATGAAAAAATACCTGAATATTACAGAAATTTGGAAAAAGAACTTCAGGTTTTGGATCAAGCCAAACAAAAAACTGAAAGAGCAAGAAGAGTTGTGATTGCAGCGCAAGGCATTCCTGTATTGTTTAGTGGTGGAGATTTAATTGATGGAGCGGCGCTGGATGATAATTCATATGCATGTGTTGATGGTGGATGTTTTGGGTTTATTTATGGTAGAAATATGTGGAAAAGAGAAGAAGAAAAAGCTTTGAAAATGAGTACAGATTTGCAAAAATTGTTAGATGAAAAATCAACAGTTCATTTTAACTAAATTAATATGCAAGTTCTTGAATATTTAAAAAATCATGATGTAGATACACATTTAATTGAAATTTTTGTGGCTTTTGAAAAAGGTGTGAAAAAAATTGCAGAAGCAATTAATTTTTCTAATGGTGCTTATGCCGAATCTCAAAATGCATCAGGTGAACAGCAATTAGCTTTGGATATTTTGTCAGATCAGATTTTGGAAAAAGTTTTTCAAGAAAGCGGCAAAGTATATTTAGCTGCGTCAGAAGAAAAAGATGAAGCCACTCTGTTAAATGAAAATGGACAATATAGTGTTGCGTATGATCCTTTGGATGGATCATCTTTGGTGGATGTGAATTTTGCAGTTGGAACAATTTTGGGAATTTATAAAGCCAAAGAATTTTTTGGAAAAACTCCTAAAGAGATGAGTGCTGCTGCTTTTGCAATATATGGACCAAGAACGACAATAATTTTATCAATTGGCAAAGGCACTCACGAATTTACTTTGAGAGACAATGCATTTGTGATGACTCGTGAAAATTTAAAAATTAAAGAAAATACAAAAATTTTTGCTCCAGGAAATTTAAAAGCCGCAATTACTGAAAATTGGTATAGAGATCTTTTAAAATATTGGGTTGATGGTGAGTATAAGCTTAGATATTCAGGAGCTATGGTTGCTGATATTAATCATATTTTATTGAAAGGTGAAGGAATTTTTAGTTATCCAGGGACAACGAAAGAGGCTGATGGGAAATTAAGATTACTATTTGAATGTGGTCCAATGGCTTATTTACTTGAAAATGCAGGAGCTGAATCGTCAGATGGTAAAATTTCGATTTTAGATAAGTCAATTCATTCATTACATCAAAGAACTCCTATTTTTATCGGTTCTAGGGAAGAGGTTCTGAGAATTAATAATAAGTTTTGTAATATTTTGTAGCTTTGTTTCGTTATAGACCAATGATAGTATTTAAATATGAATCAAGACTTAAAAGATGAGGAGAATATACAAAATTTAGTAAATCTTATTAAAAATGGTAATAAAGATGCTTTTTCGGATCTTTATGATATTTTTGTTGAACCGCTTTACAGGTATCTTTATTTTTCGGTTGCAAAATCAGATATAGATGACATGACAATGACAATTTTTATAAAAGTCTGGGAGAAAATTGCTAGTTATAAAGATCAAAAAAAGGCTTCATTTAAATCTTGGTTTTTTAAATTAGCACGAAATTCAGTGGTAGATTATTACAGATCATCTAAGGAGACTTTGGAGTTATTTGATTTTATAGAAGATGAAAAAGAAGATGCTAATCCTGCATCGAGAATTAATAGACGTTTAACTGAGGAAGCTTTAAAGCTCTGTCTGAATAAATTGAAAGCTAATTATAGAGAATTTTTGACATTAAAATTTCTTGGAGAGTTAACAAACAAAGAAATATCACAAATAATGGGGAAAAACGAAGATAGTCTGAGGGTGCTTCAGCATAGATCTCTTAATGCTCTTAAAGTGATAGTAAAAGAAGAAAGAATTGTATAATTTTTTGTAACGTTTTCTTCTTTGTTTGCGTTTTTATTATTAGACAACATTGTATAATCCATGGAAAGCAAAAAAAATCACGAATTTGATGAGTTGACAAGCAAGTTTTCTCAACTGTATGCAAACATTAAGCCTTCTAATCAGAAGAAAAAAGATTTAAAAATTGAAATTTTTAATAGAAGATTTGGTGCTTTAGTAGAAGATAATATTTTGGAAAAATCTAGGAAGGTTTTTTATTCAGTTGTTCCAGGTAAAATATGGGTTTGTCGAATGAGAGAGCTTATACTTGAAAAATTACATGTAAATAGGCCTTGGTATTTGTTTAAGTTTCCATTTTTTAGAAGAACAGTCCTGTCTTATGTAATTTTAATAGCTTTTACTTTTAGTATATTTGGGACTTTAACTTTGAAAACTTCAGAAGAAGTATATGCTAAAGAAAGTATATTATATATTGATAGTGGTACGGTTGAAGTGCGAAGGGATGGGCAATCAATTAATGCAGAAAATGGTTTTTATGTTCGTCAAGGTGATGCCGTCAAAACTTTTGACACTTCCAATGTATTTATAAAATATGCTGATGGTAACGAAACAGATATTGCTCCAAAAAGCTTAGTTTATCTTAAAACTCTTGATATTAATCAGTCAGATTTTTCTGATTCTAATATTGCTTTGGAGTTAAAAAAGGGAAGAGTTTTAAATACTGTTTATAATTCTTTGCTATCAAATAGTGGTTTTGTTGTAAATTCTTTCAATGTTGAAATTAACGCGTTACAGGCGGTTTTTGATGTTGAGCTAAAAAGTGATGACAATGAAGATCTAGTTAAAGTGGCTGTTTTAGATGCTTTTGTTGATTTAAAAGTTTTGGATGAGAATGGTATTGAAAAAAGTAGTCCGACTTTATTTCAAAATGATGTTTTAGTTCTAACCCGACAAGGCGATTATCAAATTACAAGTTTATCTAATGCTGTTATTGAAGATAAATGGTTGGCTTCTCATTTGGAGTCAATTTATAGCAATGAGGACAAGCAGGAACAGGTCAGTGCTAATGCTGATTTGATGTCGTTTGAACCTTTCAAAGATTTTGCTGTTACGTTTTTGTCCAATGATGACAGAAATCAGCTAAAATTAGATATGAATGAAATTAAAAGTATTTTTGAAAAAGCTGAAAGCGCAAGACAACAAGGTTATATGGGAAAAGCAGAAGATTACTTGGATCAAGTTGAGGATAAAATGAAAGAAGTATTTGAAAGATATGAAGATTATGAAGATTTTAATGCTTTGTATCAAGAAATTGCACAGTTGATAGATTTTCATAGAAGAAATCGAACTAGATATATTTCAGGTTCATCATACGATGAATATTTGACAGCTTTTAATAAATTGGAAATTCTGGCTTCGGAAGATGAATTAAGTTATTATAAAGCATTGTTATCTCAGGATATCGAAGCTTTTCTTGTTGCGCTTAATTCAGGCGATATTGATTCTCAGGCTATTTCAATTAATTCCTACGTTGCTGATTTGACTAATACTTTGAATTTACTTTCATCTGTTGATGTGGAGATTAAACAAGAAATTCTTGCTAAAATTACAGAAATGAGTGTTAGTTTATCAAAATCTATTTATTTAGTCTATTCAGATAATTTGCAAAATAATGCTCTAGCTTTGTCTTGGCAAAATGCCATTGTAGATCAATTATCATCTGATAATGTATATAAGTCTGATCTTATTAGCGCAGCAATTGCTGATATTAAGGCAGTACTTATAGTTTCTCAGCCAATAGATATGAGTGAAGCAATTTACGATCCAACACTTATTAATTCACTTAATTCTAGTTCAGATCTGCAAATCAATTCTATAGCTCAGTAAGGCGCAATATCAGCCCAAGAGCTGCACTTAATGCTCCAATTATCCAAAAACGCATTGTGATCTGACTTTCCGGCCATCCAATATATTCGAAATGATGATGTATTGGGGCAATATGAAATACTTTTTTACCTCGTAGTTTTTTTGATGTTAATTGAATTATTACAGATAAGGTTTCCAGTACAAAGACAAGCATGATCAGTGGGAAAATAATGACTGAATCAGTTAGCATTGCTATGACTCCTAATGTAGCACCTAATGACAGTGATCCGGTGTCTCCCATGTAAAATTTTGCGGGTGGTATGTTGAACCACAGAAAAGCTGTTGTAGCTCCTATGATGATTGCGCACAGTGCTGTTAAGATAACAAGACTTTTGGCGTAAGAAATTACTCCTAGTGCTGCAAAAGAAATTATTATAAGTCCTCCTGCAAGACCATCTAATCCATCTGTAATGTTTACGGCATTTGCTGAGGCAATTATTACAAATATGAATATTGGTATATACCAAGCGCCTATGTGAATATTGCCGACGAGAGGTACAAATATTTGATCAATTTCTAACTTGAAATAAAACCAAAAACTTCCCAAAACAGCAAATAATGTTAGCCATAAAAGTTTTGGCTTAATATTGATACCTTTACATTTGCCCCATCCACGTATATTGAAATAATCATCTACGGCACCCAATATAGCTGTTGTGAATAATGTAAAAAGAGGTAAATATGTTTCATTTCTATTGAGTAAGGATCTATCTGTTATATCAAGAATATAGATAAGATGGCTGAATAGTATGATAAAAATAGTTGTTCCCCAAATAAGAATGCCTCCCATCGTTGGAGTGCCGGATTTTTTTTTATGCAGTGCGTTGAATAAATTTGTTAGCTTGCCGTCGCTTGAAGTCTCTCTTATTTGTTTTCCGATTTTTAATTTTTTTAGTAAATCTATTAAGATGGGTGCAATTAATAATCCAATAGCAAACGCAAACAAATTTGAACCTAATATTATAAATAAATGTCTTATTGTGTTTGTTATTTCAAAAGGCATTGTTAAGTGTTAAGATTTACCATTTATAAGCTTGCCAAGTCCAGTCTATCAGAGCTTTTGATTCTTGGAAACGGTCTTTGCTGCCAAGCACAATAGTAATGATCTCTCTATTGTCTTCATTTTTTGCAAGAGCAATTAAACACTGCCCTGCATCATCTGTTGTTCCGGTTTTTAATCCAATTATAGTCAGATAACTATCTAAAAGTTTATTTGTATTTGTTAGATTTCTAATGACTCCAGCGTCAGATTCAATAGAAGCTGATTTTTGTTGAACTATTTCTCTTATTAACGGTTTTTGTATTGCGTATAAACTTAAGTTTGCCAGATCTTTTGCGCTTGATTTTTGTTTTTTATCGTCTAGTCCTACCGGATTAGTAAAAATTGTATTATTGAGACCCAATATTTTTGCTTTTTTATTCATTTTTTCTACAAATAATTCAATATTTCCACTATTTGCCTCTGCAAGCGCCAGTGCTACATCATTTGCGGAAGGTATAAGTAACATATATAACATATTTCTATATGAAAAAATTTCTCCGCTATTTAGCCAAATTTTTGATCCTTCGATATTGGAATAACTGCTTTTAATTTTTATTTTTTCATCCAAATTATTTTCTTCAATAATTATAATTGCAACCATTAATTTAGTTATACTAGCAAATGCTAATGGTTCATTGATGTTTTTCTCGTAGAGTATTGTATGTGAGCCAACATCTATTGATATAGCGGCTTTTGCTTCAATGATTGGTTCTATTTGAGTTTTTTCTTTTTTTGGTACTATGTTGACTTCCAGTTCTATTTGATTTTGCAAATTAACAGTTTTTGTAGGACTGCTTTGTGTAAAGTGAATGATTAAAGCTGGAATAAGTGTTAACAGCACTGTTTTGATTAAATATTAATTAATTTCCAATCACCTATTTCTAAATTATTTGGTAATTTTATATTTGCAATTTGTACTCTGTGAAGTCCTAGAACTTTGTTGCCAAGGCAAAGAAACATTCTTCTTATTTGCCTTTTTCTGCCTTCTTCTATGCTGACTCTCAATACGCTTCTGTTGTTAAATTCTTCAATAATTTTTAGTTTAGCTGGTTTTGTTAAAATGCCATCAAGCTCTATTCCTGTTTCAAATTGTTGAATTTTTTTTCTATCCAGATAGCCTGATAGTAAAATTTCATATATTTTTTTTGAGCTTAGGGTTGGATGAGTCAGCTTCTGGATGAAATCACCATCATTTGTTAGTAATATAAGACCTGTACTGTCTTTATCCAATCTGCCGGCATAGTTTAAATTATGAAATTCTTTTGGGATTAATTCAAAAATATTTTTTTCATTTTTAAATATTTTTTTTGTACAAGTGTAATCTGTTGGTTTATTCAAAATGAGATATGTTTTATTATTTGCCGGCTTTATTTCTTGTCCATTTGCAAAAATTTGAAGATTTTTATTCAGATCTACTTGGTAACTTAAATCAGTGATTATTTCGTTGTTGATTGTAACTTTTGAGTTTTTAATTAAATCGTCAGCTTTTCGTCTCGAATAAAGCCCTGTACTTGCTATGTATTTATTTAATCGCATGTATTAATTCAATTAATTCCAATAATAAAACAATTCTGGATGCTCAATTTTGAACTCTGTAAAATCTTTGCCCAAAACAATTATATATTCAGCTTCATTCTCAAAAACTGTCGGATCATATTCTGTATTTGAGGCGGATGAGCTTGTGTAGGTTTTTGGTAAAAATTGACTTAAAATTTCTAGCATTTCGTCTTCATCGATATCTGAATTATGAATTAATTCACCTTTTTCGTTGTATTTTGGCATTAAATAGATCTTTGTCTTTTGTGTTTCTCTGTTTAAAGCGTTGCCATACCTAATTACATTGAGTCCATATCTGGAAAATGCAAATAGTAGATCTGAAGCGAGTCCTGCAGTTTTTGTACCATTTAAGATCCTTATTGTTCTTTGTTCATGAAAAAGTGCAGAGTGATTGATGAAAAAATTTATAAATTTTCTAATTTCAGAATAACTTTCCCTGCTTTTACAGTTTGAAGCTGAGCTGCAATATGAAGGTAAAAGAACAGAAGCTCCACCAAATTGTTCTCTTGGTGGCGTATACAAAAAACCAGCTTCTTCATGTGGGATATCATTAATATTTGTTGAAAATATTTTCTCAGAACTGAATTTTTGTGAAATTTTTGCCAGATAGACCATTTCATCCCAACTAATATCAGTGTAAACGTTTGTATTAAAAGTGTCATATAAATTCTTCAATTTTTTTGGATTCAAAAGTACGCCGGATGACAATGCTTTTTCTTTAATTGCTTTTATTATGAGAGCCTGTCTTTCTGAGCGTGAAAAATCTCCTCCAGCACTTGAATATCTACTTCTGGCGTATTTGAGCGCAGTGTCTCCGTCAATACATTGTTGACCTTTTTTAATGCTAAATGGTTCATATAGATAAGTCCCATCCTTTGGATAATACGGATCGTATATTGACTCAGGCACGTTCACATCTATGCAGCCAAGACTATCTACAGCTTGTTTGAAGCTATTGAAATCAATTTTTATCCTATAATGTATTGATATGCCTGTAATTTCTTCTATTTTTTGGCTTAAATAAAGCATTCCAAGTGCTTCCGAATTTGTTTGTTCTTTTTTTAACATATATAGCTCATTTATTTTGCTGGAGCCAAATTCGTCGCTATAAACCCATAAATCTCTAGGTATAGATATCATATTTATAGATTTGTCTTGATGGTTAATGGAAATTATTTTGATGCTGTCAGTTAAATCTGCGCCATCATGATTTTCACCTCCAATGCCTACAATTAAGAAATTACTATGATCTCTGTCATCTGTTTTTATCTTCTGACTAAAGATTGACAGCACAATATCTTTTGGGCTGAAACTGCTTGCAAGTGTTATGATCTTAAAAGTTCCATAAGCAACAATCGCAAGTAAAAATACAATAAATATAGTTAAGATTTTTTTCTTTATTGTTGTTTTTTTTGGCTGAATTCTTACTGTTTGCAGTATTCTTACTATGTCACTACATAATTTCAAAAAAAGATTTTTAAACACTTTTAAAAAAATACTTCTTTTTTTTTGCCAATTTATTTTTCTGATTTTCTTTTTATTGAATGACACTTCTATAAATTTGTGATTCAAAATGAGCAATTTTGAGTATAGCAAAAAAATAAAATTTAAAAACCTTATATTAGACTAAGTCTATTTTTTACTTATTTTTTAAGAAAAATGGACTTAAATTTCAAAATTATTTTCTATTATTCAAGTGTTTAGGAAGCTTTATATTTTTTTTATTATTTGAAACAGTCACAAAAATTTTTAATATCCATGTTAGCTTTTTTAGCTGGCGTTTGTATTGCTTCTGTCTTGATGAATCATTTTTTGATATTTGCTGTTCTTGTTTTCATAATTGCTTGCTTGATTGCATATATTCAAAATGACAAAATTTTTTTATTTTTTGCTTGCTGCTTTTTGATAGGATTTTTTTGTTTCAAAAATTCTTTTCCTGTTTTTACTAATGCAGATATTTCTTATTTTAATGGACAAAAATCAGTTTTTTATGGTACTGTGTGCAAAGAAGTTGATATAAGAAAAGATGAGATTAAATTGACGATTTGTGCTGTTGAGAAAAAAGGTAAAAAAATTGATGGATTGGTTTTGATTTCTATGCCAAGATATCCGGAATATGAATATGGAGATTTTTTGGAAATAGAAGGTGATTTGATTCGGCCTGAAAAAATTGAAGATTTTGATTATGATAAATATTTAGCACGTTACAATATTTATAGTGTTATGTATCAGCCTTACCTTAAATTATTACAACATAATGAAGAGAGTTTGTTTTATGCGCACATATTTAGTTTGAAAAAAAAAGTTGAAACTATTTTAAATAAGATTTTTCCTGAGCCTTATGCTTCTTTTGAGGCTGGTTTATTGTTGGGATCAAGGAAGGGGATACCTGATAACCTTATGGCGAAATTTAACATAACCGGTTTGACTCATATTATTGCTATTTCTGGCTATAATATAACTCTTATTATTTCTATGATTTCAGGCTTTCTTGTTTTCTTGCCAAAGAAACAGCAGATTATTATTTCGATCACTGTGATAACAATTTTTGTTATATTTGTTGGGGCTTCTAGTGCTGTCGTTAGGGCTGGTATTATGGGAATAATTGCATTAAGTGCGATCTGGTTTTCAAGAAAATCTTTTATATCTATTACTCTTGTCTTTACTGCTTTTGTTATGTCTTTGTTTAATCCAAAAATATTGGTTTATGATGTTGGATTTCAGCTTTCTTTTTTGGCTACTGTCGGCTTGATATACGTTTCTCCTTTAATAGGTAAATATTTGAATTTTCCTAATTTTTTTGGTATTAGGGAGTCTTTTCTTCTTACGATGTCAGCTCAAATTGCTGCTGTTCCGATTATTTTATTAAATTTCGAAAGGCTGTCTTTGGTTTCGCCGCTTGCAAATGTTCTAATTGCTCCTTTTGTGCCTCTTGCGATGATGTTTGGAGCTATAGCTTTTTTGGTGGCAGTTGTAAGTCTTAGTTTGGGAAAAATTTTTGCCTTACCTGCGATTCTTGCTCTTAAGATAATTATTTTTTTTACGGAAATATGTGCAAAATTGCCTTATGCATCAGTTGATGTTAAATGGTTTAAAGGTGTTTTGGTTGTTTTGTATTATTGTTTTTTGATGTGGTTTGTGTTTTTGCGGAATAACAAAAACCTGCCCGTAGAGCCGTGATTAATCAAGGCTCTACGATGGGCGAGTATTGAGATCCTAAGGTAGTCGACCTTATCCCGTAAGGCAAAGCAGGAAAGAAATGTAAATTTGTGATTTTGCAATCACAAATTTAATAAAGGGGTGAAATGGAGTAGAAGATCCGCTTTCCCAGTTTTTAAAATTTTGCACATAAGATGCGATATCCCACGGGACTATCAATGCAATCTATGTATTTATAATTTATTGCGGAAGGGGAGTCTTCTAATCACTTTGAGTGATTGTTACATTTCTTTCGTGTTTTGAATTGTAAATGATCTGGGGGGAGTAGATACATGCCATTGGCATGTATCTACAGAATTTTGTTTTTGTTTTTCTGAACTTTAAGCGTTCAAATTAGTCTACTTCCTGTAATGCAATTCGTCAAATTTTAATGATTGCTAGATATTTAAAAACATTGCATAGTGATTAATTCCATTCTGTATGAAAAAAACCTTCTCGATCAGTTCTTTCGTAAGTATGAGCCCCGAAATAATCACGTAAGCCTTGTATTAGGTTTGCTGAAGTTTTTTCGCTTGTCATTGTGTCAAAATAAGTGAGAGCAGTTGCTAAACTAGGCATTGCGATGTGATTTTCCAAACCGAAGCAGACAATTTTTCTTAGTGCGTGGATGCTTTGATTTAAGCCTTCTACTACTTCCGGGATTTGAAATAGATGAGATGACGTTAAATCAGTATTAACTGTGTTTTTATAAAAATTTGAATATGCTTGATGTAAAAAATTGAGTATATCGGCTCTAATAATACATCCTCCTTCCCATATTCTTGATATTTCTCCTAGATCAATATCCCAATTTTCTTCTTTTGCGGCGTTTAAAATCAAATCATATCCCTGAGCGTAAGAGCTTAACATCCCAGCATATAGTGCGTCTTCCATCAATTTGATTACTTCTTCTAATTTCATTGAAGGATTTATCTGCTTGTCTTTTTTGTAGAGCTTCGATAATTCAATTCTTTTTTCTTTTTTGTTTGAAGCTGTTCTAGCGAACACTGCTTCTGTTATTGATGAAAGTGTAACACCTTGATAAAGAGCGTCTATTGCAGTCCAAGTTCCTGTTCCTTTTTGTCCTGCTTTATCAAGTATGTAATCTACCAAGTATCCTTTTTGAAATTCATCTTTTCGTCTGAGAACCGGTACAACTATTTCAAATAAATATGAATGTAATTTTGCATTATTGTATTTTTCAAAAATATTAGCTATTTGCTCGGCATTTATTTTGTATATTGATCTGAATAATTCATAACTTTCTGCGATCATTTGCATTACGCTATATTCTATACCGTTATGTACCATTTTTACATAATGACCGGCTCCATTGTCTCCAATATATGTGACGCATTTACCACCGGAGAAGTCTTTTGCCGCTATAGCTTCAAAAATTTCTTTAATTTCCTTGTAAGTTTCTTTATCTCCTCCTAGCATAATGCTTGGACCTTTTAGTGCGCCTTCTTCTCCACCTGAGACTCCTGAACCTATAAATCTTAATTTTTCTTTTTTTAATTGGCTATATCTTAGTTGAGTATTTTTGTAATTTTCATTTCCGCAATCAATGATAATATCATTTTCATCTAATAACGGTTTAAGTGTTTCAATTACTTTGTCTACGCTGGAGCCTGCTTTTACCATTATTATTATTTTTCTTGGACTTTTGATGCTTTTCACAAAATCGCTTAATTCTTTGTAGCCTGCAAGATTTTCATTGCCAAATTGAGCTATAAATTCATTGATTTTTTCTGTTGTTCTGTTGTAAACAGAACATTTGAAACCCTTTGAAGCAATATTGCGTGCAAGATTTGCGCCCATTGTTCCTAAGCCGATAAGTCCTACGTCAGCGTTTGTCATTTTTGTGAATTATTATTACGTAAATAATAAACAATTTTTTCATTTTTGCAATATATGCAATTTGAGATTTTGCAGTTTAGTATTTTTTGTATTAGAAAATCAGTAATTAATACAAAAATTTATGTATAATCATTATTATATTTATATTTTGGTCGCTAAGAATTTAAACAGAATAAGATTTACATTTCGAGATAATCTTTTTGAAGATGATATTGTTTTTTCTAAAAAAGATTTTTTTAAAAAAATAAAAAAAAGATCATTAAATAAGAAATTATTATGGTATCAAGATTACAAATTTTTTGATATTGCCCTAAAAAGGGATTCTATTTTTCGTGCGATGAAAAGAAAGGAAAAAATAGAATTAATTCAAAGCAAAAATCCAAATTTTAGAAATCTTTTTGATGATTTTGAATAGTAAAAATTGTTCTCGCAATTCCATCGGCGTCAATGCCAACTGCGTGATATAATTCGTTTACTGTGCCTGATAATTGGTATTGTTCAACGCCGAGCATGATAAATTTTTCAAGTAAGATATCTTCCGTTGATAAATATCTAGCGATTTGGCTGCCTAGTCCGGAAAAAGTGTTGTGATCTTCTACTGTAATTAGTTTTTTAGTTTTTCTGATAGAATTCTTTAAAACATCATTAAAATTTTTAATTGCACTTACGGCTACTATTTCAATTGATATTTCAGGATTGCTTTTTTGCAACATTTCTCTGGCTTTCAAAGCTTCATGAATAGATGCGCCGCTAGCTGCAATTGTTATATCTTTGCCTTCCTGAATCACATCACATCTTCCATATTCATATTTGTAATTTAAATCATAGAAAGGACTGCCATCTTCTTTTGTAATGATTGGAAATTTGTGTCGTCCCATTCTTATGTAGAAATTGCCATAATGAGATGCAATATATCTTATTATTCTGTCAGTTTGGTTAGGATCTGCAGGTTCGATGATCATTGTGTTGAAAAATCCAAGAAATGAACCCATGTCGTCAATTGCTTGATGAGTTGGACCATCTTCTCCTACAGATAATCCACAGTGAGTTGCTACCATTTTTACATTTGTTTGATTGATATCATTTACTCGTGCTTGATCTTTTGCGCGGCTAGTCATAAAAGCTCCAAAAGTTGAACAAAATGGCACAAAACCATTTAAACTAAGTCCGCCTGACACTGAAATCATATTTTGTTCTGCAATGCCACATTCAATATGCCGATCAGGATAAGCTTCATGTACAAATTTTGTCATTACAGATCCTTCAACGTCTGCTGTTAGCGCCAAAATATTTTCATTATTTTGCGCCAAATCCAGCAGTGCTTTGCCGTATGCAGTTCTGCAATCTGTCAAAGTAGCTGAATCATATAAAATAGAATTTCCTTCGTTGATCTTTATTTTTTCAAGAGATTTTGTGAAGATTGGATTTGTTGGACGCCATTTAATCCCCCCAACCCCCTTTAACAAGGGGGCTTTAAAGCCTTCAATTAATTTAATTTCTTCTTCTGATAATTGCATAGCTTCGAGATCTGTTTCTGTTTGCTCTTTTGATGCTGTTTTGCCGTGCCAAGTTGATTTGTGGTTGATGCCATCTTCTTCCATTGAAGGCACTCCTTTTCCCATTATTGAATTTCCTAGAATGACTATTGGTTTATCTTTTATTTCGTAAGCTTCTTTGAGTGCTTGCCATATTTTTGTAAAATCATGAGCGTCTATATCAATTACATGCCAATTTGCAGCTTCGAAAGTTTTTTTCAAATCTACATTTATTATCTTTTCCAAACTTGCAGTAAGTTGTACTTTGTTGTAATCAATAAATGCTATGAGATTATCGAGTTTATAGTGACTTGCAAAATTCATCATTTCATAAACCTGCCCTTCTTGACATTCTCCATCTCCGATGGTGAGAAAAACTTTTTCATTAGTTTTTTTTAATTTCTCGCCAAGAGCAAAACCGGCAGAGGCAGATGCTCCTGCGCCAAGAGGTCCAGTCCCATACCAAATTCCTGCAACATGTCTTGTTACATGACCTTCAAAAAGCGATCCTATTTTGCGGAAATTTTTTATTAGATTTTCTTTGTTAGCGTATCCTATTTCACCAAGCACGCTGTAGACAGCTGGTGATATATGCCCATTTGAAATCACAATTTTCTCACCTGTTTGTGCTATGATGAAGGTATATATTAGGCTCAAGTAATCGATTGAGGAAAGAGATCCTCCCGGATGACCACTCGCTGCATTTGTTGTCATTTCAATTATTGATCTTCTGCATGATTTAGCAAAAGCTTCTAGAAATTTGATTTGTTCTTCAGATAAATTTTCGTTTATGTTTGGGATTTTCATAATCAGAATTTATTTTTTAGTTAAAAGTTTTTTCGTAAGTATTTTTGACAGCTCAACTCCAGGTTGATCAAAAGCGTTGATATCAAAAAATTCTCCAAGGAAAGCTGTCGTCGCTTCAAATAGCATAAATAGAGTTCCTAAATTTTCTTCGTCAACTTTATCTATTTCTAAAGTAATATTTGGTCTGTCTTGTTTTGTAAGAGCATCAATTGTCCCTTGCATTTCGGTGTGGAGGAGGGTGTTGAAGGTGAGGTTTTGGAGGTAGGACAAATCCCCTAAATCCCCTTTGTCAAGGGGACTGGGAACCTTAATAGTTGCACCTTGTTTTTTTATTTTTATAAAAATTAATAATTTATCGTTTGGGCCTTCCATGTAGAGTTGACTTTGGGAGTGTTGGTCTGTTGCTCCAAGTGCGTTTATTGGTGTAATTCCAATATTTACTTTTTCACCTTTATTATTTAATTCTTTCCCAATTGATTCAGCTAGAAGTTGACGATACCAATCTGCGAATTTTATTAGTCGGCTTGAATATGGAATTAATACGTTTATAGTTTTTCCTTTTTGTGAAAGTAGATATTGAATAGTGGCCATTTGGAAAGGAAGATTTTGTTCAAAATTTTCTGATAAAAATAAATCTCTCATTTTTTGTGCTCCTTTTATTAGTTTCTTAATATCGATTCCGATTAATTTTGCAGGAAGAAGTCCAACGGCAGTTAGAACAGAAAATCTTCCACCTACATTTTCTGGTACATCGAAGCAAGGAATTTTTTCTTTATTTCCTATTTCTTTCAAAAATCCTTTTTTTGGATCAGTTATGAATACAAAATGTTTTTTCGCATCAAGTTTGGCTTTGTCGGTTTTGTCTCTGAAATAAAAATATTGCGCAAGAGTTTCGGGAGTGCTTCCGGATTTTGTAACTACTATAAAAAGTGTTTTTTTGTAATTAATAATATCATTGATTGCTGAAATGAGTTCTGGATCGATGTTGTCGATTATATGAAGATGGGGAACAAATCCCCCAACCCCTCCTCGATCGCAGTCGAGGACATGCTTTGACAAGGGGGCTTTATGATTGTTTTCGAAAAGATGTTTGAGGCTTTGTTGGAGGCAAATTGTGCCAAGTGCAGATCCGCCTATTCCAAGAACTATGATATTGTCATATTTTCCTTCAGCTTTTTTTGCAAAATTTTCAATTTCAATAATGATTTTTTTATCATCAATTATTCTGTAAAAACCTTGATCGCGAGCTTCTATTTTTTTGAGGTACGGTTTGATTAATTTGGCTTGAGATTTGAGGTTTTTGGTTGAAAGACCGTGTTTGTTTGTGATTTGGGAGAGGTTTTGGAGTTTAAGACTTATCATTGATATATTTTAATATAATTTTTTCAAGTTTTTTCATTATCTTGAAGTAATCTTTTATATTTCCATAAATTATTTTAATTATTTTTTCTTCGTAAATGTGCGTGG
>CAZEDK010000015.1:0-8842 GCA_964511025.1 uncultured Candidatus Peribacteria bacterium | reverse complement strand
TAAAAGTTCAGTTTCTAAGTCTGTTATTAATTGGTTTCTCAACAATTCTTGAAAAACAATTTTGGGTGAAAATATTTCCAAGCCAAATTTTTCTTCGAGAAATTCTTTGCATGTTTTCCAGCATAATTCATAACAATATTCAAATCTTTGTATACTTGCGTCTCTAAGAATATCAGGATCGTTTAAATGTTTAGATAAAACTTGATCCAATGTTAATAAAGCTTTTGTAAAAATCTTGCATTTTAATTTTAATTCTTCTTTATCCATAATATTTTATTTTTTAAGATATGATCTTTAAAACTTTTACTTGTTTGCTTTAAATTTATCAAATCTACAAAGTAAGGGAAAGTTGATTCCTCAAAATGTTCTTTTAGTGCGTATAAATCTTTGTCTGTTATTTTGCCGTCAAAAGCAATATCGATATCTCCAAAATGATCTTTGATTATACTTGAACCGAAAATAAAAATTCTCAAATCAGGTTTATCTTTTGCAAAATTAAGAAGATCTTTTTTCAGCCAATTGTAATATTTTTTTCTTCTTTGGATCATATAAAAATATCTTTTTAATCTACTTTCAGCATAAGAGAATTTTGCTTAGGCTAAAATGTTATTAAGATATATTTTTGCTATTTACCTTGACAGAGAGAGAGAGAGGTTATCGTGTATGTGTTTATTAAATAATTGTATATTATGACTATTATAAAACCTTGGGGCGAAGATGAATCTTTTAAAGAGGAGGCAGTGCTTAATACAGATTCTTCATGTCCAGCGGGTAGTATTATGAAAGAGGCGTCTCAACTTAGAAGGGATATTTTTGTGCAAAAAGTGTTAAACTTACATCCTTCAAGGGTTAAAAACCCACCCAAATTGAATAATAATAATAAATTTTTTAAAATAAAAAAAACATCACTATTTTAGAGATGTGAAATGATATAGGCAACAAATTAGTGTATAGAGGTGATATCCCTGATGGGAATTTGCTTGAAGTAATAAACGATAAAATACAGAAGTCATTTTTTTTACGATTTTTTAGTCCAAATATTTTTCTTCAATAAGCCCAAATAACCAAATTGGGATTTTATTAATTCAATTTTGTCTCAAGATGAAATAAATAATTTTTATATCCAAATATATTTTGCGTTTTTAAAATCGCCGATTTTTTCCATTAGTTCTAGATGAATATATTTTTGGAATCGTAGACGGATTGCTTCTGCTGAAAGTTTTTTAGAATTTAATTTTATAGCTTTTTTAATTGTTAATTCGTTGTTTTTGGCTAAATAATTTAAGATTTTTTTGTCAAACAAATCAAAACTTTTCCATTCAGGTATTTCATGAAGTCTCTGTAAACGTTCAAGTAAATCCTTTTCCACAAAAACATTTTTTTGTGAATTTAAAATGCCTTGCAAATAAAATTCTATAAAATAAGTTAAATTTTTTTGATCCCGTCCGGCATTAAGATTTAAATGATATTGTTTTAAATTATTATAATAATACTCAGATAGATTATAGAAATTTTTGAGATTATAAGAAGCTTTTTTGAGTAAAAAATCTTCAATCACTCGAACTGTTCTGCCATTACCATTAATAAACGGATGAATGGCAATAAATAAAAAATGGAAAATTCCAGGCAGTAAAAGTTGATTAAGTTCTTTTTCTGTGTTTATAAAATGATTAAGTTTTTGCATTAATTTCTGGACTTCGCTTGGGACTGGAAAAGTATAGCTAATTTGGTCAGAAAACGGGTCTCCTAAATAATTTTGAATATTTTTATATTGACCAGGTCTATAATTTGGTTCTGTTAATGAACCTTTCAAATTATGACTGATTTGTTTATGTATATTGATAATTAAATTATTTGACAGTTTTTTCTCTAAATTCTGTTGAATCATTAAATGGCTGTTCACAATATTCAAAATTTCCTGCTCCTGCTCATTCAAAGCATTTTTGCGATAAAAAACTTTTTGAGCATTGTTATAGCTAATAAGGCTGTATTCAATTTTTGTTGAGCTGTAGGCTTGTTTAAGATAGTTGTGTCTAAAAATTTTCTCAAATAAAATTGGTTCAATAATTAAAGAGTTTATTTTTATTTCTTCTTTTTTAATTTGTTCACATAAATTATTGATTTTTTGAGTTTTAGTTAATTCATAGTCTAAGATTTTCATGAAGATAGGCTAAAAAAATATCATTTTTAATATAACAAATAATGTTTATCAGTACAATAAATTCTTAGCATTTTTACTCCAAATTTACTCCAAGTTTAATTATAAAATAGAAGATCTCTATTTTATCTCAAATATGATTAAAGCATGTTTTTGAGGTTTTGCTTGACAGAGAGAGAGAGAGATGTTATGGTGTATGTGTTCGTTAATTTTCTTACATTTATTTATATGGAAACATGTCAAAAAACTGATGAAGGACAGCAAGCTATATCTACTGAAAGACTTATGGCATTAATGCAAACAGAACAATTCCAGGATCCTGAAGCGTATGAGCGAAAAATGGCCATAGCACACCAGGCTTTAACAGCCAAACAGCAACAAGAATTAGCAGAATTGAGTGTTCGTCATCAACAAGAATTAACTGATTTATTATCGGGAGCATCAAATGAAGAAGTTAATATAATGGCTACTTTAAATCGTTTTCGATTAAGCTTAATTAAAAATTTGCAATTATTGCAAAAGAAAAGGACAACAGACATATGGCATGAACCTTTAACATGTGATAATGCAAATTTACGTCAATTGCTTATAGTAAAAGATTTCAATTATTATAATAGCCAGGATACTCCTCCGCAAGAAATATTGATTGCAGTAAGAGAACAAGTTTTGCGTGATGCTGGGATAGACGCTGAACAATTAAAAGCCTTAATTGATAATTATAATAAGAATAAGGCTCAGTCCATTGAATTGAATAAGAGACAGTTGAGAGGAAATGTAGATAACGTATTTGACAAATAATTAATGTACAAATTTAAACCAACCCTGAAAATTTCACCGCTTTATCTACTTCAGCTTTGAAAGCGGAATATTGTCTGTATTTGTTGTTTCTATAAAATTCACGCAAATCATTAGATTCATTTTGCATGTTGTTGCTTACAAAAGTTTCCATTAATGCCCCGAGGCATTCAGCTGCATTATCATAAGCTTTTCGTTTTTGACTTGAGACTATCTCATCAATGCGACTTCCTATGATTTGTTTTAGAAAATCAAGCCATGTTTTTTTATCTGAAT
Source organism: uncultured Candidatus Peribacteria bacterium (assembly GCA_964511025.1). Lineage (GTDB taxonomy): Bacteria > Patescibacteriota > Gracilibacteria > UBA1369 > GWF2-33-10 > CAZEDK01. Next base: position 5,613 of record CAZEDK010000015.1, on the reverse strand, counting down.
CTGTGATTTCGATATTTTTCACACTATTTTCTATTTCTTGTGCTATTATTTTTGAATCTGAAATTCCAAAATGGTAGCTACTGTAGTCTTCTAGAAGTTTTTTTATTAATTTACATTTATTGTCTGTTTGAACTAAAGCGCTCATTAAAGATGCAACAAAAATTGCTGTTCCATTTGTATCTGAAGACCATCCAATATATTCGGTCTTATTTATTAATTTAAAAGCTGACTGCAAATCTCCAAGCATTAACAATATTTTTACTTGAAGATTTATGGTATTTTCTCGATGATCTTTGATTAAAATAATTAACGCTTGCTGCAAAGTTTCGTTTTTTAAATTTTGTTTTACAGCCTCAACAACTAATTCTTTAAAAGTTTCATCTTCAGGATCCGAATAAAATTGTTCTTGTTTGCCTTTTAGCATTGAGGCTTGATTTTGTATTTTTTGAGCAGCTTCGAATAATATTTTTGCGATTTCTTTTCTTAAATATCCATTTGGTATTTTTGATAAAGCTTCGTTTGCTACCAATATTATTTCATTCCATTTTGCTTGAGTAATAAGTTTTTGCAGCCAATAAAGATATCCAATATGGAGATTCCTTTTTTTAACTTCCGTTCCTACTTCATCAATGCCATCCAAAAAATAAATAGTCTCTAGAAATAAAATTAAGGCTCTTTGATTATTTTTTTCTTTTAAAGCATTTTGAAGATTTCTTAAAAAATCTTGAAAATTAGGCAATATGCCTAATTTTGCATCAATTATATCTTGAAGCAACGGATGATTGTAGTCATCAATCAAATAATGATCATAATCACTATCACCTTTTTCAATAAAATTTGTCATGGCTTTTAGCAATTTTTCCACTCTTTCTTCCGGAAGCGATAATTCATAAATGCATCGATAATGTCTTGCTCTTGTTTCCAGCCATTCAATTTCAAGATCATAATCATTTAATTCACTCATAAATCCACCAGTGTGAATATTGAATAAATCTAGCAATGCTTCGTAAATTTGATTTGCTGAACTCAAATCTCCATCAAGAAAAAAGCTATCCGCTTGCAAAAATAAATTTTTCATCGCCTCTTTTTGATCTTCTGATAGACAATCTGCATTATCTTCATAGCCATACGTATCCCAATCATCACTATCATAATATTCTCCATTTTCAATTGATTCTATACGTTTTATGATTTCTGTCTTTAAATTGTTTATTGCTTTTATGATTGAATTAACAAAATCATTATTTGTATTTGCATCGAAATCAATTATTTTTTCTTCTCCATCAAACGATTCAAATGTTTCTAAAAAATCACGTCTTTTTTCAGGTTCGATTTCTTGTGCAAGTTTTTCTATAAATTTATGTAAATTATCTTTTGATAAAATTTTACAATGTTTTTGAATAGATTCTAAGTATGGTTTTAATTTCAGTATGGTTTGCACAATCCTTTTGATTTAATAATGTAATGTTGATAATATTTGATCGTTTATATTTTTACTACAAATATATGGATAATAAAAGTCAATTAGATGTTCCAATAGTAGACAATAAGAGCAAAAAAGATGATATTTTATCTGCTTATCAATCACTTTTACAGAAATATCAAGAATCTGCGGAGGGCACTGAGACTAGAAAAGCGGTAGTGGAGCGTAAAAAAGAAGATGAAATCGTACAAAAAGCATCACAGTATTCAATTGAATTAATTGAACAATCTGCTTCTGGATTAGAAATGTCAGTTAAAAAATGGCTCTTTAATTTAAGCGAAACGTTATCAAAAGAGGCCGAAAAATTACAAAATATAAAAGAAGCAGTTTTAATAGAAAAAAGAAGATTGGAGGAAGTTCATGCAATAAGTGCTGAAGCAGATGCTCTTTCTCAGCTTATTCAAGCTCATCAAGAAAAAAAGAAAAGATTAGAGGAAGAATTTGAATCTCAAGATTTGGAATTTAAAAAGAACACTCAAAATCAACAAGATGCATGGAAACGTGAACAAGAACATTATGAATATGAATTGCAATTAAAAAGAAAACGAGAAGAGGATGAATATCAAGAAAAAAAACAAGCGAAAGAAAAAGAATTACGAGAAAGGGAGCTCAATATTCAAGGTCAAGAAGCTGAATTGAGCGATCTTAGAAAAAGAAACAAAGAGTTTGATAGAGAGCTGTCTGATGGTCTCGCCAGAGTTAAAGAGGAGACGGAAAATTTTGTTAGGGCTGAAGAAAATACAAAGGCTATGCTTCTATATGAAAAAAATTCTGCTGAAAGAAAAATTATGGAAATGACAATAGAATCATTAAGGCAAAAAGTTAAAGAACAAGATGAAATGATCAGCCATTCGAAAAAAGAATTAGATGAAGCTAATCGAGGAGTGAAGGACATAGCTATTAAAGTTATAGAAAGCAGGCGGAATAGAGAATATGAACAGAATAAGCAACAGCAAGAAAATTCTTAATTTTTTTACACAATAATGGAATTAAAAATTAATCAAATTGAAGATTTTATAAAAACGCTTGATGAAACAAATTTGGTTTATTTTAACAGATTAATAGTTGCAAGGCTTAACTTGATGCATCAAGCCAAAAGCACCTGTCAAATGTCTCATTTTAATGTAGGTGATGAAGTTTATTTTATTAATTGTTACGGAAACAGAATAGAAGGTAAAATTTTTAAACTTAATAAAAAAACAGTTTCAATTCTGACAAAAGATATGGCTCAATGGAACGTATCTCCTTCTTTGTTAAAACGGCAAATAAATTAAAGTTAACGAGCTAGATTTCTTTATAAAATTTATTTACGCAGAATAGATAAAATTTTGCTAGATACTTTCCAAATTAAATTTTTAAAAAGCTGAATGCTTGAAACAAAATCTTTTCTATTTGAAATAAAAAAGCAATTTTACTTGTATTCTATTGGACTCCCTTCACCTTTTCCCAGTCAGCCAAGAATTTTTCGATTCCTTTGTCGGTTAGCGGATGTTTGATGAGCATATCAAAGACAGAGGCAGGCATTGTTGCTATGTCAGCTCCGATTTTCATTGCGTCAACTACATGTATTGGGTGTCTTATGCTCGCAGCTAAGATTTTTGTTTCAATTCCGTAATTATCAAAAGCAATTCGTATATCTTCTATAAGTTGCATTCCGTCATGTGATATATCATCAAGCCTTCCAACAAATGGACTTACGAGTGTTGCTCCTGCTTTTGCGCACATCATTGCTTGTGGAAGCGAAAATATAAGAGTCATATTTATTTTTATCCCTTCTGCTGACAGAGTTTTGCAAGCCATAAGTCCATCTGGAGTCATTGGAAGTTTCACGTATACATTTTTGTGCCATTTTGCATTTCTTCTTCCTTCAATTAACATGTTTTCATAATCAAGTGCTATTACTTCAGCGCTTATTGGACCATCAATAAATTCAGCAATTTCTTTTATTCTCTTCTCAAGACTTACATCTTCTTTTGCTATAAGTGACGGGTTTGTAGTTATACCATCAACTACGCCCCATGCTGCATATTTTTTGATTTCATCGATATTGGCGGTATCTAAGAATAGTTGCATTTTAGTTAGGAAAAAGGATAAAGGAAAAAGTACAAAGAAAAATTACACAAGTCTCCACCATATCGACGTTCAGTAATGCCCGATTTCTCTACCTGAAAGTTCAGGTGGGTATCCTCACTCTAAGATCGCAATCCTAGAAAATATTGGAGTCCCTTAATTAGAAATTGTAGAAGAATTTTTATAAGGCAACTTTTGCGAATATGGCAGAGTGACTTCAAAATATCATATTCGATATTTTGAAGAAAGTATTTTAATCACATAAGTTATTTTCTCCTATGTCTGTATTGTCAGATTTTATGAATCTTTCTGTTAGTTCTTCATCGTAGCCTGCAGCTTGAGTAAGGAATGCTACATTGTCTTTTGTGAAGAAGCCTTCAAATCCATGATATCTTTCTACATATTCTGTTATCAGAAAAGAGAATTTCGAAGTTTTTGAGAAAATTTGTTTTAGACCTTCTTCGGCTGAACCAATCACTTGCAATAAAAAATTGTGTCCCATTTTTTTGAGTTCATCAATTGCTATATCTATATTTTGTTTTGTTTGTCCTTCAATATCATCTTTTATTGAATATGCAATTGTTGTTGTGCGATGTGGTATTTTTTGATTATTAAACAGGAATGTATGAACTTTCTATCTCGTAGAAATCAATTACTGGTTCTTCGTAAGGATGAACTTTTAGAATTTCACTTAGCAAGTGATCTTTTAAAGAAGCAAGAATAAATGTTTCAATACGTTCTTCTTCAACCAATTCAAGTTTTTTGATTTTACCTAAAAAAGGAACCGCTCCTCTGCGAGGATAAAAGCGTTGCAAGCCAAATGTAGAAAAACTACATCCCTCATACTTTTTTGTTTTTCCAGCCCCTACCTTTCGCAATATTTTCCTAATCTTTTCTGCGTGAGTTGTGGGGACAAAAACGATGACTTTTAGTTTTTTAGTCATATTTGTATATGTTATTTTTTTATACCAAGAAGACAGCGTTTTAATTCGCCACGAATTGTTAATCGTGGATAAAATACGCCTTCTTGGCAGTCACTTTTAAAATCACACTCCGGACATTCTTTCCCTTGAGCGAGTCTATTTCGTTTAAATGTATGAAAGAAATTTTTGGAGTATTATTGCCACACACTACATAAATTCTTGTTGGATATGGATATTGAGAATATGTTCTGTCTAATTCCTCTAATTGTTCAAGAAAATCCTTCTTTTGAGCAGGCGCAACCCAATCAAGTACGTCCTCAATAATCTCTTTCCAATAAGCATAGGATTGTTCAAAATGTTCTTGAGGGAACCATGGATGACGCAATGGAGTATTTAATCGAATTTCGCTAATTCCAATATTTCCCGCTAATTCAATAGCATCTCTTAAACCAGCTATATTCCCGGGTCGAGCGTTTGGTGGAGTATTGCGAATTAGCATGTAATTCCATTTTACTGGTCCATCTAAATTATCAATGGCTGCTTGAGAATTATTTAATATAGTTGCAATATGTTTTTCAGCTGTAGTAACAGGTATTTTTGCAATATCAGACAAAATTTCTGGTTGTAAAGAATAGACTCCAAATGTCATCCTGCTTGTTCCTGCATCTCTGAGGTCAGGTAACGATTGATTGGGCAAGGTTCCATTTGTACCAATAGCTATATCTTTCTTAAAATTTCTTTTAAGTGTTCTAACCACTTCGGGCAAATCTTTACGAACGAAGGGTTCTCCTCCTGAAATTTTTAAAATTTTTGTTCTATCAGTTATTGCTTGTGCAACCCAATTTACTAGTAGATTTATTTCAGGCGAAGCATCCCTATCTTCTGCATAGTTACCATCTCTATGACAGAAAAAACAATCCATGTTACAATGATTTGTTACGATGACTCGTAGCTTTTCCAAAATGCTCTCTTGAGTTTCTTGATGAAATTCAAGATGGGGTGTGTCATTAATAGTCTTCATGTTTTTGAATTTAGAAAATAACACGTATATCAGTAGGCTATCAAAAAATACAATTTCGCACAACGTTTGAGACTATGCGAACTTGAGCAATGATAAAATAGCCGATAGGCGATCAT
>CAZEDK010000014.1:20538-35459 GCA_964511025.1 uncultured Candidatus Peribacteria bacterium | reverse complement strand
CTTTAACATCTTTAATATTTTCAGAAATTTCATAGATTGGTCCTTGGTGACTATATATTGCATCTTCGTCTTTCCATTTAATGCCTTGTAGAGACAAAAAATCTTTTGTCTCTACAATATCGTTTTTTGTTAAAGGCAAATAATCTTGTGCTACTGTTTCGTTGTATGCAAAAGGAGAGATTGCAATTGGAAAAAATTCGCCCCATTCAAATCCGCCCTGCCCCCCTTTGTCAATGGGGCTTTCTGTATTTTGCCCCCTTGACAAAGGGGGTTGGGGGATTTGCATTTTTCCAATAATTTCTGCAACTTTTTTCTCATATTCTTCTTCAGTATATTGTTTGTTCAATATGCAATATTCCTTGTTTCGCAGTCCGATACAGCCAAAACAGTTTTTGCAGTTGTACATATTTTGGCAATAAAATAAATTGCTTGAATGAAATACATGTAAACAAAAATGTACATTATAGGTCTGAATAGTTCCTAATACTTCATAAGATAGTTCGGGTTTAAGATACATATTTGAACAGTCCAATAAGTCATTGCATTCCACTCCTACTTGAACATTCATAAGATCTTCCGAATTATTTACTTCAAAGCAGTTTTTGCAATTTTTACTATTTGTTATGAAATCTCCGCTACAGTTTTCTGAGCTTAAAATGTTAGCATATTTATAAATTCTTTTTGCTTGCAGATCGTTGAATAATTGTTTTGCTGCAAGGAAATTTTGATGACTTCCTTTGAATTCATTAACTCTGCTTTGATATTCTTCTTGTGATAATTTTTGATTTAAGAAATGATATTCTTTTCCGACCAAATTTGTAGAAAGGAAACAATTTTTGCAATTTTTTATATCATCGCAAAAGAAACAATCAAAAGAATTTTGGCTATTATAAACATATTGGCAGTTGTAGCAATTTTTTACATTAAAGCATTCATAACAGAGTTCGCAGTCGTAAGTAAAACTACAGTCAATACAGTTCGAACATTTCTGTAGCAGTTTTCCATAATAACAATCCTGACAATATTCCGAGCAATTTATTAGGTAACAATTTTTGCAATACGCTGTGCCTGTAGTGAAATCAGAATTTTCATTTCCTACAGTTACGGTCGCTACTTTTGGAACTTTCTGATTTAATTCATCGATTTGTTCAAAAAAACTTTTATTTCCATGAAAATCTTGACCGTAACTGAGACTGTCCCACTTATCTGAAAACCATTCTTCATTTGAATAAATCAGTTGATTACTGTCAGGTCTGTAGATTGAAATTAATGGTTTTCCAGACATGGCTGATTTGTTGTGATGAAAATTAAATTCATTTCTATGTGCGGTTCTTCTTCTCATTCTTTCTTCCGGGCATATTGTCGGAAGCGGTATTTCAAATTTTTGTCCATCAAAAGTGGGTGCGATTTTTTTTAAAAATTCAATTTCATAATTTGTTATTTCAAATTCTTGTCCGGTAATTTTACAAATTCGTTTCATTTAGATTAAATATTAAGTTTGATTTATGGTTGGGTCCGCTAATAGCTTAAAGCTTATAGCTAAGAGCTATCAGTTAATTATACCATAGAAATTTTTCTATAGATGAGTTTTGGCACTATAAAATAGCTTTTTGTGAAGTTTAATTTACAATGCCAACATTAAAAGTAAATAAATTTTTATTATTTTTTACGCCAAAGCCCTTGCAAGCTTGATCTTATGAAAATTTATTTTACGAATATATACTAGTTTCTTTTTGAAAAATTGTAAATCCGCTTTAATGTCAGATCTGATTGTTTTGTGTTCACGTTCTGAGCAAATCCTTATTGATACAGCGTTTGCGAGTAGTCAATTTGTAAGTTTTTCTGTAAATATGTTTTTACAATCTTCTTCGTTTTTGATATAATTTTTTGTGATTTATTATTTTAAGTATGATTCGTGAATTAGAAACTTTGGGATTGTCGCGTGAAGAAGCAAAAGTATATCTGGCTGTTTTGGAATTAAAAACTGCTTATGTGAGTCTGATTGCCAGAAAATCAAAAGTGAAAAGAGAAAATTGTTATTATATTTTAGACAGGCTACATAAGAGGGGATTTGTGAGTTATTACATGCATAAAAATTTGAAATATTATTCCGCGCAGTCACCCAAAAAATTCATACATTATTTCGAAGATAAATTATATCAAGCAAGGCAGCTAATACCTGATTTAATGCTTATTCATCAAACTAGTGAAAATAGGCCAAAAATTCATTTTTTTAATGGTATAGAGGGTGTGAAAACTGTTTTTGAAGAAGCATTGGATTCAAGTTCGGAGTTGCTTGGGTATACCGATTTGAAAGCTTTACAGCAATTGTTCCCTGCTTATTTGGAATATTATTTCGATAAAATAATAGAAAATCGGATAAAAACACGTTTATTAAGTCCATCTAGCGCTGAAGCTTTAAAATTTCGTGACAATTACTACAAGACAGAAGAGGCTAAAAATCTTATTGAGATTCTTTTCATTAATCCGGCTGAATTTAAATTTCAAAATCAAATTTTGATATATGAAAATAAAGTTGCCACAATTTCTCTCAATGAAGAAGAACTTATTGGAGTTCTTACTGAAAGTCTCGTAATAGCTGATACACAGAGAACTATTTATAATTTATCTTGGCTTGGCGCGACAAGTTTTGTGGCGAGGTGATTTGGGGCAGGGAGAAGTATATGGTATATAGTATAGTGTATGTTGTATGGGGAAAAATTATTTATTTTATCAAAAAACACCATAAAATTCTATTTTAGATAGTCTAAGAGTTTTGATAGAGTTTGCTTGCTGTGATATAATTCATTGAATATACAAAATATGCAATTATTTAAGAATCAAATTATAAGGAAAGAACATTTTAGTATGTTTATTGTTGGTGCTGTAATTATACTCTTTTCATTACTAATTTTGTTGAGTGATTTTGGGAATTTTGGATCTGGGAATATTGTTGTATCAAAAAATAATTTTTCATTGAATTTTTCACTTGCTTCAAAAAAAATGGCATCGCTATATGAATTGCCTGCGTTTGAATCAAAAGCTGAATATGTTTCGGAAATGATCGCTCCTGAAAATAATTTTTATGCGCTGGCTTTTACAATGGATAGTGAACAGCCGACTTCTGCGAATATTGCTTTTTACCTAAGAACTTATGACGGCAAATCTTGGACTGATTTTGAACTTTTGGTGGCTGATGAACATATGGAAACAAATGACACATTGAAGCATTATTTTTATCCGGTTGATTTAAGCGAAGCCTATCAATATAAAATAGTTTTATCGACTAGCGATGAATCTGTTAGTCCTAGAGTAAATGGTGTATCTGTAACTGCTATTGATGCCAGTAATGTTGCGACTCAAAATAAAGAAAAATCATTTTTAAAATCATTAGTATCAGAACTTGTTCCATATAATAATACCTCTAATCCAAATGAGCTGAATATAATATCCAGGTCTGACTGGGGCGCAAATGAAGAACTCGGTTTGTATCAAGAAGGAGCAGACCTTCCAGAAACTGATCTGATTGATGTTGAGGATGATTTTTATGATACTTACGCTGATGAACTTGGTACTTCTAAGGTCATAACGCAGAATGAAGATGCTAGAGATTATCTATGGCCAATATCCTATCCTGAATCAATGAAGGCTGTAGTGGCTCATCATACTGATACACAGCATGATGTTGAGGATCATTCTGCTGCGGTTAATGAAATTTATTATTATCATACTGTGGTTCGCGGTTGGGGAGATATAGGATATAATTTTTTGATAGATGTCAAAGGTAATATATATGAAGGAAGGAATGGCAGCAAAGAAGCGCTTGAAAATGGTGATTTAACGCCTATTGCAGCTCATGCGGGTAAATTTAATAATGGGACTGTCGGTATAGCTTTGATTTTGGATGGAGTTCATTATGAGCCAAGTCTTGAGGCTATGGATAGTTTGATGACTTTGACTGGTTTGATTTTTAAAACTTACGCGATAGATCCAAATACGCAAACTTCACTGAGGGGCAAAACTCTGGATAGATTGATTGGTCATCGAGATGTTATGTCGACTGCTTGTCCGGGAGACAAATTCTATACATTGTTGCCAGATATTAGGTCGCTTATCTTAATGAATTTTAACAACGATGCAGAGGATAATACTGACGTAGCTTATGCTTTTAGTGATGAAACCAGTCGTTCTACAATATCTGTCAAAGCTCAAAAAACTGGCGCGATGAAATTAACCATTAAGAATACCGGCAGTTCTACGTGGACAAAAAATAGTTCTTACTTGCTTCTTACAAAAGATTACGAAGCTGAAAGTAAAATTTATTTCACAAATAAGCAAGGTAATGGTTTGGCAAAATTTTTGATGAATGAAGATGACGTAAAAGGCGGTCAATCTGCTACTTTTGAAATTAAATATGGATCCAAAGTGAAGACCGGATTTGCGAATTTTGAAGCTGTTATGGTTTTTGATAAAAATAATATGAGTGATGAAATTTTATTTTTACCTTTCTATATTAATAAAGCTGATTTGAGTTATGAGATTTTGGCACAAGATTTGCCAAACAAATTATATGTTGGTGATCCACTCAAAGCTTCAATTCGTATACAAAATACAGGTGATCTTACGTGGAATCTTGATCAATATTCAAAAATTACTCTTAATTCAACTCTTTTTGGACAAAAAATTATATTTGATAAAGTAGCTCCGGACGAATTTATTGATATCGCATTGCAGTCAGATGCTAATTTTGATATTGGAAATTATGAAGACAATATAACTTTAACGCTTGGTAAGGATACTCAGCTTACTGGAAATGCTATTTCATATAATTTGGCTGTTTTGGACAAAAATACTACTGTTGCCTTGGTAGAAAAACCTTCAAAATTTTATTTTGATCCGAGTGAAACTTACAGAGTAACAATGACTTTTCAAAATAATACAAATGACAATTTGTATCCAAAAGCAAAAAGTTCTAAATTCAATTTCAGAATTATTAAAAATAAATTAATTCAAGTTAAAAGATTTAATATTCTTGATAATGAAATTAAAAATGCTGAGAAATTTAAGGTTACGTTTATATTAAAAGTTCCGGAAAAAGAGGGATCATATACTGTGAATTTAGCTCCGCAGATTGACAACAAAAGACTTAAACAAGATCTTATTGCTTATAAATTCAATGTCATAAATCAATCCATTGGATTGGAAGAAGAACCTGATATGAGAGTTTGGCTTAGTGGTGTTGATATTGAAAATCCAAAAATAAGTTCGGATAAGGATTTTAGTCTTTATATAGGTAATTCGAAATATTCTGATTTGAAGTCTTCTGAAATTGTTGAAATTAAAAAAGAAAATAATCTTTTGAAAGTTATTTTGCCTGATGATTCCGAGATTGATACATCAGATTCTGTTCGTTTTATTACTTCTTCTTCTGGAATATTAGAAATTACAAATTTTGATAATAAACCTAGCTGGGATAGTTCAGGCACATTAAATGATAATCAATATAGAGGAGTTTTGGAATTTCAAATTTACGCCGATGAATTAAGAGTGATTAATGAATTATCTTTGGAGTCATATTTGAAAGGGCTTGGAGAAACTTCGAATTCAGATAATCTGGAAAAGATTAAAACAATTACTGTAGCAGCAAGAACTTATGCACTTTATTATATCAATATTGCTGAGAAATTTCCTGGCGCTCCATATAATTTGAGTGATGATCCTGCGGTGTCTCAAAAATATCTTGGTTATGGACTTGAGCTTAGATCTCCAAATATTAGTAAGGCTGTTGATGATACTTTCGGTGAAATTGTGACATACGATGGGGTTTTGGTCAAAACGCCATATTTTAATGCTAGTGATGGTACTTATACCAAGAGCGCTGAGGAAGTCTGGGGATGGACTGATGCTCCATATTTGTTATCAGTTTCTGACTTCTTATGTGAATCTGATTCATTCAAAGGTCATGGAGTCGGTGTCAGTGGATGCGGAGCGAGTGCAATGGCAGAGGATGGATCGGATTACAAAGAAATTTTGAAATATTATTATACAGGCATTGAGCTTGAGAAACTCTATTAACCACTAACCATAAGACAGTGAGAGCAATTCCAATCGAAAATACGGATTTAGAAATTTCAATTGAGATGTATCCGGCTGAAATGGCAAAAGTGACTAATGAAAGAATTAATTTAGTAAGGGCGAAGCTTAAGAATTTACAAAGTGAAAATCAAAGAAGTGTCTTGTTACATTTAGCTGAAATGCTTGTAGATATTGTTGAAAATTGGAATAATGTGAAATTTGTTGATAAGCTAAGCAAAGCTATACACTGTATTCAAAAAGCAAATGTATTTCTTGCGAAACAAAAGGAAAAATTTCTAATTAAAAGCAAAAAGAAATAATTTTTTAAAATTTTAAATTTTGAATGTCCTTGCTTTAAATATCGGATCTTCAACTTTTAAGGCGAAAATATTTGATCAAAATTTTCAAGAGTTGAAATCTTGGAAAGTAGATGGCAAATCTTTTGAATATTTGGGAACCATCTTGCAAGAATTTGCAGATTCCAGCTCTATACATTCTGTTGTGCATCGTGTTGTCCAAGGTCGCGACAAATATTATAAAGCAGTTTTAATTAATGAAGAAGTGAAAGAAGACATAGCAAATTTTTCTGATTTAGCTCCTCTTCACAATCCTGCTAATTTGAAAGGTATTTTGGAAGCTGAAAAGCTTTTAACTCATGCAAAGCAATTTGCTGTTTTTGATACAGCTTTTCATTATAGTATGCCAAAACAAGCTTATTTATACGCAGTACCTCTGAAATGGTATGAGGATTATCATGTTAGACGTTATGGTTTCCATGGAATTAATCATAATTATGTTGCAAATCTGGCAATTGATTATTTAAATACCAAAAATCTACCAGCTAAGAATATTATTGTTTGTCATTTGGGTAATGGATGCAGTATTACAGCTATCCAGGATGGCAAATCTATAGATACTTCTATGGGATTTACGCCACTTGAAGGCCTTGTTATGGGTAGTAGGTGTGGGGACATTGATCCGGCAATTATTTTTTATATTGCAAAAAAAGAAGGACTGAATTTGTCTCAAATTGAACATAAGCTTGAAAAAGAGTCAGGATTGCTTGGTTTGTTAGGTGAAAGTGACGTGAGACAAGTTTTGGATTCCTATTTAAAAGGGGACGAGCTAGCTGTTAATGCGGTTAATTTATTTTGTTATAGAGTTAAAAAATATATAGGTGCTTATGGTTTTGCTTTAAACGGTTTGGATGCCTTGGTTTTTAGTGGTGGTATTGGCGAACATTCAGATCTTATTAGGGCGAATATTTGTGAACAACTCGATGCCTTTTCTATAATTGTAGACAAGGCAAAAAATGCAATGAATGACTTTGAAATTAATGATCAAAACTCAAAAGCAAAAATTCTTGTAATACCTGCGAATGAAGAATTACAAATGGTACGTGAGATTTATTCTATCTCGACTCTGTAAACTTTTTGTTGAGTAAGTACATAGAGAGATTTTGTGTCTTTTGAGATAGCAAAATCTTTAATTTCACTGATATCTTCAAATATTATTTGTTTGTTGTATATCAAGTTATCTGTTCGTGTGTCTTTTGTATAAATTGCAATTTTGTGATTAGTCGGATCCAAAATATAGACATAAGGAAATTCAAATTCAGTATATATTTTGCTGGCATTTGTTATTTTTTGTAGAGCTTCTTTTTGTATTGAAAATTCTAAATTTTGTCCGCCGGAAATGATTTTAACGGCTCCATTTTTGTCTACTGCGTATACATATCCATCAATGCTGATATCTACAGCATTTTTTAAATCTGCATTTACGTTGTAATTTTCTGCTTTCCCATAGCCATTTCTAGATGGTGCGTATCTATATATTTGATTTTCATTTGAATTCAGCATGTATAGCTTGCCATTGTACGCTTCAATAGTGCTTCCTTTTTTCCAAGCCCCATCAGATGTATCGACAAATTGAAAATTATCTTCTTTATAAGAAATTATTTTGCCACTTTTTGTTAAAAATATAATTTCATTATTGTCGCTGTTATATGTAGCGGTAATTATTTCTTCATTTTCATCTATTTTTAAGTAATCCACTTTATCGCCAGTGATTTTATAAAGAGTATTATACTCATATACAAAAATATTATCTTTTGTATTGATTATACCTATTGCATTTATATCATCTCTTTCTTTGCTGAGGTCAGTAAGAAGCTGAGGAGCCGATAATCTAAGAACTTTATCCAATTTGTCTTTTTGCGCTTGTATATCTGTCAAAATTTGACTGGCTTTTGGTCTTAAATATCCTGAATTGAATACTTCGAGTGTTTTTTCTTCTGCACGTTGAAATAAATTAGCAGCAGATTCGCTGTCATAAGTCCCTCTGGATATTGCTGTATTTATTTCAGTTTGTACTTCGTTTAAAATCTGTTCTTTCTCTTGTAACTCTTTTCTATTTTTTGCGCTGCTTTGAACAAAAAACAATGCAGCTATTAGTACGATTATTAATACTGTTAATGTGATGGGCAGTTTGTATTTTTGCAGTAATTCATGATTTAATATTGTTTTAAAATCCTGTTTGATTAATTTTTGATGTAAGTCTTTGCTTTTGCTGTGAAGATTTTTTAGTAGTTCATTTAAGTTATTGATCTTTAAGTTGTTTTTTAATTTTTTGATTTTGTCGAGTCTGGAAAAATCTGTATGGTTATTTTTTTCAGGCTGAATTAGCAAATTTTCTTGATTTTCCTGTATATTAATTTTTGTTGCCGTCACTGAAATTTGTGTTGTGATTTCAGTTGATAAAGTTGTTTGAAGGTTTGTAAGAGAATCAGCAATATCCAAACTGCCAAATATTTTGCCTAAATCTGTTTTTGTTATATATCTAAGTAGTCTTTCAGTTGACCATATTATAATATCGTTTGTTTGAAGTTTTCCGTTGGCTATATTTGTAAATAATTCTTTTTTGTTATTATTCTCATGCAAATCTTGGCTGATGGTGCTGATATGTTTCGCCCTTGCCAAATAGACTTCGATCTCTATTCCATATTGAGTCAGAAATAATTCATCTTCAACAAATATACCCAATGCAATTGAGGTTTCATTGATTATTTCATTTTGCAGAGATTCATCAAAATTTGCAAAAGTTTCATTTGCTTTTTTGATAGATTCTTCAAATCTTGTATAAAAGTCTATTTCATCAGTAGCTACAAAATTTTCCACTAACGCGTCAAATATTTTTTCTGTGCCTACGATGATAGAAGGATGTATTTTTTTGCCTTTCGCGATCAAAAAAACCTCAGCTTCGTGTCCTGATTCCAGTTTTATTGATTCTGAGATTTGTTTTAATAAAACCGTTTTTTTATCGCCAATATGACAACTTTCTGTGTGCCGCAATATCTGCATAAATATTTCAAAAAAACAAAATTTGTCGAAAGAACCTTACCTTGCAATCAACTTTTGTGCAAGTGAAATTAAAATTCATGCTTCAGTCCCAATCCAAGGCTATATGTGATGGTTTCCCGATTAAAATCCGTGATCGAAGTTTTTCCTGTGCTCGTAGCTGAAGCGCTGGCTAACAAAGTAGTGTCGCCTATTTTTAACTGAGGTTCTATTTTTACTGTAATCAAATTAGCGCCAGGTACAATTACGACTGTCATTTTTTGAAGTCCTAATGCGGTTGGCTGTAGTATTGTTGCTGTCAAAGCCATCTCTTTTAGTTTGATTGCTTGGATTGCTTCCGGTGTTAAATTCTCTAAATTTATTTCAGCTTCAGCAATTAGATGTCCTGCTTGTAATGATGGCGATAATACTCTTGTGCCATCGTCCATGAATTTTACTCCAAGGCCAGCTCCTACATTGCCTATATCTGTTTTTGTGCTTGCAAATATTTCTCCTTTTTTACCTTCTGTCCCATCTGGTTTTTTGATATCTACATATTTAAGACTAACTGGTCCAAGTTTTTGACTTATTTTTGCCAGATTTCCTTTGACAGGAGATGTTTCAAAAGCAAAACTTGTATCTCCATACTTTCCATTAAATGCAAAAGCTTGCAATGGTTTGAAACTCTCACCTTCTCCAAATGGTTGCAGAGTAGTTTTGAGATCCAGTCCTATTTTACCTTTTTGATATTGCAGTCGTAGTGAGCTTTGCGAACCGTCTATTGCTGCATCTCTAATTTCTGTATCGCCGAGATTTAGCATATTTTCCAAATTTCCAAGATTAGCCTGAAACATTAATGTCCCTGCCAAAGTTGCCTTATCTTTAGCTTCTAATGCTTGTTCTTCTGCTTCTCTAGTTGCTGCATTTGCCACTTCTGGTTCTGGGGTAAGTGTTTCTGCAGTACTTTGATACGCTGGTTGACCTTCTGGTGGTATTTTTCTTTTTGCATCTTTTAGATTTCCTTGAGAGTCAGTTAATGCTGTTGCAGCTTCAGTGGCTGTTGGTAACGAAGCTACGGTTGTAGGTTTTTCTTCTTTTGGAATTGCAGAGCTAGTTTCTGTTCCGAAAAATACTAAACGATGATTTGTGAAAATACTTTTATGCATTTTGAAGTTCTTTTAGTAGATTTTGTGTATTTTGTTTTGATTTATCGGTGTTTTCCATTGCTTTGTAGGCTGCTTTTTTGCCTTCCTTTGCTGCATATTTATTCATTTGTGTGAAAGCCATTTTGAGAAATATTGGTATTTTTTGAGAGGCTTCATCTATGGTTTTTGTTTGCTTGTCTACCCAAATCAAATTTGTGGCAAGTTCTACAAGCTGCGCCTGATTCATTTTTGGAATATAAGAAATCCATTTTTCTTTGTCTTGATTATTTAGTTGTTTGCAATTTTTTATTAAATTTTTTAACTCTTCTATATTCATTTTTGTATTTTAAAATTTTTAAAAAAGTTTATTCTATAAATGAAAACATAATTTAAAAAATGTTGCAAACAGAAATTTACGGACAGATTATTGATTTTTTGAAATCCGTTCCAAAAGAAAAGATTCCGTTGATAGTAATTCTAGGTCCTACAGCTTCAGGCAAAACCGCTTTTTCTGTAGAACTTGCTTTGCAGTTTAGTGGTGAAATTATTTCTGCTGATAGTAGACAGGTTTATAAATATATGGATATTGCTACCGCCAAGATCAAAGAAGAAGAAAAAAGAGGAGTGAAACATCATTTGATTGACGTTGTTGATCCTGATTTGAAATTTACGACTTTTGATTTTAAAAAACTTGCTGAAGAAAAAATTGAAGAAATACATAAAAAATCTAAAATTCCTTTTCTTGTTGGTGGTACTGGACTTTATATAAGATCTATTACTGATAATTTTGATTTTGGACAGATTCCTCCGAATTTGGAATTACGAAAAAAACTTGAGAAAGAAGCTGTCGAATTTGGGAAAGAATATGTTTGGAAAAAATTAAATGATTTGGATCCGATAGCTGCCACGAAGATACATTTTAATAATTTGAGGTATGTGGTGAGGGGAATAGAGAGAGCTGAGAGCCAAGAGCTGACCTGCCCGAATTGGTACAGGCGGGGAACTGAGTTAAAAGAAGTCTCAGCTCTCAGTTCTCGGTTCTCTATACTAAAAATAGGTATCGAATGGTCACGTGAGCTTCTATATGATCGAATAAATAAAAGGGTAGATGAGCAAATAAAAGAAGGTTTGATAGAGGAGACGAAATTATTGCTTCAAAAATATGATAGGAATTTGCCGTCAATGACAGGACTTGGCTATCCACAAATTGCCAAATATCTTGATGGTGAAATGAGTTTGGAAGATGCAAAAGATTTACTTAAAAAAGAAACGAGGCATTATGCAAAGAGGCAAATGACTTGGTTTGGGAAGGAGGAAGATGTTTTATGGATAGATTTTTCCTTATTTTTGCATTAAATGCGAATCGATCTGTTTACTAATTATTTTTTTAGAATGAAAATATTTTTGATTATTATTTAATTGTAATACTATGAACAACAATATTTTTGAAAGTATAAAACGTGTGAATGAGTATGGACAGGAGTACTGGAGTGGGAGGGAATTATATAAACTTTTAGGCTATATGGGGCTTTATGGCGGACTGAGACAGAAAGATATTCATGTTAAGAAAAAATTAAAGCCTCAAGAAAAGATACTTGACCATATGGGCAGTGAAGAATTGGCAGCAAATCTTTTTCGAAGTACACAAACCGAAGCAAAATTAAAAAGAGAAAATATTATGGGAGAGCAAAAAGCAAACAAAACACATTTTGATATTTGATAAATAAAACATGGAGCAGTTTCAAAAATTGTTGGATTTAGTGGCGCAACTTCGTGGAGAAAGTGGCTGTCCTTGGGATAAAAAGCAAACAATTTCTAGTTTGGCTAAATGTATAAAAGAAGAATCGCAAGAGTTATTAGAAGCTATTGAGAAAAAAGATGTCGAAAATCTTAAAGAAGAAATAGGGGATGTCATTTTGACACTTTGTATGGTTTCGCAAATAGCAAAAGAGGAAGGAAAATTTGACATGAATCAAGTTTTGGAGGAACTTTGTAATAAAGTAATCTCTCGGCATACTTGGGTCTTTGGAGATGATAAGGCTGAAACTGCTGAGGAGGCGCTTGAATTATGGAAAAAGAATAAAAAAAAGTAAAATGTCTTTGTTAAATAAAAGATGGCAAATAATATGTGAGGATAAAAGTTTAGATTTAAAAACTAAGCTTTTGAAAAATCGCGGAATTCTTTCGGAGGAAGCGATAGACAAATTTTTTAGCGATGATTACGTGTTTTATGATCCCTATCTTTTGAAAGATATGGATATTGCAGTTGATAGACTTAAAAAAGCTATAGAAAATGATGAAAAAATCGTGGTTTTTGGTGATTATGATGTTGATGGAATTTCAGGAAGTGCTTTGTTGATTTTGACATTGCGTGAACTCAATGCGAAAGTTTCTTATCGACTTCCTAACAGATTCAAAGATGGTTATGGTTTGCAAAATCATTTTGTTGAAGAATTAGCGAAGTTGGGGGTAAAATTGATTATTACTGTAGATAATGGCATAGCTTGCAAAGAACAAATAGATTTAGCGGCATCTCTTGGTATAGATGTCATTGTTACCGATCATCATACGATCCCTGAAAATTTTCCGCATAATGCTTATGCAGTAATACATCCGAAACAAGAAGGTTGCGATTATCCTTTCAAAGATTTGTCCGGGAGTGGAGTTGCTTTCAAATTAGCAAAAGCGCTTTTACGAATTTATAATGATGAAAAATTCGAAAAATTTATAGATGATCTCTTTGATTTAGCTTCTCTTGGCACTGTTGCTGACTGTACATCTTTGACATCTGAAAATAGATTTATAGTCAAAAGGGGATTGGAAAAACTTCATGAAAGCAGATGGAGGGGTTTAAGTTTGCTTAGAAAACATGTTGGAATACCTGATGTTTTGCCGAGACAGCCAAAAGCGATGATACATAACAGTGATTATATAGGTTTTCATATCGGTCCTAGAATTAATGCCGCAGGTAGAATTGCTGATCCGTATTTTGCTCTTCAAGCTTTGATTGATGAGGGAGGGAAAGCGGAAATTTTGGTTCAAGAGCTTGAACAATTGAATCGACGCAGACAAGTTATTACAACAAAAGCTTTGCAAGATCTTGAATTAATTTATAAAGATTCTTTGAAAAATGATTCTATTTGTATAGCTCATCACAGCGAATGGATATCCGGTATAGTCGGATTAATTGCAGGTAAAATTTCTGAAAAATATGGTAAACCTGCTTTTGTTATGGAAGATAGGGGAGATGTTTTGATTGGTAGCGCAAGATGTCCTGATTTTTTTAATGTTTTTGAAGCTATCAAGTTTTCTTCTGAATTTTTAGATCATTTTGGTGGACACAAACAAGCTGCCGGATTTAGTTTGAAGAAGGAGAATTTGGCAAATTTCACAAATTCTTTGAAAAACTATTCTGAGAGTCTTGCCGGTCAAGATATGAGATCTGTTATGAATATAGATGCGGAAATTTTTCATAATGATATCAATTTTGATACTATTTCTCTTTTGGAAAGTTTTGCGCCTTTTGGGGTAGGGAACCCTAAGCCTAATTTTGTGCTTAAACGTATCAAACCATTGAATCTGCGAACAATAGGCAAAGAGAGCAAACATCTTGCTTTTGATTGTCAACTTGCAGACAGCTCAATTTTTAGAGCTGTCGCGTTTAATTTTGGCGCTTTTGCAAGGGAAATTGCAAATAAGGAAAAAATCGATATTGTTTTCAATTTAGAAAAAAATGTATGGAATGATTATACGAATTTGCAGTTAAATGTATTGGATTTTGAGATTTGTTAAAGTTTTTTGAAAATTTTTGATTGCTTTTTTGACAGATTTTAGGTTATAATCAACTCCTTTTTTATTTGGGTCTAATATTAATTTTATGAAAAATTCATTGAATACTGCGCGAGGAGTTGGTTGTGGAAAAACTGGAAATAAAATGTCTTTTCGAGCTCTTGCATTACCAAAATCACTTTTGGGTGCTGTTTCTCGTACTGCACTTTTACTAATGTTATCTGGTGGGATTGCTGCTTGTGGTGGTGATGATGAAGATCAGACCTGTCTAAGCGGTTGTGAAAGTCCTACGCCTAATCCAGGAGATGATGATTTAAGTCAAACGACAGGAACGCCAGTAGGAACAGGCGTGCCAACACAAGCAAGTCCAACTGACACGCCTGCAAGCCCAAGTCCAAGTCCAAGTCCAACTGGTACACAGGCAGAGCCTACTGAATCTGGAGATGATGATGCAAGTCAAACGACAGGAACACCGGAAGGAGATGATGACGATGAAACAGGAGGAGACGATGATACAAGTCCAGGAGACGATGATACAAGTCCAGGAGACGATGATACAAGTCCAGGAGACGATGAT
>CAZEDK010000014.1:16473-20438 GCA_964511025.1 uncultured Candidatus Peribacteria bacterium | reverse complement strand
ACAAGTCCAGGAGGAACACCAACAGATGGTACAACAGGAACCCCTGCTCTTACACCAAGTCCAACGCCAGAGCCTCCTATTGCTGTTACTGTTACGTTAGCTACAGATTTAGATCGTTTGCCGGTTGATAATGTGGTATGGGTTACTATGGGAAGAAAGGGAGTGATGGCAGCACAAAATGAGTTTGATGGCGCTGTTTCAATTTTTGATGTTAATGGTACAGGAAATAGACTGGATATAACTGGCACAACAGTAAATTATGAAGGTGCCGGTATAGTTTCTGTAGGTGATATGAATCCTGGTGATAAGCAGGCAAATGATGATATACTTGCTGCAGTTGGCCGCAATGGAGAATCTGTTGTTTATTTATGGCAGCTAACTACTAGCTATACTTCGACCAGGTCAACAAAATTTGGAGAAGGATCAGGTGATACAGCTTTTGGTAGTAGTGTTTTTGGGGTGGAGCTTACTGGTGATTCATATTTAGATCTTGTAGTGACTGGTAATCAACAACTTTATGTTTATCCTGGTACAGTTAATGGTCCGGTAAGTACGAATTATACGCAGACAGAATTTCCTTATGATAAATTACCTGAAATTGGAGATCTTAAAGGAGATGAATCACTTGGATATTTTGTGATGGGAGATGATAATGTCGTCCCTGGTAGTTTTGGTCACGTATTGTATTTCGAGGGTGATTTGACTACGATGAATTGGAATCAGCCTACTCATGAATTTGTTGGTGATGATATTGACGTTTTTAGTTCGGTAAAAGTTGTTGAGCCTGGTGTGCTAACATTTTCTGTGAGTCCTGTTGACGGATTTGATGGCAGAGTTGCGACTTTTGATGCTGGTTCTTTGGATGATTCATCGTATTATGTGAATTTGGACACTGCGCTTGATTTGCCGCCTTATCTGGATGAAGGTTTAGACCCCTTGAGTGTAAATTTTGGTGAAGGTGACTGTAGTGGTAGTGGAGATTTAAATAATGATGGTTTTGGTGATGCATTATTGTATGGATCTAATATTGTAGCAATGTATGATGGAAGCTTCATCGGTTATTCTGTCGATTATAATGATTATGCTGCAAATGGATGGGCTGTTCAATCTGTAGATGAAACCAATAAAATAGTTGATTGTAGCTATAGTGAATGGAATGATGGCGCTCCTCAGTCTGGAAATGTGTTTGTAGGATTTGACGGTGTTCCTTATTATTCGATTACAGAGAATAGTGCCACTGAAGCAAGACAAATAGGTTCTCAATCTCCTAGTAGGCATGTCACAACAATCGATTTAAACGTGTTAGAGAGAAAAAGAAAATGAGTTTTAAGTTGAAATACAAACAAGTTTAGCCTACTGGATCCCCGCCTTTGCGAGGACGACAAACGATAAAGTTAATTAAGTTAGAAAATCAGTGAGCAGTTACGAAATGAACCCTTGACAAAATAGACTGTACGTGTTATGATACCGTAATGTTTAAAAAATTATAATGGAAAATTTGATAGAATTAAGGGTGCGTATTGTTGAGCTTTTGAAAAAAAGCAATCATGTTTTGATTGCGGCATCCGGTCCTGATGGCGATTCGGTGGGTAGTGCCGGCGCCCTGTATATTATGCTTAAGAAGCTTGGTAAAGAAGTTACTGTTGTTGCGCCTTCGCTTATTTCAGAAGAATTTGAATTTTTGCCTTGTGTCAAAGAAATAAAAGATAGTCTTGACCTTCAAAATGATCTTATTTTTGAAGTTGATTGTGCAAATAATGAAGTAGGTAATCTGAAATATGAAATAAACAATGGTAAATTGCAAATTATTTTAAGTCCATTGAAAGGTAAACTTGATGTTTCAAAAGTTGCAATACATTCAGGAGATTTGCCTTTTGATCTTATGATAACTGTTGATACGGGCGATAGGCATCAATTAGGGAAGGTACATACAGATTATTCAGAATTGTTTGACAAACTAACTGTGATCAATATAGATCATCACAAGAGTAACGGTTTATTTGGTGATATTAATTATGTTGACCCTAGTGCCGCTTCTACAACTCAACTTCTTTATCCTATTTTGGAAGATTTGCAGGGTGCGCAAGATTTGATTGATGCTGATATTGCGACATTGTTACTCGCTGGGCTTATTTCAGATACTGGTAGTTTTGTACACTCAAATGTCAGTCCTGAAGCTTTTAAAACTGCTAGTAAATTTCTTGCGAAAGGCGCGAGACAGCAGGAAATTATTAAGAATTTTTATAAAACAAAACCTTTGGCTCAGTTGAAATTATGGGGAAATACATTAAATAACTTACAATTTGATCCAACATACAAAATTGCTTGGTCTTCTGTAACTCAGGATGATTTGAAAAAATGCGATGCAAATTTGGATCATGCTGAAGGAATAATAGATGAATTGCTTACTAATGTTCCAGGAACTCTTGTTGCTTTGTTGTTAAAAGAAAAAGAAGAAGGATTGATATCAGGTAGTCTCAGATCTACTACGGATACTGTTGATGTTAGCCGAATTGCGCAAGTTTTTAATGGCGGTGGACATATTCGAGCGGCAGGTTTTCGATATCAATATGAAGGGATTTTTGCGGACGCGGAAAAATATATTTTGGATAGTATAAGGAATGATTTATCTTTGCAATTAAATATTTCAGATCAGCAAAAAAAACAAGCTCCGGAAAAAATTCAAAAACTATCTATTGAGATTAATGGACAACGTTATGATTTAAGCGAGCAAGATATCAAAGAGATGGCATTGCAGTTTTTGATTTCAGAAAAAAAACTTATGCCACAAGTTGCCAGTTTGACTGAGAAAAACATTGGAAAAAAAGAGAAAGACTCAACATTAAATGAATTAAAGGAAGGTCAAGTAGTTGATTTGAAAAAATACTATGAATTTGATGATTCTTAAAGTAATGATTCATCAATATCGAAATTGCTAAATACTTCTGAAACATCCTCATCATCTTCCAAGGCTTCAATTAGATTGATTATTTTTTCGCTGTCATCTTTTGAACTAATTTTGATGTCTTCTTTGGCGATATATTGAAGAGAAGCTTTTTCTATTTCAAGCCCTGTATTTTCTAAATTTGATTTAACTTGCATGAATTCATCCATTTTTGTGTATATTGTCGCATGATCTTCATTAATTTCTATATCGTCTGCCTCTGCTTCAATTGCAATCAGCTCTAATTCATCATTATTTTTTTGTTTTTTTATCGCAATCACACCTTTTCTTTCAAACATCCAAGCAACAGTTCCTGCTGAACCCATATTACCGCCTTTTTTGTTTAAAATTATTTTTATATTAGTTAGAGTCCTGTTTTTATTATCAGTTAGACACTCGATCATAAGAGCAGTGCCGGCAGGTCCAAATCCTTCGTAAACAACTTCTTCAATAACACTTGATTCCTTATCTTCGCCTGTGCCTTTTTTTATAGCTTTTTCAATGTTGCCATTAGGCATATTGTCTTTCTTAGCATTGTCTATCGCAAGTCTTAATGACGCATTCATTATAGGATCGCCACCACCTTTTGCTGCTATTGTAATTAATTTTGAATGTTTGCTGAAAAATTTACCTTTTTTTGCATCTGTCGCAGCTTTCTTGTGTTTTATCGTTGCCCATTTACTGTGACCTGACATAGGGTAGGGATTATAAACAATTTTTGACTGAGTTCGCTACTGTTTCCGCAATTCCATCTTCAAAAGCATATGGTATAATTCTATCTGCGCTTGGATTTGTGACCATGGATGCAATTGCAACTGCCGCAGCTATTTTCATTTCGTCAGTGATTTTCTTTGCTCTTATGTCCAAGACGCCACGAAATACTCCCGGGAAAGCCAGTACGTTATTGATTTGGTTAGGATAATCTGATCTGCCTGTAGCAATTATCGCCGCACCACCTTCTTTTGCCAATTCAGGCATGATTTCAGGGGTAGGATTGGCGAGCGCAAACACTATTGCTTTT
>CAZEDK010000014.1:0-16382 GCA_964511025.1 uncultured Candidatus Peribacteria bacterium | reverse complement strand
GTTTTTCTGTATTTAGATTATCTCTGCCTGTATAAATTATTCCTTGACTATCGCACAAAATGATATCTTTGATGCCAAATTTGAGAAGTATTTTTGCCACGGCAATACCAGCGGCGCCAGCCCCTGAAAAAGCCGCAGTGGAATCTTTAAAATTTTTACCTGTTACTTTTAATGCGTTTATTAGACCAGCGAGAACGATTATAGCAGTACCATGTTGGTCATCATGAAATACAGGAATATTCAATTCTTCTTTTAATCTTCTTTCTATCTCAAAACATCGTGGAGCAGAAATATCTTCCAAATTTATACCTCCAAAAGTTGGGGCAATAGCTTTGACAATCTGAATAATTTCTTCAGTATCTTGCGTGTCGAGACAAATGGGTACTGCGTCAACATTTGCAAATCTTTTAAACAAACAACATTTCCCTGACATGACTGGATAACCGGCGTAAGGTCCTATATTTCCTAATCCAAGTACCGCAGAACCATCTGTTACTACGGCAACAAAATTGCCTTTTTCAGTATATTTGTAAACATCTTCAGGATTTTGTGCGATTTTTCTGCATGGTTCAGCCACTCCTGGAGTGTATGCTGTAGAGAGGTCGTCTCTTGATTCTAATGGAACTTTTAATTTGAGTTCTAGCTTGCCTTTGAATTTTTCATGTAAATCAAGTGACGCTTGGTAATAGTCCATATAATGATAATAAACAATATTCAGTTAACAGTAGCAATTATAAAAATTACTGACTGTTAACTGCAAATTGTCAACTAAACTATTCTTGTACCTCAGTAGTTTCAGTTGTAGGAGCTGTTTCTTCAACTGCTTCTTCCAACGCTGCAGGAGCTTCAGTTGGGATAGTTTCAGGAGTAGGAGTTACTGTTTCCTCAGCTGCAGGTGGAGTTACTGTTTCTTCAGTAGCTTCTGGAGCTTTGCAACCAATGCTGCCTAACATAAGAGCAAGCATTAGTAAAGAAAATGCAATTTTCTTCATATTACGTGGGTTAAATATTTGCTGTTATTGTATATACAGATTTCTTGTCTGTCTATAGAAAGTTTGCAAAAAACTCCAATTGTTTTTCAAAAATTAGTAGTTTTGCCATTTTCAATATCTAAAATAGTGTCATATTCTCGTAGATATTTGAGAGTTATATTTGCTGCTTCGCTGTAATAATAATCAACAGGTCCGGCACCAACTCCAATTGTGTCGGTCAGTATTACTATCGCATCTGTAAATAAATTAAGCGTTGTCATACCTTGTCCATCTATTTGAATGCTTGCATAAGCTTTTGACAAAATATCTTCCATGTCAGCATTTGTTTCAGTGTTTTCTATATACTTAAGAGATCCGACGATGGAATTAATTTCTTCCAGAAATTGTTGTTCAAGTTTGTTTTTTCCAAACTCAATTGTTAATATCAAAACTTTGTGATTTGGAAGGTATAAGTATTGTTCTTGATTGAACCATTTATCATCGGTATCTGTTTTTGTAAAAGTTGGAATGTCGAGATTTAAATTTTGTGTGCAGTTATCAATACAATATTCATTTAAAAGGCTATTAAATATTGTATCCGCACTTAAATCTGCTTCATTTTTATCCAAAGTAAATTTGATGTATGCGGAAAGCGGACTGTCTGCAAAATAATAAATTTGATTATTGCTTGTGTCTTGATGCCAAATAACAATCTCATTTTCATCTTCTTGCAGTGTCCAGCTAAATGGATATTTAAGTTCAAAATTTAATTTTGGCATTGAAAGTTTTTGCCAGTTTAGTGAAATATCAAAAAGTCCTTCTTGATTTTCACGTATATAAATTAACCTATAAATGATTTCAAATAAATCACCACGTGATAATTCTTTTTCGGGATGACTTTGTCCGTCAGTTTCTAATTCTATTAATCTGCGATCAAGACTTCCTAGTATGTAAGGATCATACCAATTTTGAAATTCAGTATTAGTGCTGTCAATTTTGAAAGCTTTGAAAATTATTTTCAAAGCTTCAGCAAGATTTATGTTTTTTGTCCCTTGGAATGTATTGTCCTCATATCCTTGTATTAATCCGGTTTCGATTCCTGCGATGACGTACGCATAGAACCAGTCTGATTCTTTTACATCAATGAGATTTATTTCTGAAGAGTTCGCTGCATCTAATGTTATGCCTAATTTTGATACACCTTCCAATATTACTTTTAGCGATTCTGCTCTGTTTATAAGTTGGTCTGGTTTTACAGTGCCGTCACTATATCCTTCTATTATGCCTTTTTGGCTTAAGTATTCAATTGCAGCTTTGTTTTGATGGTTATCAATGAGATCTGAGAATGTTGCAAATGTTGTGGGTCTGAAATTATGATTTAATGAAATAATGAAAGAGAGGATAAATGCAAAAAGTAAAATGTATGGGAATTTTTTCATTATAAAATTTTAAATTATCCTAAACTTCTTCTCATTTCTCCTGCTTCTTCAAGTTCTTTGAGAAATGGATTTTTCATCATCCATTTGTAATATATTGTCGAGCTTAAATTTCTATGTACGAAATGTTTTTCATATATTGGTCCCAGCTCCATATTTAATATTTCTCCTGCAAGATTAATGTCTTTCCTTATATTTTTAAATTCAGGATTGATTTTACATAAATGATCTATATTTTCATGATTTAAATATTTACCTGCATGTCTTATTTCATGTTGGAGAGTTCGAAATAATTTATATATTAAATCGATTAGTCCTTCTTCTTTTGCTTTTTTGAGCGCTCTGCCAAGTCCTATGAATTCCGGTGGTAAACCAATTGAGTAGAGAGCTGCTGTAAATTTGATAGCTCGAGGTAATTTCACATTTCCAACTCCGCGACCGTATCCTAGCAAACCTATATGCTGCACTCTTTCTCTTCTTGAAGGGACGTGGTCCGCTATTTCATTGATGAAATTGGCAATATTTTCAATGCTTGATCTGTATATATCTTCAAATATTTTATTTAATTTTTTAATATTTTTTATATCTTCATCTGATAAAATATCAGCTTTCATTTTTGGTAATTCTTTTTTTATTATTGCAATTGCTTCTTTGACACTTTCAAGCGGATAATCATATCGAAAAGCACTTTGCAGTGTGACAGTTCTTACGCCTTTATACTGCGGCAAAACATCTTTCAAATTATATGGATTCATGCCTCCACGCATTGGTAAACTTCCGCAACCAATGATTGGATACATCGGTACTCCATGTTTTTCTTCTACTTGTCGAAAATTACTTAATGCTGCTTGGCATGAAATTACCGCAGGTATTAGACCTGAATTCATAGCAGGATCAGATCTAGCCATAAAAGGTCGCATGTAGGCTGGTATTTTTTTGAATTTTTGTGTGCATTTTTTAAAATAATCTTCCAAAACTGCTTTTGCATCACATAGATCGTCAGTGCCTTCAAAGAGAGGGATCATTTCTATATCTTCCATGTTGCTATTGTTGTAATGAAAACTTTTTTCTTTGAATCTGGACATTTCTTGAAAAGCTTCTCTTGTTTCAATCAATTGATCAGCATTTTTTGTCATTGGCAGGATGATTTCAAAAATAGGATTTTCTTTGATTCCAATACTTGATACAAAATCTTTTGATGTGAGAATACTCATAAAAGCTTGAGGCAGTGAAAAATTATATCCTTCCCATTTATTTGGAATTCTCATTGTAAGCCTGATGCTATTGCCAAGAGGTTGATTTGTAAAAAAATCATTATAATTTCTATATAATTTTTCAACAAGCGAACTGTCTGCGAACTTGCCTTCCCAGTCAAACATATATTCATCACAACCTAAATCATTATATGACCTGAAACATTCTTCCAATTCTTGATTTACGCTTATGAATTTACTATTGTCAAAATAAGTTCCTGAAGCATTATCAGGATGCTGAGTCGCCATTGCTGATGGAATTTTGTGCATAATGTCCGTTTGATTAACTGCTTGTATACTAGTGTTTATATAATTGATCGTCAAATTGGATTATTCTTTATAAGGAATGTGTTTAATACAAATACTTAAGATCAATTGTCCTCCCAAAACTACAATTATCATAGCTCCGCTTGGTGTGTCTATTAAATAGCTTAAAATGAGTCCTACAATTGTTCCTGTTACTGCAAAAACTGAAGAATATATTAGCATTTGTTTAAAATTTTGTGCGAATAATTTTGCTGTGTTTGCCGGGATGATGAGAAATGCCGAAATTAATATTATTCCTATAATTTTAACACCGATTGATATACTTAGTGCTATTAACATTATGTATAAGAAATTTATTTTTTTTATATTTGTTCCGCTTGCTTTTGCGAGATCTTCATTGAAAACAATTTGAAGAAGTTTTTGTTTGAAAAAATAAATTAGAGATATTACTACTATTGCCAGTAAGCCTGAGAAAAAAATGTCTTCTTTTGATAAAGCTATTATTGAGCCGAATAAGTACTGATTGATGTCTACTCTATAGCCTTGCAGTTGACTGATGGCGATAATTGCCGCAGCTATTGATGATTCCGCAATGAATGCGAGAAGTGAATCTTGTGAGAAGTATTCGCTATCTGTAAGTTTTGCAATAATGCAGGCTCCAATGATTGCAGAAATTAAGATTGTTATGTTGACATTCCAACTTAGAACTAATCCGAGAGCTAGACCAAAAAAACTTAAATTTGCAATTGAATGCCCAATGATTGATTGTCTTTTTATGACTACAAAAGTTCCAAGCAGTGCGTAAGTAATTGCAAGTAAGGAGCCAATCAATATTGCTCTTTGAAAAAAACTAAAATTGAAAGCTTCAATGATGGTGGTGATCATGCTTGTGACTAAAAGGTGCTAAATTGTGACCGAATAATTTTTTGAATTGCGTGTCTTGTGACACTTCAGCCGGTTTGCCGGAGCAGCAAATATGTTTATTGATGCAAAAAATTTTATCTGAAGCAGCAAATACAGTATGAATATCGTGAGATACCATAATGATTGTTATTTTGTATTCAGTGTGAATTTTTTCAATTAAATCATAAAAATCTTTTTCACCAACGATGTCAATTCCAGCAGTTGCCTCGTCAAGCAATAACAATTTCGGCTCAAGCAGCAAAGCATTTGCAATCAATACTCTTTGCAATTCTCCTCCAGATAGCACTCCTACTTTTTTATTAGTTAGTTTATCAGCTTTTACTTCTTTTAATTTTGCCAAAATGTCTATTTGGTTTTTTCCGGAGTAAATTTGTAAAAGTTCATATACTGAGATTGGTATTGTTTTGTCAAAATGAAGTTTTTGTGGGACATAAGCTATTTTTTTTGTATTAATCTCGATACTGCCACTGCTCGGCTTGTATACGCCTAAAATTGTTTTGAGTAATGTGGTTTTGCCTGATCCATTAAGACCTATTATTGTATTTATTTCTCCTTCGTTTATTTCAAGATTAATATTTTCAAGGATTTTGAAGCCTGAAATTTCCAATGAAAGATTTTGAATTTTTATTATTGCATTACTCATTAATTGTTGAATGCTTTTATAAAAGTATCAGTGATATTTTGCATATTTTTTTCATATCCTTCTGTTGTTAATTCAGTGTTGTCAGGGCCGATTTCATAAGTTTTTATATTTAATTCGTTTCTTAATATATCTACAATTTTAGGTGAAAAATATGGTTCTGTAAAAATTATTTTTACTTTATCATTTTTGATTAAATTAACTAATTCATTTATATATTTCTCGCTTGGTTCTTTTCCGGGAAATTCTTCTATACTTGCTTTTCTGTAAGTTAATAAATCAAAATCTCTTAAATAATATTGCAAAGCGTCATGAAAAACTATGAAATCTTTTTTTTCTGTTTTTGAAAATTTTTCTCTGATTTCGTTATCAAGTGATAATAATTTTTTTTCATAGTCTAAATAATTTTTTTCATAATAATCTTTGTTTTTTGGATCTTTTTCTATGAATGCTTTTTTAATTTCATTTGTTTGAAGTATAGCATTTGTAATTTTTAGCCAAACATGAGGATCTTGCTTGATTGCTTCTATATTTTTGCTTGTATTTACTATTATTAAATCTTTGTTGTTTGAAGCTTCAATCGCATTATTGAGAAAATTTTCTAATCCTAATCCATTTGTCACCAAAATATCAGCATTTGCAATTTTTTTTATATCGCTTGGTTTGAGTTCAAATGTGTGAATACTTGATCCCGGTGGCACTATGTTTTCTATATTTGCTTTCTCTCTTGCAATGTTTGCGGTCAATGAATAAAGAGGGGAGAATGTTGTGACTATTTGGAGTTTCGAGTCTCGAGTTTCGAGTCTCGAAATTTTTTTATTGCAACTGTTTAAAAACACAAAAGAAATAATGACTAAAATGCAGGATGTAAATTGTAAAAAAATTTTCATTTGATCTAGAGCATTTGAAACTATTCTGTTGAGAACGCTAACATTGTTGAGTTTTTGAGTCAAATTTATTGACATTTTTTGTTAAAATTTGTTATATTAACTGTGCTGAGTGCTAAATTTTAATAAAAAATAAAATGGCTGTCTATAATATTTCACTTAATGATGAGCTTGCTGAAATTGTTGATATGCAGATAAGAGTCAAAAAATATGCAACAAAAAGTGAGTTTTTTCGTGATTTGGTAAGAGAAAAATATGTTAAAAACGTGGAAAATTTTGATATTATAGAGCTTGACGTAAATGATGTTGATTATAGTTTGGTTCAAAGTAGAAAAGAAAATGCAAAATTTTTGCCAATATCTAATTTTTTGAATTAGTATGTTTACGGTTTATATTGAAGAGAAAGTAAATAAAGATTTACAGAAAATACCTACAAGTTATAAAAGGCTCATTTTTGATAAAATTGATAAAATTCTCTCTGACAATCCTTTTCCTCACGCTAATAATCCAAAAAAATTGAAAGGTGATAGGGTTTATCGACTTAGAATTGGAAATTATCGAGTTTTATATAAAATTAATGACAATAAAGTGCTTGTATATGCTGTAAAACATAGAAAAGAAGCTTATTAAAATTTTTTGATTAATTCTTGTGTTTTGTGGTATAATGAACCAATAGATCATATAAAAATATTTTAAAATGGCAGATGGTCAAACAACTGGTGCTGCTAACACGAATTGGTTAAGGGCAATTGGTGCGGAAGTTAATACTGGTGACAATCCTGTTGCTGTCGGTGAAGATACTAAAGATACTAAGGATCCGTTGAGGGAGGCTGCTAATGAGTGGGGCAGTCCTGAAAGTCCTAATGTGTCAACTTTACTTGCGGCCGAATTAACAGGTTTAGCTGCAAATAGATTGCCAATCTTTCCAGAAGCACAGGGTATTGTTTTGGAAGACAGAAGAGGATGTCAGAAACTTTTTGCAACCCCACAAAATTTGATTGATCAAGGTAATAAATATGCAATGGCTGCTTAATTTATTACTGTATTTCAAGACTTTTTACGCTTGTTGATAATGTATTGTTCATTTCTTCAGGAGAGTTGGCGAGTATGGTTGCCGTTGCTATATATCCGATTGTGTCTTTTACAGCGTATACTTGTAAAAATCTGAATTTATCGCCGTCTCGTTTGTTTCTGCCTTCAAAGACTGCAAATATCGTATCTTTTTCTTCTCCTGCAATTTTTATCTTGATATTTTGTTCTGCGATTTTTTGAAATCCGATGAGGTCACTTTCGTTTTTTGAAAGCATATTTTGTGCAAACGTGAGATTGTCAACGCCTGTTTTAAGTTCTCTTTTGTCTATGTTAATATTTTCTTTGAAACTTTTTTCTGAAAGTTTATTGATGAATAATATTAGAGTGCTTTTTGGATAAGCATTGCTCATTTTTGTTTCAATTGCCCATCCTTTTGGATATCTTATTGCAAATTCTTCACTACCATAGAGTTTGAAATTTTCTGTGTTGATTTTTGTTTTTTCTGAAATTTCTACTGTATTTTCTTTTGAACATCCTGGAAATATTAATAATGCGATTAATATTATCATCAAACTGATTATTTTTTTCATGTCTTAAAATTTTAAAAAGGCTTTCCAATTATATGTTTAATAGATAATAATATCAATTGGTCTTCATTGATTAAAAATTTTAAAATATATAATTTGATGAAAATAGCTATTATATCTTATCTCAAGCGTTATAATTGGAATGACAGATGGAATCCGAGAAATGAAAATTTAATTGAAGCTGCAAAAAAACCACGATTTTTATTTATATGATGCCGCAAAAAAAGTTGGAGGCTATCCACTAATTTTGAAAGCTCCAATAGGGTCTTTTGGAGATGGTGTTATGTTGGTGGAAAGTGAAAGAGCTTTTCAGTCTTTGTATAAAATTATTTGCAAAGCCTATGACAGTGAACAGATAATTATTCAGGAATTTTTGGAAGATAAAGTAGGCATAGATCACAGGGGTTTTGTTGTTGGCGATAAGGTTGTGGCTGCTATGGAAAGAGTTTCTCATCACAAAGATTTTCGTTCTAATTTGGATAAAGGAGGCAAAGCTACAGCAATAGAGCTTGATAAAGAGCAAACAAGAATATGCATCGAAGCTACAAAAGCTCTTGGTCTTGATATTGCGGCGGTAGATTTGCTCTATTGTAAAAAAAGAGGATGGCTTGTTACTGAAGTTAATGCAAGTCCTGGTTTGGAAGGAATAACAGACGCTACAGGGATTGACGTGGCTGGAAAAATCATTGATTATATTGAGGAAATTTCTTCTAAATGATCAATCCTCTTTTGAATTAGTGCTTGTGTGCCTATGTCTTTTCTGTGAAACATTGGTCCTTTGATCTGTTTGATTGCTTCTTCGCATGTTTTTTCGGCTTCTTCCAAATTTTCACCAATTCCAACAATTGCTATTGTTCTTGATCCGCATAGAATTAAATCATTTGCGGTACCATCAACTGAAGCAAAATATAATTTCGCATTTTTTGGAATTTTTGTGTAATCTATTTGTATTTTTTGGTTTTTTATTGGACTATCAGGATAACCTTCAGGTACTAGATACTTGCAAACTGTAGCTTTTTTCTCAAATTCAACGTTGATTGTATTTAGATTACTATTGATGATAGCTTCACAGATTTCAACAAAATCAGTTTTCAAAATTGACAATATATTCATTGCTTCAGGATCGCCAAGTCTAGCATTATATTCAATAAGTTTTACGCCATTTTTGGTGATTATAAATCCTCCATACAAAAATCCTTTATAAGCGATACCGGTTTCTTCTTTGATTGCTTTTGCTACTTGAACATTAATTTCATGAGCATCTTTTAAATTTTGCATAGTTAGAAAAGGAAGACTGTTCTTTTCATCTGAGTAAGTTCCCATACCTCCAGTATTTGGTCCGATGTCTCCTTCGTAAGCTCTTTTGTGGTCTTGTATTGCAGGTGTGTCAATAACATTTTCGCCATCTACAAAACTAATTAGACTAAATTCTTCTCCAATTAATTTTTCTTCAATTACAACTTTTCCACATTCTTCTATGCATTCGCAGGCATATTCGTAGCCATCTTCAATACTTTTTAGATGATCGCCAATGACTTTTACACCTTTTCCTCCTTTGAGACTGTCATATTTGACTACAAATTGACCTTCGAGTTTTTTCATAAATTCTTGAATGCCTTCTTTAGACGTGAAGTTTTTGTATTGTGGGTTTGCATTTATTTTATATTTTTCTATTAGATTTCTTGTAAAAGCTTTTGAAGACTCAAGTTGGGCGTTTATTTTGTGTGGACCGACACATGTAACTCCCAAAGTTTCTAAAAAATCCACAATTCCATCAGCAAGTGGATCGTCCGGACCAATAATTGCGAAATCAGGTTTTATTTTTTCTACAAAATTTTTTAAATCATCAAAGTTTTTCAGACTATTCGCAACAAAATATTCTTCAGATAAATTATAAATTCCTGGGTTGTTAGCTGTTGCAAATGTATAAAGTATGGGATTTGATTTGCTTCTTTTTATCGCATCAGCAATTGCATGTTCTCGGCCACCGTTTGATATGAGTAAGATTTTTTTCATTTTTTTACAATAAATTAGGCTGTAGTTCGTTTTTGTCCCAAATTTCATCTTCAATATTTATTTTTTCAGCTCCTCTTGTTATGTCTGCTTCTTGTAGCATTTCTTCAGTAACTTCAGGTGTTGGATATTTGCCATCCATGCATGCCATGCAAAAACTTGGAATTTTGCGATTTCCTTCTGATACGGATTCGTGTAATTCATCAAAATCCTGATAAAAAAGCATGTCTGCGCCTATTGCTTTACAAATTTCTTCTGTGTTGAGATTGTCAGCTATGAATTCTTTTTTTGTTGGCATGTCGACTCCGTAAACGCATGGATGCTTGATCGCTGGAGCTGAAGACGCGAAATAAACTTTTTTTGCCCCAGCTGCTCGTACCATTTCTATGATTTTTTTACATGTATTGCCTCGAACAATACTGTCGTCTACAAGTAATACATTTTTGTTTCTTAACTCAAGCTCGATAGTGTTTAGCTTATAACGAATAGATTTTTTGCGAGCTTTTTGACCTGGCATTATGAATGTTCTTCCAACGTAGCGATTTTTTACAAGTCCTTCCCGATATCTTATTCCCAAATCTTCTGCAACTCCTTGTGCCGCACTTCTTGAACTATCAGGCACCGGCACTACAACATCTATATCTGTAATATTTGCTTTTTTTATTTTTTTTGCTAATTTCTCGCCCATTCGATATCGAGATTTGTATACATTGATATCGTCGATCATTGAATCCGGTCTTGCTAAATAGACGTATTCAAAAATACAAGGTGCCCAATTTTTTTCACCACATTGTTTGATGTACAAGTTGAAATCTAAATCTATAAAAACTCCTTCTCCAGGTCCTATATCTTTTATTATTTTGAAGCCTAATGGAGCAAAAGCAACACTTTCTGACGCTATGCAATACTCCTTACCTTTGAGAGTATCTCTTTCCCCAAGTATCAATGGTCTAATTCCATATTGATCGCGAAAAGCAAAAATTCCATGATTTGCTATCATCCCTATTGCTGCATAGGCACCTTTTACTCTTTTGTACATTTTTGACAATGCTTCAAAAAAATCATCAGCTTCTAATTCTAATTTATTTAAACTTAACACTTCATCAGCGAGTACATTGAGAAGTAATTCAGAATCTGATTTTGTGTTTAGATATCTTATGTTTTTTTCAATTATTTCTTTTTTAAGTTTTGCGGTATCTGTCAAATTGCCATTGTGAACAATTGAAATGCCAAATGGACAAGTAGTAAGAAAAGGTTGTGATTCTTCACTTGAATATTCACCTGCAGTTGGATATCTGACGTGTCCAATTCCAAAATCGCCTTTTAATTTTTGAATATTCTCGTCAATGAATATATCTCTAAGTAATCCATCTCCTTTGTGCAAATGAAATCTTTGTCTGTCGAAAGTCATCATGCCAGCCGCATCTTGGCCACGATGTTGGAGCATAATCAGACCATCGTATAAGTCTTGTACAACCTCTTCATGTGATGCTATAGCTATTATTCCACACATTTGATTTAGTTTTTAGTTTTTGGTTTTTAGTTTTTAATTTTTTAGGCTAATAACTAATAACTAACAACTAATGAACTAATTGAGCTGCTTTTATTGTGTTTTCTATTAAACAAGTAACCGTCATCGGACCGCAACCACCTGGCACTGGTGTTATTGCGGAAGCTTTTTTTACAGCTTTTTCAAAATCTACATCGCCAACTAATTTAAAACCTGTCTTTGAATTGTCGTCTTTTATTCTATTTACGCCAACATCTATTACTACAGCGCCTTCCTTGATCGTATCAGCAGTTACAAAATGTGCTTTTCCTATTGCTACAATGAGTATATCTGCTCTTAGTGTATGAGATTTAAGATTTTTTGTCTTTGAATTACAAGTTGTTACGGTCGCGCCTCTGTTTATCAGCATTATTGATATTGGCTTGCCTACAATATTACTTCTGCCAATGACAACAACTTCTTTCCCTTCTACATTTATATTGTAGTGTTCAAGTATTTTTAGAATACCATTTGGTGTGCATGGAGCTAGATTTTCAAATTCTTTTTTCAAAAACATTCTGCCAATGTTGTAAGCGTGGAAGCCGTCCACATCTTTTGCTGGGTTAATTGCTTCTATTATTTTCTGATCGTTGATGTGTGTAGGTATTGGCAGTTGAACCAAAATTCCATGCACAGACTTGTCATTATTTAATTCGTAAATTTTATTTAAAAGTGCTTCTTCAGTGATAGTTTCAGGGAAATTGATTTGATTTTCCAAAATGCCTGTTTTTTCACAGAATTTCTTTTTTTGCCTGATGTAGGATACGCTGGCAGGATTGTTTCCTATTAAAATTATGCTTAATTTTGGATAAATTTTTTGTTCATGCAAAGTTTTCAGTTCTTCTTTGGCTTTTTTAAGTGCTAACTGTGAAACAACTTTGCCGTCAAGTATTATTGCTTGTTTGGGTTCCAAAATAATAAAATTTAGCTTTGAAATATTTTAAAGCTTCTCAAGAGGGGATTTAAATATAACAAGTAAATGATAAATATGGTAGTGGAATTCATAAGAATTTTTTGTTTATATATTCTTTTAGATTTTTAACTATTTTTAGTAAATTTTTTGTATGTTTGATGGTGTCACTAAACATTTCTTTGATGTCTGCTGTTGAATATTCGTGAGAAACTTCATTTCTTAAACTCCTAATAATCAAAATATCGTCAGCTTTTTTCAGTACATTTATTTTTTCTAAAAAATTTGCTTTGTCAATTAGTGTATGAAAATCTTCACCTAAAATCATGAAAAATGAAGTTAATACTTTTTGAGTTAAAATATCTGATGTTCTTGAAAATCTTGCCGTAAAAGCTTCTAATATTTCAAGTTCATCTAATGTTAATATTTTGTTTAGGCTTATAGATTTTGATTTGCTGTAGGAGTATTCTAAAGCCTTTACTGATTGATCAAGTAAATCTATATATTCTTGTAAATTTTGCTTAATTAAATCTTTTTTTTGCATTTATATTTTGATAGCAGATTGCAGTATTAATTCTTTGAAATTTGTTTTTTCTGTTCTGGTGAAACTCACGATATCAAGTTTTTGATGCCCAAAATGTTTCCAAAATTCTATTTTGATTTTAATTTTTTCAATTAATTTTAGTTTGCGATTTCCTATAATCAAAATATCTATATCTCCTCCTTTGCGTTTATCATCTATACGCGAGCCAAATATATATATATCTGTATTTTCTAAAAAAAATCCTATTTTTTTTTTCAAAAAGCTAAGTTTATTTTTTTCTATGCGCATTATTCTTTTAAATTAAGTCTATTTTTAAGTCTACTTTAAGAATAACAGAACTTCTTTTAAAAATTAACAGAATTTATGGTGGGCGATCGAGGACTTGAACCTCGGACCTCTACATTATCAGTGTAGCGCTCCCCGCCCGACCGAGTACAGTCATTCGGGCGGGTAACCAGCTGAGCTAATCAGGTAAATTTTGAAATATAAATATGTAAAGATGTTATTTTAGATTTTAAGATGGTGGGCGATCGAGGACTTGAACCTCGGACCTCTACATTATCAGTGTAGCGCTCTAACCAGCTGAGCTAATCGCCCGTGTTTTGGAATAAATTTTTTCTAAATTTTCTACCAGCAGCAGATTTTAAATATTTTTCTCTTTTTCTTGCATCTTCTCTATTTATAGCTGTTTCATTGTATACTATTTTCCAGGGAATCTTGGATTTTGTTGATTTTACTTTCCCATTGTTGTGATAGGTAATTCTTTTTTGAATGTTGCTGGTCATTCCTACGTAATATGAATTATCTTTTTTGCTTTGTAATATATAGATTGTAAACATACATTATCAGTGCAGCGCTCCCCGCCCGTGTTTTGGATGAAAAGTGTAAATTTTGTGGGAATTTTGCTACAAGAAGATAGCAAAGACTGAAAATTTTGTAAAATGTTTTGTATTTAAATAAATCTAATGTATACTAAAATATGATTTTATTTTTGCAAAAATATAAACATGGCAGACGAACAAAATTTAGGCGGTCAAACGCCTGCGCAAGCTAATCTTGCAGGTCAACAACAAGGTGGAGGTAATTCGACGGGTTATTCGTTTGGAGATTTGTCAGATAAGATCTTTGTAGAAAATCCACCAAAGATACCAATTCCGGAGCATCCAAATACGCAGTTTGATGAAACATTGTTTTTGAAATGTATTCTTAGATCTATATCTTTACTGAAAGAAGAAAAACTCAAAATTATAGAAAGTGTGCCAAAACTTAGCCAATATCAAATTGATGAATTGATTAAAATTCTTGAGGAGGAAAAGAGAAAATTTCAAGAGTTATGTGCTGAACATGGCGATCAACTCAAGTTGTTAGAAGAAAGGCATTTAGCTGAAGCTTCATGGATAGAAGATTTTTTCTATGAAGAAGAAGCTGAAGATAATGCTAGTACTGCAGTAGATGAAATTAAGAAGAACCTTGGTCTTAATCCGTAGGGATTTTTTATGTTACTCAATCTGTCACGTGATTCAATGAAGATAGCTATAGTACTTGTAGTAGCTGTCTTTTTATCTTTGCTTATATTTTTAGAAAAATCTTATGGTGTTTTGGCTGAAAAAATAAATTCTACTATATCGATTAAAGTTTCTGATGAGATTTTAGATATTGTTTATCCGTCAAAATTTCCGACTTTGTCTCCTTTGTCTTTTAATTCCGTAAATAGAAGTATTTTGTCTAACGTATATGAATCGCTTGTAAAATTCGATCCATATCTTACATTGAAACCGGCATTGGCAAAAAGATGGGGACTGCTTGACGATGGTATTACTTGGGATTTTGATTTGCGATCTGATCTTTTTTTCTCGAATGGTGATAAATTTAGCTCAAAAGATGTTGTGCAAGTTTATGAGGATATAAAACAATCTAATCAGTCGGATTTAAAAGCATTTTTGTCAACAATAGACCGAATAGAAATTGTTGATGATTTTAAACTAAAATTTATTTTGAAACAAAAAGATCCATTTTTCCTTTCAAAAATATCGACGATGTTGATTTTTCATGAAATTGATGGTCAGAGCTATGGCACAGGGCCTTATATGATTAAAAAAGTATCCGAAGATGATGTGAATTTAATCAATAATCCTTACTATTCTCGTTCCAAGCTTTATTATAATGCAATTAATTTTCAAGCTCTTGAAAGTCCAGAGCAAAGAGTGCGTAGTCTTGAGAATAAAAAAAGTGATATTGTCGTCGATTTGCCTTCAAGTTATCCTGATTCTCTTATATCTGACAGTAAAATTGAAATAATTAAATTTCCTGCGCTTGAAACTTATTTTTTAGGTTTTGATACGGTTGATTCTGTTTTCAAGGATCTTAATTTGATCAAATCTGTACATTTTGCGATTGATACATTGCAGATTGAGGTGCTTGGAGGTGGTGGCGTAGAGACAGCCAATCAATTTGCCAGCAATGGAATATTTGGTTTCAATCCTGATATCAAAGGTCTAAGTCAGGATCTGCAAAAATCACAAGAATCATTTGCCAGCGTGGCATCATTTAACCGGCTAAATGTTCAACTTGATTTACCTTATGGATTTGAAGCTTTGGGCGAATATATCAAGGATGAATTATATAATATAGGGTTCGACATAAAGTTGAATTTCTTAGAGTCTTCTGATTTGCTTCTGAAAATTGCAAAAGGTGATACAGATTTTTATCTGATTGGATGGAAACATGAACTTGCTGATATCAATGATTTTTTGATCAATATGGTACATAGTAGAGTAGGAGATTATGGTGCTTATAATGCATCTTTATATATAAATAAAAAAATCGATAAATTGATAGAAAAAGCTCAAAATACTGTAGGTGATAAAGAAAGACAAGAAATAATGCAGCAAATAATGTATGAAATTGTTGAAATTAATCCTTTTGGCGTGCCTTTGTTTAATACAGAACTTATTTATGGAATACAGCCGTATATTAAATTTCAGCCGAGATTTGATGGGTATATGGTTGGTGATGAGATTGAGAATGTGCTATAATAATCCGATTGCATATTAATTAACGTGTTATGTCGCAGACACCTGAATTACAAGGTCAGCTAGAAAATCAATGTGATCAATCTTCTTTGCTAGGTTTACAAACTGAAATTGTAGAAGATTCAATCGAAGCACCTCAAAGATTAACTCTTTTGAGGGCTGATATTGAATCAAATAAACTACTAGAAATAGAACAGTTTGCTAATATTATTGTTTCCGAATTTGATATTCGCCAAGAGCCATATTTTAGCTTGATAGCTGAAAAATTAATGAAGTTGAGTATTAGAACCTGTCTAAGATCTCGTAATATTAGCACTTTTTGTGTCTTTTTATATCT